>JBEKUT010000495.1:0-5302 GCA_049514735.1 Bryobacteraceae bacterium
GGCGTACGATTTCGTGCGTCGGAAGGGCGCACGATTTCGGGTGTCGGAAGCGGTAGGATTCGTGCGTCGGAAGGGCGCACGACGATTTCGGGAGTCGGAAGGGCGCGTGATTTCGGGAGTCGGAAAACGATGGAATTCGGGCGTCGGAAACGGTAGGATTCAGCGTCCGAAAAATACGGACCTTTTCAGACGCCCCAGCAGTAATCTTCGACGACCTTTTCTACCGACGCGTCCTGCTCTGTCAGGCGCATCAGTTCGAGCCGGATGGCGTCGATCAGGGCGCGCCAGCTTGCTTCGATGATGTTGTCGGAAACGCCGACGGTGGTCCAACTGCGGCGGTGGTCCGACCATTCCACCAGCACACGAACTTTCGCTGCGGTGCCTTTTTTCGAGTTGAGCACGCGCACTTTGTAATCGGTCAGGCGGACGTCGGCGATCTTGGGATAAACCTGCGAGAGACACTGGCGCAGGCAAAGGTCGAGAGCGTTCATGGGACCTTGACCGGTCGCGGTCGCGGTATGAACGCTGTCCTGGACGCGCAGGGTTACGGTCGCGGTGGTCTGCGTTTCGTCGATGGTGGTCATCTTGGTGGCGACTTCAAAGCCGACCACTTCGAAAAGATTCAGGCCGGGCCGCAGCGCTTCGCGCACCAGAAGTTCAAAGGTGCCTTCGGCCGCTTCGAGCTCATAGCCTTCATGCTCCATCTGCTTGATACGATCCAGCAGTTCGCGGCGGGCGTTGGTATCGAGACGATCTTCGAGGCCGTGCTGCTTCAATTTGTAGAGCACGTTGCCGCGTCCGGAGAGATCGCTCAACAGTACACGCTGGCGGTTGCCGACTACTTCGGGCGCGACATGTTCGTAGGTCGCCGCATCCTTCAACACGGCGCTGACATGGACTCCGCCCTTGTGCGCGAACGCGCTGCGTCCGACATAAGGCTGGTCGTTACGCATGGGCAGGTTCGCGAGTTCCGCGATGTAGCGGGCCACGGAGCTGAGATGCATCAGCTTATCGCGTCCGATGGTGGTGTGACCGAGTTTCAATTCCAGGTTGGCGATGATGGACGCGAGATTGGCGTTGCCGCAACGCTCGCCGTAGCCGTTCATGGTCCCTTGTACGTGCGTAAATCCAGCTTCGACAGCGGCCAGCGTGTTCGCCACGGCGACATCCGAATCGTTATGCGTGTGGATGCCGAGAATGCCGTCGAAGCGCTTGCGCACTTCGGTGACGACCTCGATGAGGCGCGGCGTGATGGTGCCGCCGTTGGTGTCGCACAGGACGAGAACATCGGCGCCGGAAGATTTCGCGGCCTCCAGCGTGCGGAAAGCGAAATCCGGGTTCGAGAGATAGCCGTCGAAGAAATGCTCGGCGTCGTAGACCACTTCCTTGCCGTGATCCTTGAGGTACTTCACGGTCTCCGAAATCAGAGCCAGGTTTTCTTCTTCCGTGATGCCGAGCGCGCGCTTGGTGTGCAGGTCCCAACTCTTGCCGAAGATGGCGACGACGGGCGTGCCAGCCTCAATGAGCGAGTGGACATTGGGATCGTGATGGACCGGGTTCTTGGCGAAACGCGTGGATCCGAAAGCGGTCAGCTTGGCATGCTTTAGATTTAGTTCGTGGGCACGCGTGAAGAACTCCCGGTCCTTGGGATTCGAACCCGGCCAGCCGCCCTCAATATAATCGATACCCAGCTCATCGAGTCTCTGTGCGATGAGGAGTTTGTCCTCGAAAGAGAAAGAGACGGCTTCGCCTTGCGTGCCGTCCCTGAGAGTGGTATCGAAAGTGAAAATCCGCATAACACCTTTATTTCTACGCCCTTGTTTCTAGGCTGAAGCGACCTGGTCTACAGGGACGCCGGCTTCCTTTTTCTTCTTTAAGAACGTCATCATCTCGCGCAGTCCGCTGCCAACGCGCTCGACGGGCTGCTCGCGAGCCGCTTCGCGCATGGCGAGAAACTTGTGACGTCCGGTTTTGTTTTCTTTAATCCATTCGCGGGCAAACTGGCCGGACTGGATCTCGGAAAGAATTTTGCGCATTTCGGCCCGTGTTTCAGGGGTGACAATACGCGGTCCGCGAGTGTAGTCGCCATACTCGGCCGTGTCCGAAATCGAATAGCGCATGTAGGCGAGACCGCCCTCTTGGATTAGATCGACAATGAGCTTCAGTTCATGCAGGCATTCGAAGTAGGCGATTTCAGGAGCGTAGCCGGCGTCTACCAGCGTTTCAAAACCGGCGCGAATCAGCTCGCTGGTGCCGCCGCAAAGGACGGCCTGCTCACCGAACAGATCGCTTTCGGTTTCTTCCTTAAACGTCGTTTGAATCACGCCGGCTTTCAGACAGCCGAGCGCCAGCGCATAAGCGAGCGCGTTTTCGAGGGCGTGACCAGAGGGGTCTTGATCGATCGCGACAAGCGCGGGAACGCCGACGCCTTCGGTGAACAGCTCGCGAACGCGATGGCCGGGAGCTTTCGGCGCGATCATCGACACGTCGATGTCGGGCGGCGGCTGGATCTGTCCGAAGTGAATATTGAAGCCGTGGGCAAACATCAGAGTTTTGCCCTTGGTCATATGGGGCGCGATTTCCTGGTTGTACAGATCGCCCTGGATATGATCCGAAACCAGAATCATGGTGGTGTCGGCGGTTTTGGCGGCATCGCTCACGGACATCACTTTGAGTCCCGCGGCGGTTGCTTTCGGCGCGCTCTTGCTGCCTTCATGCAAGCCGACAATCACCTTGACGCCGGAATCGCGCAGATTGAGCGCGTGCGCGTGGCCCTGGCTGCCATAGCCGATGATGGCGATGGTCTTGTCTTTGATCGCGGCGAAGTTGCCGTCTTTTTCGTAGAAGCGGTTTACCATTTTTTAAAATCCTAGTTGGACGCCGGAGCGGTTTCCGAGAGTCTCGATACTGGGGGCGACAGCCGCAGCTTTTTCGCTTCGAGCGAAACGGCGACCGCGCCGGAGCGCGTCACTTCGATTTCGCCGTAGCTGCGCATGACGTCGACGAATTCGTCGAGCTTCTCCGGATCGCCCGTAGCTTCGAGCGCGAAGCCTTCGGTAGAAGAATCGACCACGCGCGCGCCGAAGATTTCCGCCTCCTTGAGGATAGCGGTACGGTTCGGCATGATGGCGCGGACGCGCAGCAGCACCATTTCGCGGATCACGGCGGGGCTCTCGCTGAGATCGGCCGCCTGCAGCACGTTGATCAGCTTATTCATCTGCTTGATCACCTGGGCGCGCAGACCGGGATCGACATCCACTTTGATGGTCATGCGCGACAGCGTAGGATCGAGCGTGCGCGCAACGGTAAGGCTCTCAATGTTGTAGCCGCGGGCGCTCAGCAGGCCGGTGATGCGCATCAGAGCGCCGGGCTTGTTTTCGACGAGGACTGAGATGATCTGAATCATTTATGTTTTACCCCGATCACACGGCTACGGGCTGCGGCGGTTTCAATACCATTTCGTTGACGGCCGCGCCAGCCGGAACCATGGGATAGACGTTTTCAAACGGCGTGACTTTGATATTCAACAGGTACGGGCCGGGTTCGTTCACCGCTTCTTCGAGCGCGGAGCGAAGCTGGTTGGGATGATCGATGGTGCGGCCTTTGAAGCCATACGCGCCGGCGAGCTTCTCGGCATCCGGGAAAGTATCGAGCTGCACTGAAGAAAGACGGTTGTTATAGAACAGCTCCTGCCATTGCCGAACCATGCCGAGATAACCATTGTTTACCACGATGATCTTGATGGGCAGCGCGTGATTCGCAATCGTTGCGAGCTCCGGGACGGACATCTGGAAACCGCCGTCGCCGCAGATGGAGAACACCAGCTTGTCGGGCCGGGCGAATTGCGCGCCGATTGCAGACGGCAAACCAAAGCCCATGGAGCCGAGCCCGCCGGAGTTGAGCCAGAGACGCGGTTCATTGAATCCGATGAACTGCGCGGCCCACATCTGGTGCTGTCCCACGTCGGACGTTACGAGGGCCTGGCCACCCGAAAGCCGGTCGATCTCGACCATGACATGCTGGGGCTTGATTTCGCTGGTCGAAAACTCCGGAGTCAGGGGATGCTCTTCCTTCCACTCGCGGACTTGCCGCCACCAGGCCATACGCGCGGCAGCTTTCTTGGGGCGTTCCTCGGCTTCGAGTTCCTTGAGCGCTTTGGTGAGCTTCGCAAGTACGCGCTTGACGTCGCCGACGATGGGCAGATCGGCGGTGCGATTTTTCCCAATCTCGGCGGGATCGATATCGACGTGAATCACCTTGGCGTGCGGAGCAAACGCGGAGAGACGGCCCGTGACGCGATCGTCGAAGCGGGTGCCCAACGCGATCAACAGATCGGTCTCGGTCATGCCCATATTGGCGGCGTAGCTGCCGTGCATGCCGGGCATGCTGATGAAGTTGGGATGCTTTGATGGCAGCGCGCCCAGAGCCATCAGCGTAGTGACGGCGGGCACGTCGAGAGTCTCGACCAGATCGCGTAACTCTTCCGACGCGTTGGCTGCGATAATTCCACCGCCGGCGTAGACGAACGGGCGCTCGGCTTCGAACATCATCTGGGCGGCGCGCCGGATCTGGCCGTTGTGGCCCTCCGTGTACACCTTGTATCCAGGCAGGTGGACGGTGTTTACGGGCGAGTAATGGAACTGGGCCTGAAAGACGTCTTTGGGGATGTCGACCAGCACGGGCCCGGGACGGCCGGAAGCGGCGATATAAAACGCTTCATGCACCGTCTGCGGCAGATCGGCGACGTTCTTAACGAGAAAATTATGTTTGGTGCAGGAGCGCGTAATGCCGAACGTGTCCGCTTCCTGAAACGCGTCGCTGCCGATGAGTTTGGTAGAGACCTGGCCGGTGAGAGCGACCACCGGGATCGAATCCATCATAGCGTCGACGAGTCCGGTGACAAGATTTGTGGCGCCGGGTCCAGAGGTCGCGCAACAGACGCCCACTCTTCCGGTGGAGCGCGCATAGCCTTCGGCGGCGAAACAGGCGTTCTGTTCGTGCCGCACCAGGACATGGCGAATCTGGTGATCGTACATGGCATCGTAGAGCGGGAGCGTGACGCCGCCGGGATATCCGAAGATGCAATCGACGTTCTCGCGTACCAGGCACTCGAGCAAAATCTGAGCGCCGCTCATGAGTTTGGCCTCGCTGGAGAGGGCCGGCCGGGGTGCAGTTGCGTTGGACATAATTTTATATCGGTCGTAAACGTGAAAAAGGCCATCGGTGGGTTCTGAATCCCGCCGATGGCCTCGAAATCATCTTTTCCGAAGTCCCTTCAGGCGGGGCCGGGTACAGCGACCTG
>JBEKUT010000496.1:0-5256 GCA_049514735.1 Bryobacteraceae bacterium
CGCATAAGGGTTGATTGCCATAGACGCTCCAGCCCAGCGGCGACAGGCCAGTCCAGAGGTCGTTGGCCTGATTCGGATCGCGCGTCAGAATTTCGCGAAGCCGATCGTGCATTCCATATGCGGCGCAGACGCAGACATCGGGCTCCGCGCCGGCCGCCAGCAGCAGTTCCGCAAACTTATCGCGGCCGAGCTCAAAGCAATCGTGAAGGGGCAAGCGGCCGCCGGCATTGCGGACATTGAGGTCCGCACCGCGTTCGATAAGAAGCCGCAACGCTTCGACTTGATTCTCCGCCACGGCCAGGTGGATGAGACGCATGGCGAGAGCGTCGCTCGGCCGAAGGAGGTGCTCATCCAGATCCGTTGGGGCGTTCACAAGCTCGGGTCTTTGATCGAGGACTGCGTTAATGGTTTCGAGATCGCCGGTGCGGACGGCGATGAGGAGGTGTGCGCCAGCGTGGTGCGGGGCTTCCACAAAGAACTTCAGTTTACGCCAACTGGCGTCGGCTGTCAGCGATCAGGTGCTTTGCTTTCCACGGCAAACGATTGAAGTGCACGGTATTGCCCCGGCTTGAACGCAGCGCGGGCAGTGTCGTATACGGGCGGATTTTCAGTCCGCCGAATCTCGGGAAAAAGGATTGCGGCGAAGCGCTGGGTTGCAGGGGATTCATCGGCGCGCCGCTGGCGATATTGACCGAGCCCTACAACATCTACCGCGTCCGAAAGGATGGAACGCCGATGCCTGCGCCGGGACGAGGTGGGCAGTGACGTTTGAATCGCGGAGTGGTACGCTGAATCCGTCATGAGCGGATCTGAAATTGCCGGCATCTTTTTTCAACTGCTCTATCTTGGAGCTATCGTCTTTGTCATCTGGCTAGTGGTCACGGCCATCAACAGGATTGCCAAGGGGGTGGAAGACATCGCTGAAACGCTGCGGCGAATCGAGTCGAAAGGCTCGAACGTCGGCCCGAGCGTTTGACGGCCTTGTCTGAACGACGGCGAATCCTGCTGGTGGCCGCGACCACCGGCTATCAGACGCGCATGTTTGCCGAAGCGGCCGAGCGGGCGGGCGTGGAACTGGTGCTCGCTACGGATCGCTGCCACGTTCTCGAGGACCCCTGGGGCGATCATGCTCTGGCGATCAAATTCGACGATCCGGTTCTGGATTATGCGGGCCGGCTCGATGGGATCATTGCGGTCGGAGACAAGCCGGCGTTTGTCGCTGCGCGACTTGCGGCGAACCGCGGATTGCGATTCCACTCGCCTGACGCCGTCGCCGCGAGCGGCAATAAGTTTCTTGCGCGAGAGCGATTCCGCGGTGCCGGGTTGCTGGTTCCCGAGTTTTATCGAATCCCGGTTTCGGAGCATCCGACTGGTGCGCGATTATATCCCTGCGTCTTGAAGCCGCTGGGGCTTTCGGCTAGCCGCGGCGTCATAAGAGCAAACAATAATAAAGAATTCGGCGCCGCATTCCGCCGCATCCGCGCTTTGCTCGAGCGCGAAGAGCTGAACGACGCAATTCAAGTGGAACGATTCATCGCTGGCCGCGAGTTCGCGCTTGAGGGCGTCATGGATGGAGGGACCCTCGAAGCGATTGCGCTGTTCGATAAGCCCGATCCGCTCGACGGCCCGTTCTTCGAAGAGACGATCTACGTGACACCATCGCGCGAGGCGGAATCGATTCAAGCCGCCATCTTCGAAACCGCGGAGCGTGCCGTACAGGCGCTTGGTCTCAGCGACGGTCCCATACACGCCGAGATGCGCGTGAATTCCGGGGGCGTTTGGATGCTCGAGGTGGCGTCGCGGCCGATCGGCGGATTGTGCGCCAAGGCGATTCCAGGGCTCGAAGAGTTCCTGTTGCGGCGCGCGGCCGGAGAAGCTGTTCCGACGCCCATGCTGAACGGCTCGTCGGGCGTGATGATGATTCCGATCCCGCGCGAGGGCGTTTACGTCGAAACATTGGGAGTGGAAAATGCCGCGGGGGTTCCGGGCATCACGGAGGTGATTATCACCGCGAAGCAGGGCCACAAGATCGTTCCGCTTCCTGAGGGCGCGAGCTATCTGGGATTCATCTTCGCGCGCGCCGATACTCCAGCTGAAGCGGAACAGGCGTTGCGAAGCGCGCATCGGGAATTGCAGTTTGAAATTCTCGGCGCGCTACCGGTGCTCTGATTTTCTCTTCTCGAATTGCACGCCCAGAAATTCCAATCCGCTGACATCCCCGTTGGCCGCAAGCCGAAACTGAACGGAAACGCCCTCCAGCCGCCCATCATGGACGCGAAACGTGTCGAAGTGAAAATGATCCAAGGGCTGGTGGAAATTGCTCCACTGAATCGCGAGCTTGCCGTTTTCTAGCGAGATCATCGCGGTTCCGTAGGCGGGCTCGATGTACTCGCCACCATAGGCGACGAGATCGTGTGTGGGCGTGGTGTTTGGGACGCGCGAATCGAGGAGCCTCTTTGTCTCGGCCGCCTCCTGCTTCGCTTCTTCTCCGAAGTGCTCCTGCAGAATACTGTCCCAATCGCGCTCTTTCAGGCCCAGCACGATATCGACGAGGGTGAATCGCAGCGCCTCCGGCATGTTCTCCTGATTCAAGTTCGAAAGCACCACGATGGCGGTCTTCTGGTCCGGAAGGAGCGTAATGTTGGCGCGGAATCCGTCGATCGCGCCACCGTGGGAAATCATGTGAACGCCGCGATAATCCTGCAGCTCCCAGGCCATCGCGTAATTCATCTGGTGCGTTTCCGGATTGTAATTACGGCCCCAATCCTCGGGACGCATAGCCATTTGAGGCGTGTGCATTTCGGCCATGTTGCGGGCGGAAATGAGGCGCTTGCCATGCCACGTGCCATCGCCCAACTGGAACTGCACCCATTTCGCGAGGTCGACGACGTTCGAATTGATTGCGCCGGCCGGCTGGATGCTGTCCAGGTTGTACCAGGGAATCACGTTGGTTTTTCCATCGGTTCGGAGGTGCGGACTGGCGTGATCCGGCGCTTTTTCCGCGATGGACGCGCTTGTGTCGGTGGATGTCATCCCGAGCGGCTCGAAGATCCGCTTCTGGACGAAGTCCGGCCAGGGGGTTCCCGATGCCTTGCCAACCGCGAAACCGGCCGTCAAGAACATCAGATTGTTGTATTGCCAGGCCGAGCGAAATGGCTTTGCCGGCTTCAGAAACGCGATTTTACGGATGATCTCTTCGCTCGACCACGGCGAGTTATACCACAGCATGTCGTTGCGGGTGACGCCAGTGCGATGACAGATCAGATCGCGGAGCGTGACCATTTCGTCGGCGAGCGGGTCGGAGAGGTGGAAGAATTCGATGTGCTTGCGGACGGGGTCGTCCCAGTGCATTTTGCCTTCGTCGACGAGCATCGCCATAGCGGCCGTTGTAAACGCTTTGGTTGTGGAACCCATCGCGAATAGCGTATTGGCGGTTACTGGCGCGCTTTTTCCAAGTTCCTTGACGCCGTAGCCCTGCGCGAGTAGCACCTGGTCATCGCGAACGATGGCGACGGCCGCTCCCGGGACACCCCAATCCAGCATAGCTTTGTGGACGGCGGCGTCGACTTTGGCACGGTCGAGCGGCTGGCCGTGGAGCAGAAGGAGCGAGGCAAGCGCGAAAAAGGCGATGATCCGGCGCGGCATTTCTCGGCGGGAGCGGGCGGACTAGCCCTTGCTGCGAGGTGGAACGTATCCCGGCGGAAGCGCGGCGCCTTCGCCGAAGAAGAACTCTTCCATCTGCTTGAGGAGGAACTCCTGGGCTTCCTGGGTGCCGAGGTTGAGGCGGTACTCATTCATGATCATCTTCATCTGCTCGAGCCACAACTTCCAGGCCTCTTTGGAAACGTTGTCATAGATGCGCTGGCCGAGGGGATGGCCTTCGAAGGGGATCTCGTCAAGGCCTGGCATTTCCTTCTGAAACTTGACGCAAAGTACCGTACGCCCGCTCTTGTTTTGCTCGACTTGTGGACCGAGCATGCCACTTCCGCAACCCATGGGAATCTCCTCAGATTCAAGGATAACAGTGTGTGGACATTACGCGGTTGCCGCGGTGCCACTCCTGGCGGCTTTGAGCGATCCCAGGTACTCCGATAGTTTCATGGGGGTTTGAGCGCCCTTTTCCATTGCGCGCTGAACGGCTTTTTGATAGCGGCGAAGGATGTCCTTCTTGCCGGCGTCGCGAAGGTTACAGGCCTCAATGTCGAGAAGGATCTCTATCTCCCATGGGCGGAACGTGTTACGGTTCATAGCTCCGCGGAGGAGTTCCTGCATCAGGCGGTTAAATCGCGCCAGCACGATTTCGCTGTCTTGTACGGCATCAATCATCCCACTGATCTTATCGGCGGTACTTACGGGAAACTTAATGCCTCAAACGGGTCTAGTCCAAACGGGAGCTTTGACGATCACTTTCTTAGTATGAAAAACATCTTTACTGTTCTGTTGATCGGCGGGATTCTTTCACTGCCAGGCTTCGCAGAGTCGAAAGTGCCCGCTGGCTCTAAACTGTTCATCGCCCCCATGGAGGGCAGTCTCGACGGCTTCATCGCCCCTGAGATTATTAAGAAGAAATTGCCGATTACGGTGGTGACCGACGAAAAAGACGCGGACTTCGTTTTGGCTGGCGGGTCAATCAAGGCCGACGATAAGTGGTACAACACCGTGTTCGGCGGGAAAGACAAGAATGAAGGCAATGTGCGCCTGCTGAGCGTAAAGGATAAATCGATGGTCTGGGCAGGCGAGGCGGGCGACCGTTCGTTGATATGGGCTGGTTTGCGGCGAGGCGGTGAGCGCAAGGTGGCGGACCGGATCGTGAGCCAGATGAAGAAAGACCTGTTTTCTAAGTAAAGGTGGTTGCGGTCCGCAGGATACGATGGGGTATGGCCAAGCTTACCTTGACTGTGGATGACGGCGTGCTTTTGCGAGCCAGACAATACGCGAAAGGACGCGGTCTTTCCTTGTCAAAGATGGTGGAAGCCTACTTGGCCGACGTCACCAAGCGCGTTCCTTCCGTCACTCGCGATACTCCGATCCTGCGTTCGTTTCAAGGAATTCTCAAGAAGGCGGACGTTGAGGAGCACCGTAGGCACCTGGCGGCTAAGTATCGATGAGATTCTTGGCGCGTTAGGATAGGCTCGTGGAAGCCAAATTCAACGAGCCGCGCATCGCGCTGAACCGGATCTACACGAAGGGCGGCGACAAGGGCCAGACCAGCCTGGTCGGCGGGCAGCGCGTCGATAAGGATTCGCTGCGGATCGA
>JBEKUT010000497.1:0-5248 GCA_049514735.1 Bryobacteraceae bacterium
GCCGCAGCCCGGCGATACATTCTTCACGCCCGCCGGAACGGTGCACGCGATAGGTGCGGGCATCGAACTGTGGGAGATTCAGGAAAACTCGGACATCACGTATCGTCTGTTCGACTATGGGCGTGGGCGCGAGTTGCACCTCGATCACGGAGTCAAAGTCACGAATACGGAATGCTCGGACCCGGGGCCGGTGAAGATGCCGATCTGCTGCGATTTTTTCTGCACTGAGCGGGTTATGTTTGACCGGCCGATCGAGTATCGGCCCGATCCCGCACGATGGCAGTTGCTGATCTGCGTGCGTGGCCGCGGCGCGATCGCGGGCGAGCCGTTTGAGGAAGGTCAAGTCTGGCTGATCCCGGTCGGCAGCGCGACTTTTGAATTACGCTGCGATGCGCCAGTTGAGTTGTTGCGAACCTGGGTGCCGTAAATCGATCAAGCAGCGGGCGAAACCTCGAACTCCCGTAACGTCTGCAGATGACCTTCTATGGCCTCCCGAATATTGTTCTCGGTTTCTTCGAGCGTGCTGCCTGTCGTGATACAGCCGGGTAAATCGGGAACGTAGGCTGCCCAGTTGTTCTCGGCCTGCTCGAAAACGACCGCATATTTCATGCTCATTGCTTGTCCCCCAATCCCGCAGCTCTCAGAACTGACTTCTGAGTTCCTTTTGGCACGTCATCTCGAGGGTGTCCCGGGATTTCGTGCTCAATCAGCTTGCCTTGGTTCAGTTCCCTTCGCGCCCGCTCGATTCGTTCGCGGACGTAGACCGAGTACTGAACATCTTTCAAACTGGCGTCATCAGGAAGCGTTGGCATCGTACCTGCCTGACGCTATCCGATCCCCAAATCGTCGATCCGCTCCAGCGGCGTCCCGCACCGCCGGCAAATGATCGCCGCGCAATCTCCACACACCAGGGGATCTGTCACCTCCGCGTTACACTTCGGACAATAAAACTCAGCTTCCTTTTTCGACTCTCCATCGGGCATTACTGTTAAACTAACAGGAGAACCTCGCCCGTGACGTTAGGCCGTATTCTCATCTGCGGGTTGCTCCTCGGTCTTCTAGTTTCGTGCGCCAATCGCGAGCCCAAAAAAGACCGCACACCGAGTATTGGCCAGGCTTTTGTCGGCCCAACTGTTCTCAACATCCGCCAGGATGTCAACCCTAAGACTCCCACCGTCGCCACACTGAAACACGGCGACCGTCTCGACATCATCGAGAGCCGGCGTAGATTCGTCAAGGTTCGAACCGAGCAGGGCGTCATCGGATGGACCGACAACCACCAGTTGTTAATGCCGGAGCAGATGGCTGGACTCGAGCGCCAGGCCGAAGAAGCGAAGAGAATGCCGTCGCAGGGCGCCGCGAGTTTATTCGAGGCGCTCAACATGCACGCCGATCCGAATCGCACGTCCCCTGGCTTCGAGCAATTGAAAGAAGGCGCCAAGGTCGATGTGCTGGAGCACAAATTGGTGCCACGCGTCGCGCCTCCGCCTCCGCCCATATTGGCTCCGGTTCCCAAACCCAAACCGAGCCGCCGCAGATCCAAGGCGGAGAAAACGAAGTCGGGCAAGATTCCTCCGCCGCCGATGCCGCTGGCGCCGCTGCCCCCTAAGAATTGGATCGAGATGTCCCGCACCGAAGACGAGCCTGACGAGAAGGGCGCTGCCGTCCAACAGGCCGATCCGCCCAAGCCCATCCCTCTCGAAGATTGGTATCTTGTCCGCACCAAAGACGGCAAGGCCGGCTGGGTCCTGTCGCGCATGGTGAGCATGGCGATTCCCGACGAGGTGGCGCAGTATGCCGAGGGCCATCGCATCACCTCATACTTTTCGCTGGGCAAGGTGGATGACGATGGGCTGCAAAAAGACAACTGGCTCTGGACGACCATTCAGAAAGGATCGGAGCAGTACGAGTTCGACAGCTTCCGTGTTTTCGTATGGAGCCGCCGTCACCATCGCTACGAGACCGCGTACATTCAGCGCGACGTGACCGGTCATTATCCAATTTCGGTGGACACGTCGGGAGAGAACCCGAGTTTCTCTCTCGTGCTCGATGGCGACGATGGCCAGCCTTATAAGAAGACGTACGTGTTTAATGGCTACCGCGTGAATCTGGTCAATACGGAGAGATATGTGCCGGGTAACCTGAATCAGCCGTCATCCACAGCCATCGCGCAGAACCAGAACTCGGAGACAGGTTCCTGGTACTCAAGAATGAAGGACCGCGTGTCCAAGATGTTCCGAAGATAAGTCCATTGAGGCGAGAAGGCCAGTTCCGCAGGGACATCGTGGCCCGGTGGGTCCGGTGTACGCAGGCGCGGCATGAAAGCCGCTATGCGCTTGGCACTCATAAGCGATTAGCCTGTTCCTGGAATCCAGATATTGCTCGAACAGCGGGACGCCGAAAAGGTTCCATAATAGATCGCGTTCGCCGCTGGAAAGAAGATCGTTCCGATCCCAGGCCAGGCAAATCAGCGCGTGGGTGAGCACCACCTTCGTGCCCGCGAGCAAGAGCAACTGCTCAAAAGTACCCGCGACCGACTCGGGCACGAATCTCGCCGCCGCGTCACTCCATCCGTGCGGGAAAACGCGAATCGTGCGTGTTGCTTTGAAACCAGAAACGAGGATTGCCGTTCTGGGAGCCGGGTCCAGCGGATGCACGAAGGACACGGCAGGCTTGGGCCGGCGGATTCTAACTACCATGTTGTTGCTAACCGATAGTTACGCAGTGGCGGGGTTATTCTCAGAGAAAGGTTGGGAAGAAGTTAACTACCCTCGCCCCGCACCACGCAAAACGTCCACCAGATCCAGACGATATACGCAAGCGTCCTGAAGAATCTACAAGTGCCGTCCAAGGGCATCCGCTCGCGACGCGGGTAGGGCTAGCCCTTTCTCGTCAGTTATCCCGAATGATCCCTCGGTGTACTCTTCCTTCTTCGCCAAGACGGAGAAGAGTTCCATTCATCAGAATGGTAACCGTTCAGAGCTTAACAGTCATGGATCGGTTCCAACTCATTCTCAGCGTCGAATCGATACGTTATCTCTCCGGCGCCATCGAAACGGACGAGGCCGCTATTACCGATGGCATCGGAGGGATTCCAGCCGAAATTTCCGTACGACAACGCGCCTGTCGCAGTCCTTTCGGCGCTCAATACAACCATCGTCGTCCTCGCCCATACAGATAGCGACGTAAAGGTTGCCTTGTATCCGCCAGCATAGCCCGCAACATATCCACCTCGAAGGCGCGCATTCAGATAAGCAGTGAACAGATTACCGATAACGAGGAAGCCGATGTTGGCATATCCGACGTATGCGATTGTGCGTTGGTACCAAGGGCGGGTTTCTGCCCCGGCGCATTCGGGTTGTTTTTCGCTGGGACGCGCGCCGGTAAGAACTTAAACTGAGGAACATTTTGAACGGGCAACTCGCCGGGTTCATTCCCGAACATCCTCTATAGGAGCAGCGGGGTGGGTCTCGGGCTGCTTTGTCGTTGATCGGTTTGGTAGTTCGGCTGGCCGATGCTTCGTTTGATTCAAATATACGCGGTGAATGCAAGTATTTGTGGACCGATGCAGGGGACCGGCGGGCGATAACGGTAGCTATTGATTGGAGATAGTTGAAAGATTAAAGTCTCGTAATTCTTGTCACCGCGCGAGAACTGTACTAATCGAATCGGACGAAGATGAGCACTATCCCCTCTCCCATCCACCGAGAACCGGAACTCCTTGGGCAGACCGTTGTCTTGATCGGCGGCAGCGCTGGCATCGGATTCGAAACGGCACGCCGTGCACGCGCGGAAGGGGCCAAGGTGATCCTCACGGGCCGGAATGCCGAGCGCCTCCAGCACGCGGCGAGTGAGGTTGATGCCGTGAGTACCGCGACCTTCGACGCCACCGATCCCGTTGCTCTGGAGCGATTCTTCGGCGACCTTCCGGCAATCGACCACGTGATGGTGACAGCCGGCCGGCCTTACTACGGACGCCTCGCCGATATGGACTTCGCGAAGATTCGCGGTCTTTTCGGCGAGCACCTCTTGCAGGCAATTTACGTCGCGCGCTACGCGGTAAACAAAGTGCGGCCGGGAGGAACATTGATCTTCATGGGCGGCACTGGCGGCCGACGCCCCGCGATCGGCATGAGCGTCACTAGCGCAGTCACCGCCGCGCTCCCCGCCCTCATCGCTAACCTGGCGCTTGAAATCGCGCCCGTACGAGTGAACCTCATCGCCGCGGGATTCGTGGACACGCCTTTGTCCGCGGAACTGCTGGGCGATCAGCTTGAAAAACGCCGCAACCAGCTTCGCACTACTCTTCCCATCGGACGCGTGGTCGGACCGGAGGACGTGGCCGCGCTCGCCGTACACATTATGACCAACACCGCCCTCACGGGCGCAACCTATGACATCGACGGCGGACAGCAGTTCGTCAGCGCCTAGAGTCTAGGAAGCGAAAGGAGGCACGCATGTCCACGATCCACATGCACCAGACAACCAGCTCCACGCCCGAGCAGTACGTCGCCGGGCTCACCGACTTCGGGCCTGGGCGCTCGAAGCTTTTTGGCAACAGCGCCGACGAATACCTCAAGGTGCATGACCGTGGCCCCACGCAGGCCGACGTGACGGAAGGCTCGGGCGGCATCTGGGAACGCCTGCACTACGACTGGTCCGATCCCAACCACGTCGTCCTCACGACGACCGACTCCAACACGTGGGGAGGCGCGTCCAGCCACACCTACACCTTCACACGCCGTCCCGATGGTTTGACCGGCATCGACGTGGTGGTCGTACGCGAGGGCAAGAACCTCAAGGGATGGCTGCTCGGCATCGTGCTCGGGACTATCGGCAAGGGCGTTTTGGAAAAGGCGTTTGCAAACTCGGTCAAGGCCATCGAAGCCCGGAACGGCGCAGCGAGAGGGGCAAGCTCATCATGAGCCGGGCAGCCGTGGCGGCGAATATGAGTCTGCAAAAAGTCTAGCTTTCGATTTAGGGAATACATAGGGGCAAGGATGGGAACCTTAAGCGCAATTAGCAATGAATCGGTCAGCGGCGCGAGTGCCGTGAAAGTGACATGAAGTTCGAGGCGATCGTAATTCCAGTGGCGGATGCCGATCGCTCGAAGGCGTTTTACACGAAGATGGGGTGGAGGCTCGATGCAGATTTCCCATACGACAACGGATTCCGGGTCGTCCAATTCACGCCTCCCGGCTCGGGGTGCTCAGTCCAATTCGGCACGAAGATAACGACGGCCGCGCCG
>JBEKUT010000498.1:0-5248 GCA_049514735.1 Bryobacteraceae bacterium
CGATGGACCACGAACGTTATATGCGTGAAGCAATTCACCAGGCGCACCGCGCCGAGGAACAAGGCGAAGTGCCCATTGGCGCCGTTGTCGTCGTCGGGGACGAGATTGTCGGGCGCGGTTCCAATGCGCCGGTCCGTATTCACGATCCTACCGCGCACGCCGAAATTCTGGCGCTGCGCCAGGCCGCTAAGAAACTCGCCAATTACCGCCTCGAAAACGCTACGCTCTACGTCACGCTGGAGCCGTGCGCGATGTGCGCCGGCGCACTGGTAAACGCCCGCGTCCGCACCGTGGTTTTCGGCTCCCGCGACCTCCGATTCGGCGGCGTTCGAAGCAAGTTTCGTATTGCCGATTCCGATCTGCTCAATCATAAGGTTGAGATCGTCGAAGGAGTCCTGGGACCCGAATGTCTCGCACTGCTCAAGACTTTCTTCGAACAACGCCGTTCCTGAGAGAAGCGTATCAGGGAAGTGCGCGGCGTTCGCGTTTAAATCGGCGAATGACGGGATTTTGCCGGGGAAAGACGAGTGGGGGTACTACTGGATTCCGTGGGACGCGAACCGGAAGAATCGCCAGGGACGCCCTTTGACGATGCGCCCTTCCTCGTCATACGAACCACGCGTGTGACTCGTAATCGCGGTTCGCCAAAACAGGACGGCTGGCGTATTGGATTCGAGGACTCTGACGAGCCATTCGCCGGGACGTTCACTCCACAACAGATTTGCCATTCTTTGTCCGAAGCCGCTCCTTCGAAATCTGCGGATGATAAAAAACTCGTGAATGTCGTTGACGCCAATGTCGCCGAGCCACTCGTCGGCCGGTCCGGCAATGGCGAAGCCGGCGATTGAATCGCCAACTTTCGCAAGATAGATGCCGTAGCCAGTCACCCATAGCGAGGAGGTGTCATACGCGTAGCGTCCATCGGCATCGGTGTCGATTTCGA
This sequence comes from Bryobacteraceae bacterium, assembly GCA_049514735.1. Lineage (GTDB taxonomy): Bacteria > Acidobacteriota > Terriglobia > Bryobacterales > Bryobacteraceae > JAICMB01. The sequence goes on from JBEKUT010000498.1 coordinate 944, forward strand.
ACCACTCCGACATGTCGTAAATGTAATGCTCGAACAAATTTCGGAGCAAGACATCCGACTCGGGCCCTATCTTCGATATGAATAGATCGGAGCTCATCCTTGATGTGTCAAGTTCCGCAGGGCCGGGTCAAGCTCAGGAAAAGTGAAATGGAATCCGGCTGCCTCGGCCGCCGCTGGCACCACCCGCTCGCTCGCAAACACCATTTCCGCCATTGCGCCAAGAGCGAACCGGAGAGCGAACTGAGGAACCGCCATAACCGTCGGCCGGCCCAAGACGTGGCCAAGCGTATGCGTGAAATCGGCGTTTGTTACCGGCTGAGGTGAGGTGACATTTACCGCGCCGTGTAAGTCCGCGTTCCCGAGCGCGAACACAATGAGAGACGCCGCGTCATCAATGTGGATCCAGGACATCCACTGCTTGCCCGATCCTAATCGCCCGCCGGCGCCCAATCGAAATGGCTGGACCATCTTTGGGAACGCCCCGCCGTCCGCACCGAGAATGATGCCCGACCTCAGATTGACCACTCGAATTCCGAGTTGCTCCGCTCCCCGTGACGCCTTCTCCCACTGGTCCGTGAGATCGGGGAGAAAGCCGGAACCGCGCACGGAGTTTTCGGTTAGTATCTCATCGCCGCGCGAACCGTAGAACCCCACCGCGGACGCGCACAGCAAAGTCATGGGCTTATTCGCCACCTTCGCTAAAGCTTCTACCAGGTGTCGCGTGCTGTCTATCCGGCTCGACCGGATGCGTTCCCTCGCGTCATCCGTCCAGCGCTGCGCCACAGTCTCGCCAGCGAGGTGAATCACGGCATCGGCGGATTCGAAAATGTCCGCCGCCGGCTCTTCGGAAGTATCCCACTTCGTGAACGCGAGATTGCTTACTGGCCGCCGTCCCAGAGTTCGAATCTCGTGTCCCGCTGCCTGCAGCTTCGGGATCAGGTGGCTTGCAACGAATCCGGTCGCGCCGGTCAAAACAATTTGCATGGCTGCTCGATCTCCCGGATGTAGGCATCCACGTCCGTCTTGCGCTTCATGCCATCGTACGACATATAGCGTACCTTGCCAAATATCGGACGCTCCGGCCAGGGGCGATCGTGCAGTCCGAGGCACCAAAGAATGTTGGTGTATGTCGCCGGGTCGCGGCCATCCAGCGCCCAGATGTCGTGAATGTGGACCATCGTATCCACGGCTTCCTGCGGCGTGCGCGACCATTCCAGAATCTTCTTGCCCCAGTACATGCGGTAGTATCCATGGATCTTGCCGGTCTGGAGCATTTCTTTTTGCGTCGCGTTCCACAGCGGATCGTGCGTCTTGGCGGCGATGAATTCGTCTCTCGAATAGACCGGATCGCGCTTGTCGCGCGCGTGTTCCGCCAGCGTCTGTTGCGCCCACTCAGGCAGGTTTTCGATCGACGCCGGATTCTCCGTGAAGCGCGCAAAGTTGAACGCCAGTTCCCGCCTAACGATCAGCTCCTCCAGAAATTCATCGGCGATCAGCTTGTGCTCGGCAGCATAATCGCGCACCGCCAGTGCAACTTCCAGCGATGAGATGTGCCCGAAGTGCAGATACGGACTCAGGTTTGAAGTCGCGTTCGCAGACGGTTCATTCTTCGATTTGGCGTAGCGCCGCAGGTTGTGTTCCAGAAAATGCCGCAAGTGCTTCCGAGCCTCATTAGTTCCCCCTCGATAAATACTGGAAGGCGCAACCGAATGGTCAATCTGGCAGTAGGGCAGGTCATCGCCTTGCGTGGCCTGCCTCTTCGCAGACGATGTGACCTTCACGCGCAATTCCGGAACCGCCACCATATACCGATCCAGAAGCTTGCGGATTTTCGGCCGGATCGTATAAGCGGCCCACTCGCGTTTCTCCATTTTGTGCATGGGCACGATACAGCTCGAATCGACAACGTAGCACGCCACATCGAGCTTACCTGGAACGCGTCGATTGAACCCCCGAGCGACAAATGTAGGGTAATCGTCCGTAACAACAGCGGCGGCATCGGAAGCGAACTTGTACATCCTGTCATCCGGATCATCCAACCGCCGCCGCAAATAAAATTCATACCCAATACCAAGTTCACGAAGCCGCGCCGCCGTATCGCCAACGCCTTCCAAGATGAAGGTGTGCAGCCGATCGTTAGCATGCGGATAGGAACACGTGAGCCCCTCATAAAACAAAACCGGAAGATTCCGCTCATTAGCCAGTTCCACCGCAAACGCCAAGGCATGATTGAAATCCACGCGCCGATTCATCTGCGCCCAGTACAAAACATATTTCGCGCCGCCGCGAATAGGAGCGTCATTCAGCTTCGAGACTCGATCCGGCAGGTACAATTGAGTAGTTGTCATGAGGGCGTGGAACCGGGCCAAATTACTGTGGGGTTACTTTCGGCGCAGCTCTGCGCTCCGGGGACTTCCCGTCGAATACATAGTGGAGACCACTGCCAAGTGTAACCTCTACTGCCCCATGTGCCCGCGCGAAACGCACAAGCAGCCGAAAGAAGACATGAGCGATGAGATCTTCAATCGGCTGTTGGAAGAGTCTGGCCATAGCGCCGAGCACATGATGCTTATCGGTCTTGGCGAGCCCTTTATGGACCGCAAAATCTTCGATCGCATTGAGTATTGCGAGCGCCATAATATTGCGACACTGCTTTCCACCAACGGCACATTTCTCGATGAAAAGCTTTCCGCGCGTGTGCTGGACAGCACCCTAGAAAACATCACGCTCAGCTTCGATGGCGCCACTAAAGAATCCTATGAGCATTACCGCAAAGGCGCGAAGTTCGAAAAAGTGCGCAACAACTTCATCAACTTCGCGCGCATGAAGCATGAGCGCAAGGCGAAGTTGCAAGTAGTAATGCAGATGGTTCGCATGGAAAAGAACGCGAACGAAGTGGAAGAGTTCATTCGCTTCTGGAAAGCCGTTCCCGGCATTGACCAGGTTCGCGTCAAGGAAGATGAAACCAACGTTCTGCAGCCCGCCGCCGGACGCGTGCAGGACGGCACGAAAACACCGTGCCACTATCTCTGGCGCGGTCCCATGTACGTCAAGCACAACGGCGACGTCTACCCGTGCTGTCAAGCCTACATGCTGGATGGCGCGCCCATTGGACGCATCGGCGAGCAGCCGTTGGAAACAATTTGGAACTCGCCGGACATGCAGGAACTGCGCCATCTCCATGCCACGGGACGCGCGGGTGAAATCGATATGTGCGCCCGCTGTTGCGCCAGCATTCCGCATCCGGTGCTCGTGGCCGGAAGCCTGGTATTCAACGGCAAGCACGTGCGGCGGATGATTCCTGTCATGGAACGGATCGCCGCACGACTTTTTCAACGCCCTTCGACAAACGTTCCGGCTCCTGCGCCGCAACTAATTCAGATTGAGACCGCTCAACCAACTGCGCCGCATACACACGGTCCAGGAAGGTAAGAAAGTCCTCGCTGCCGCGCCATAACGGAAATTTTCCGAGCCGCCGTGCGGCCGGCGCCGGCTCTCCCGCCACGCCTTCCGGTATATCTCCCAGCTTCCAAAACACTGCCGGATCGGCAGGCAGCGGTTCCGTCGCTTCCACCTCGACAGCGGCCGCGCCTTCTCCTAGCAGCGCCAGAAACTCCTCCCGCGACATGCCCCGCATTTTGAAAATCAGGAACGGATCGCGATCGAATTCTTCGCCGAGCAGATAAAAAACAGCCGCGATGTGTTTGCACGGATTCGAGGAGTCCGGGCACGTGCAATCGGTTTTGAGGTCGTTATAACGCTCCGGAAACAGCGACACGCCGGCCCCGCGGAACACTTCTTCCATCTCATTCGGCATCGTTCCGCCCAGGAGCTTGGAAGCGAATGCGGCCTGCTTCGCTACCCGCTCGGCCACGCCAGCCCACGATTTCTGCGGCAGCGTCTTCACCGTGATCTCAACTTCGTAGGGAATCGGACGCGATCCCTGCACTGCGGCCTCGATGCACCCCTTTTTTATGTCGAGCGACACCACCTGTCCGCTGCGGGCGTAGCTTCGTCCGCGCTGCAGCCGGGACCCGATATTGAAGCCTTCCAGCACGGCGATCCACCGCTTCGCCCACCAGCTCTCTCCAAAGGAACCGCGCTTCGATTGCGATCGGATGCCACCCTTGGCCGCACGAGGCACCGATGGCGGAAAATAGCGGCGATCATAGTCATCCCACTCCCAGGAACGCATGCGCTACTCTCCCACCGCGTCTTTCCGTAGCGCGAGCAGATTGCGAAGCTCGGAGTTCGACAACTCGCTCAGCCAAGATTCGCCCGCGCCCACAATGCTTCCCGCCACTT
>JBEKUT010000499.1:0-5247 GCA_049514735.1 Bryobacteraceae bacterium
GCGTCTGGATCAGATCGACAGGGCGGGACGAAACGCGTGGTTTGCGTGGGCGGGAGGCACTAAACCAGGCGACCCGCATTATTATCGCGTGCAGACGGCTTCGTTTCTAATTGAAATGGACATGACGCAGGACAACGCGAACCATATACATTCGGTGTGGCGCGACTTTGAGGGGGATTTCGGCGGGGATCTGCTCAAGGCGCATTACGAAAGCAGCCACACGCCTTTATAGCCAAGCATTCCAGTACTTTTTCAGCCTGTGCTCGATTCGATCCGTCGACATATACACAGCGGCGCTTTTCAGGATTTCGACCAGGCAATGAGCGATGCATCGTTTTTGTCCATCGGTCAAGAGCGACGCAAACTTCTCCCACTCGCCTCGAAGATCCGGATTCCGGTATAGCGGATCCCCACGCTCATCCTCGTACCACAGCCTGTCGAGAACGGGATCCAGATATCGCCTGATGTCCTGGGGCTTGGGCGTACAAAAAGGCGGGAAGGTAATACTGGCAGGCTTCCGGCGTTAGAACGAGGATGTTCAGAGAGCTGCACAGGTACTGTGTTAACGGCCGCACTTCCTGCCAGCGCCTTGCCGCGGCTGTGTTCGTCCGCACAGCTTCCTCGAAGGAGGAATCCAAACCATACGCCCTGGTCAAGTATCTTGACGCTGGAGGCTCAAGGCCACCAAACGCTTCTTCCAGGCATTGCCGTAATTCTTCGGGTGTCATCGCCGGACTCACTGAACAGCCCGCGTCATCATCCGGTCTTCGCCTAGCTCGATCGCCTCGCAAATGTTCTTCAGCTCCGCGAGATCGGCCGGTTTGTTCATGACGTACACATCTGTCGATTGGAATGTCCGAACCAGGTTCGGATCGTAAGTGTCGGTGAGCAGAACGACGCCGCCGACTTGCGGGCGGACGCGTTCCAGGAATCCGGCCCAGTTGAGACCGGGCAGGCGCACGGAACATAGGGCGATATCGAAATGCATGCGCTCCGCCAGGTCCGCGCCTTCTTCGGCGCTCGCCACTGGCACGACGCGGTGTCCGAGCGCGCTGAATGCCGCCACAACGTGATGCTGGCTGTTCGCTTCGGGCTCCACGACTAGAGCCGTGAGTTGGCGCTTGCTCACGCGCTGCTCCGGCCGGCTTATCGCTTCCGCCCGCTCCTTCGTCTCCATCACCGGTAAGTCGAGCTCAAAGCGGACCTCGCTCCCGGACTGGCTGACGCGCAACTCTCCACCGTGGCTTTGAACGATCCCATGGCAAACTTCGAGACTGAGGCCGGTCTTTTCGATGAGCTCCACCGCGCCGCGGTCCGCATCCCCATCAGACGTCCGCGCCGGCCAGGATATCTCGAGAATCGCCCGCCGCGCCATCAGCGCCGAACCGACGTTGATTTCGGTGGGGGTGCGACTTTCCGCCATGGATTGCTCGGCGTAAATCAGCAGATTCAAGACTACCTGTCCGAGCTGTTCTCGCGATCCGAACGCTATTAAACTCTGTTTCGAGAGGCGGCGGCGGATGGCCAGCGGCCGCGCATGATGGGCCTCCGAGTGCACTTCCGTAACCTCGACCAGCATCTCGTTGAGATCCACGGGTTCCGCTTCCACCTGCTCCGTTTGAGAAAATGCACGCAGCCGCTGTACGATGTCGGCCGCCCGCCGCGCATCCGATGCGATGGTTGCAACCAAAGGGTCGGAGTTTCCTACACGCGCCCTCAACACCTGCGCCGCGGTAAGAATCGATTCCACGGGCGAGCGTAGTTCGTTCGCGATCCCCGACATCAGTTGTCCGGCCGACGCCAGCTTTTCCGTTCGGAATATCTGCTCCCGCACGGCCTGCTGTTCCTGCAGCTTCAGAGCGGCCGCTGCCTGGTTTGCGAGATGCTGCAACGCGGTCTGCTCGTGCTCCGCGAAGTAACGCATGCCGTTGACGTTTTCTACTTCGAGAACGCCAACGATCTCGGATTGGGCGAGCATCGGCACATAGATAATGGACCGGGGCGGCGGCATGGCCGATGTGGAGAACAGCGGGCTGCGGCGCGAATCGGAGATGCTCAGAAGCGTGCGATTGCGCAACGCCACCTGCGCACCCTCCAGGATCGGCGCGCCAGCCGGCTGCATATCGGTGAATTCGCTTGCGGACCCCTCGCCATGAAAGCTATCGATGGCCTGTGTCTGCCGGTTGCAAACGAAAATGCCAACACCTGAAATGCGCAGTTGCTTCGACAACACCAGCACCAGCTTGCGCGCGATCTCCCCGGCCGAACCAGCCCCGATAATCTCTTCCCCAGCGCTGTTCAGAACCCGCACAGTACGGCGCTGGTTAGCGACGTGGCGCTCCCGCAGGGACCACAAGGTCAGCAGCGCGAGGATGGCTAAGAGTGCGCTCAGTAACATAGCGGGTGGAATCAACCACGCCTTTTGGACGAGCAGCATTCCGGAAGCGTTCCCGAGCAAGACCTGGTACGAACGGTCGTACGGGGGGAGCGTACAGTACTGCGTCGCGACGCCGGTGACGCGCACCAAATCCCCGTTGCGATAGCCTTCAATGCTGGTGAGGGCATTGCGCCGAATCTTGGGAAGGAACACGTTAATGCGGTCGTCATGATCGCGCAGTGTTACTAATGCTCCGCCGCTGCTCTCCCCCGTCGCCGCGATCTTAGTCTGCGTCGTTATTAAGAGACCGAGATAGCGGAACGAATTGAGTTGCGGTATCTTCAGCTCCTTGGGAACCGGCGGATTGCCATGCGTCAGGACGCGAATCTCGCGCGATTGCAGTACCGGCATGCCGGCCCGGCGCGCGATGGTTCCGGTAACCTCGAGCCAATCGCCGGGCTCGTAACCGGAAAACTGCGTGGGTACTGTACCGTTCCATTGGTTGGAATTGCCTTGCACCAGAAGACCGTATTCGGCTTCGTCTTGGATGGGCAAGTAATAGGACTCCACCGCCCAAAGCGGCTTAGCGGAGACCTGTCCGCGGACTACAACTTCCTTCCCTTCGTAAACCGGCGTAAAATCGGGCCCGGTGCGTGAGCCGGCTTGCTCCAACGTGAGGCGCACTTGAGCGGGCGCGGCCGCACATAATGCCGCCGTTAGTGCGAGCGTGCGAAAGATGGCGCCGGGACACGTCAAATAGCTCGTTCGACGCTTTTGAGCCAATCCTTTAGAGCGGGATCGCGGAAGTCGCGAATGAGCAGGTCAACGCCATCCAAATCAGTGGGATGAGTTTGTACGCCTACCAACATTGCGCCGGCGGCTTTGCCGGCCGCGACGCCGGTTGGCGAATCCTCAAAAACGATGCAACGGCAGGGCAGAACATTTAATAAGCCGGCCGCGCGGAGATAGACATCGGGATACGGCTTGGGCCGTGCGACCTGGTGGCCGTCGACGATGACCTGAAAGCGGCCGCGGATGCCGGCGCCGTCCAGAATAAAGTTGATGTTGGCGGGCTCGGCGTTGGAGGCCAAACCGATGGGCGCACCGCCGAGGGAGGCGAGAAAATCGAGCACGCCGGGAACGAGATTGTCCTTTATGTTGGCGCCCATCATGTCGCGAAAAAGCTGCTCCTTCGCCGCGCCGTGGGCGAAGACCGCGTCGGGGGCGAGGTCGGCGGAGATGAAATCGGCCACGATTTCGTCGTTGCGTTTGCCGTGCATGCGCACTTCGATGCCATCGCAGGGGAGGCCGAGACCTTTAAGGTAGGCCTGCCATGCCGCGGTGTGGAGGGGCATGGAATCCACGATGACGCCGTCGAGGTCGAAGAGGTATGCGGGTTTCAAGATTCAGGGTAGCAATCGGTGTGTAACGCCCTTGGCCTTTTCGTTATATGAAATGTATGGAGAAGCTTTCAAGGAATCGCGCGATTCTAGCATTGCTAACGGCGTGCATTGCGGGCAATCTCATTGCGACCGCGGGCGCTCAGCCGTCCGTCGCGGCAGGAGGCGTGGTGAGCGCGGGTGCATTCGGTGGATTCACGTCCGTCGCGCCGGGCTCCTGGATCGAGATTTACGGATCGAACCTGGCTTCGGACACTCGGGGCTGGGCCGGGAGCGACTTCAGTGGCGTGAATGCTCCGATCTCGCTCGACGGAACCTCGGTCACCATTGGCGGCCAGTCTGGAGTTATCGATTACATCAGTCCGGGCCAGGTTAACGCGCAGGTGCCGTCCAACGTTGCGCCGGGCGCTCAGCCTCTTGTCGTTACGTTGAATAACGTTGCGAGTTCGCCGTACTCGATCAACGTCAACGCCACGGAGCCCGGTTTACTCGCGCCTGGATCGTTCAATATCGGGGGGACGCCGTATGTCGTCGCAACCTTTCCGGACGGCTCTTATGTTCTTCCTACTGGATCCATTCCGGGCATAACTTCGCGCAGCGCGCAGCCGGGTGACATCATTACTCTTTATGGCGTCGGGTTCGGCCCCGTCATTCCTTATACGCCTGCGGGACAGATCGTGCAGCAGCTTAATGCCCTCGGCTCGTCCTTTCAACTTAACTTCGGACAATCTCAGGCAACCGTGAATTATGCCGGTCTCGCGAGGACTGTAGTGGGCCTATATCAGTTCAATGTGACGGTTCCGAATGTCGGCGGCGGCAACGCGGTCCCTGTGACTTTCACGCTCGGTGGCGTGCCGGGATCGCAGACGCTTTATATTCCGATCCAAAACGGGGGCGCTGTTCCGCAGATTCAGAGTCTGACGCTTGCGGCGGGCACGGTGGCTGGAGGAGGGACTGTTCAGGGGACTGTGACTCTCTCGTCGGCGGCGCCGGCTGGAGGAGCTGTCATCGCGCTGTCGTGTGATTCGAGTGTGGCGAGTGTTCCGGCCACGGTGACGGTCCCGGCAGGCGCGACTTCCGCGACGTTCACGGTTTCGACCAGCGCGGTCACGTCGAATCAGACGGCGAACATCACGGCGACTTATGGCGGTGGGTCTGCGCAGGCATCGCTGACATTAACGCCAGGAAGCTCGGCACTGCCACAGTTCAATATGATTACTATTCATGCGTCGGCGAGCGGTCCCCCGCCGTTTCCTGGTCTCCCGGGCCCAACGGAGCTCGGAATTTCCGACATAGTTGTCGGGCTTCCCGCAGCCGATGGCAGTTTCTCGTTCGGCGAGGTAGGAGGATCCAGCAGTATATTAGACCCATCGCTACCGGCGCCACTGTCTGCATATGTCGCAGCTTGGACAAATGTCACAATTAGTGGTCGGACGCTGACCTTTAATCAGTTGGCGGTCACGTCAAGCA
>JBEKUT010000500.1:0-5239 GCA_049514735.1 Bryobacteraceae bacterium
GACAGCCTGGAGACGGCCGCCAGCCTGCTCGCGAAACCAGTTGACCGCCGCTTCGATGGTCGCCTCGGGCGAGGTGGTGGGGAACTGGGTGGTGAGGAGATCCTCGGGTCCGGTTCCGATGCCGCAGACGAACTTAGTGCCGCCGGCTTCGATGCCGCCAAAAACGTTCATGTGGGTCCTTGTCTTCGAAGTGTTACACAGACTATGGGGGCGGCGGAAGAACTATTTGGGATATCGCGTCCGTTCGAGGAACGCTTTAACGCTTCGTTGGGCATACGAATTCCCTTGGCGTCGAGAACCTGAAAATCGCAACGAAGCTGATCTCCACTGCGCAGACCAACGTCATAGAGCTGGGTCGAAACCCCGAGCCTCCCCCCAAACTGAAGCAGAAAGCGCTCAGCCAATCTGCGACCCGGATCGTCGACGATCAGCGTGGCAGCTTTCACCGACGCTTCCACAACGGCTTTCGCCTCGCCTCGCTCTTTCATTCCGAATGGCTGACGCGCGATCATTAACATCGACAGCGCCCCGCTTATATCGCACCTCGTCGAGAGTGGGTACACCGAGTTATGTGATTCATGGCTAAGGGGTTGTTGTCCTGGGAGCGTCGTTGCGGAGGCTGGAATCGGGGGTCTGCCTCCGCAGTGGCTTTAATTAATAGAAATGTTGGGTGCGGGCGGGAGCCGGCGGCTTCTCCTTCGACTTGAATATAGAGGATAGGGGTTTGCGTGCGTGAGCGGCGTGGTGGGCTCGACGGTGGTAAGTTGTTGACGTTGTTTAAGTAAGTCGCTGAAAAAATACTCGAAAATAGTTTGCACTCGTTTTTGGAGCGGGAGGCGACGGTTAGAATCGGCGCGGTTAACGGAGCCTCGATTCGGAAGAGCCGCTGGCTGTGATCAAATGCCACGATGGATTTCTTAAGGAAGCAAAATGATCGTCCTGTTGATATCTATGCAATTAAACGTAACGCCATAACTCTTGGCGGATGTCCGCTTGCTCACGCGCGCCGTTCTGGAATGCGCGCAGAAGACCGCTCCCTTCCGGTCACGGCTCGGAACGGAGCGCAACGGTGACGCAGGCAATGCGCAAATATGCCGTTCATCGCAAAGCGGCGAGCGATCACTAGCGAACATCACGAATGGGGCGAGCCAAGCCTTACTGCGGTACTGGAATCGTGTGGAGCGGGAAGAGACTGCCGGTGAGTTTGACTTGGCGTTTCGCTGCGGTGGTGAGGTCGAGCACGATGCGGCCATCCGAAATGCTGGCTCCCTGACCTGTGAAAGCATCGGTACCATCGCTCGCTTGTATCTTAGTCAATGTCAGACGCGGGCCGGAAAGCGCGGCGCTCAATTGATATGCGCCCGAGATTTCGGCTAGCGACGTGTCAGCCGACAAGCGGATGTCATGACCGGTGAAAGAGCCCTGCGACGAAGCGTTCAGCAGCACGTCCGTTCCCGTGCCCGCGGTATCGAACTGGCCATCGAAAGCGAGCGTGCCTTCGTGATAATCGAGACCTTCAACTTGACCCGAGACGTGATATTGCGGGAGGGAGCCCGCAAGATTAATCGCGATGCGGCCGGTTGCCTCCATTTCGTTTTGCGTACACGAAGTATTGGTGAGACGGGCCTGGGTACCGTTCCAGGAGAGGTGAGCCTTAAACGCACACACGGGCGACGCGTCGAGGGCGAGCTTCCGGATGTTCACCGTCCCTTCGATGTCGCGGTTCTTCAACCACTCGGGGAGCGGCGCGCGGCGCCAGTTGAGGTTCGCGAGAAAGCCCTGCTTGCGGCGCAGCGTCGGCATCATCAGACGCTCCAATTCCGCGAGGTCGACTTCAGAAGCGGTCAATCGCATGATCTGCGGGCCGCCGGCGGGATCGAAACGATAATCGACTTGAACGCCCACGGGACCGAGGCGTCCACGCAGATTCTTGACCTGAACCTTGCCTTCGTCTACTTCAATGGCGGCGGCCACTATTCGCAGTGGAGACGCGATTCCGGGAAGATCGAGTTGGGTGTTCTGGACGTTGAACGCGCCTGACCATTGGCCCGGCGTTGCAGCTTGCTTTTGGTACTTCACCTCGCCATCCCAAACGCCCTGGCGGCAATCGCCGAGAACGGGGATGGAGGCAGCGTCGACCAGGCGTCCGGGGCCCGAAGTAAGATCGGCGGAACTTAATAGCTTGGTTCCGAGTTGCATGGAAAAGTCGCGCTTGTCCATGTCGTAGTTTGCTTCGATAAGCGCGGTGTGACCGCTGTCCAAGGTGAGTTCCGCGGGATGCACGGATACATTGCGATCGGCGACGACGATCTCAGCGGAGGCGATCTGCGCGGCGCCCGCGTCCGGGAATGTAAACGAGGCATTGGTCAGCGCGAGTTCGCCTTGCAGACCGCCGGGGTTCGAAACACCGATGGCGCCGTTCACCTTTCCATCCACCTGGACGTTGTCGGGAAGCGCGGCTCCAAGGTGACGGGACGTCTCAACGAGCGACGATGCGGGCAGATCGTGCAGGATCATGGACGCGGCCCATTTCGGGGCGGAGATAAAATCGGTCGCTTTGAATTTCAACGCCACGGGGATTTTCTCTTCGGGAGCGGCGGTGGTTTCGAGGTCGAGCTTCTGCGCATGCACGTCGAGCACGCCGCGATAATTCAGGGTCCAGCCTTCGCCCTGCGCTGGCATCAGGTCCCAGCGATGCACGTCGGAGACGTTAAAGCTGCCCGTGATGGCGATGTGCGAGAGGGGTCCGGTGAGGGTCGCGGTGGAAGCGATGTGGCCATGGACGCCGAAATCGCGGCCGTCGAATAATGCGGCAAGTTCGGAGAGGGCGCTGCGCTGGAGTTGCATCGCCATTTCGAGCCGGTCTTCCAAGCCGCCGGAATTGTGGAGCAGACCGCGCGCCGAGAAGCGGCCGAAACCTTGCGCTCCGCGATCGGTGCGGGCCGGCTCGCCGGAGAAACTAACCACCAGATCGCCGGAGGAGTTGGGGTAAATATCGACGTCGGCGTTGTTGATGTAGAAGACAGATTTCAGGAGGCCGAATTTGAAATCGATACGGCCGTCCACAATTTGAATATCGGGGAACGAGGCGTGGGGGCGGTGCTCTTTGCTAACAGCGGCGCGCTGAAAAAACGCTTGGACGTTCCAGGGACCGGCGGTGGTCTTAACCAGATTGACGCTGGGCTCGACTAAGCGTAGCTTTGAGAACGAAAGACGGCCGGTGAGAAAGGTCCGGGGATGCAGGCGAGCCTGCAGAGTGGTGACGTGGGCGAAGGGTTCGAGACCGGCCTCGCTTTCATCGCCGATGAGGACATCGTTGACGCTGAAGCCGGGGCCGGCGAACAGGCTGAAATGAACTTCGCCGACCTCCACTTTGCGATTCAGCGCGGTCTGCAGGGCTTCGCGAATGCGCTCGCGGAAGCCGTCGGCGTTGAGATAGGGCGCGAGCAGGCCAAGAATTAAGATCGCCAGAGCGCCGGCGAGCAATGTGCGCCATACGATCTTGCGAGTCATAACGCTCCGGATAAGGCTCCGGCTAGCAGGGCGTAGTAGTCGGCCGGGGTGTCCACGTCGTGGAGAATTCGAGGGTCGTCCACTGCGATAAGTTGAGCGTCATGCCGGCGGAGCGCGTCGCGGGCTTGCGCGCCGACAGGGAGGGCCAGCAGCTCGGCGATTACGTCGCGGGAGACGCGCACTGGGTGTCCTTTGCGCCCTTTATACGCCGGAATCACGACGGGACCTTCGGTGGAAGCGAGAGTTTCGATGGTCGCGCGTGAGATGCCTGGCAGATCGACGGGCGTGAACAAAGCATCGTGAGGCACGCGCGCGACACCACATTGGAGCGAGCTCAACATGCCACGCTCTGGCGCGGGGTTCCCAACGATTTCGACTTGAGCGCTACGCGCGATGCCAGAGCGGACTTCGTCGGCGGCATAGCCGAGAACGACAATAATCGGCTCGCAGATTCCTTCGAAGCGTTGAATCAAAGAATCGAGAAATGTTTGGCCTTCGAATTGGAGGAGCGGCTTGGGACGGCCCATGCGGCTCGACGCGCCCGCGGCGAGGATGACGGCTGCGGGGTGGGGCCGCGGATTCACTTCAACAGCGCTTTCGCCGTCTCGCTCGCGAAGATCGATTTAGCGACAGCGCGCCATTCGGTATCCGGGTCACGCCGCACGGCAATCATTTCGGCGACCACCGAGACCGCGATCTCTTCGGGCGTGATGGCGCCAATGTCGAAGCCCATGGGCGCGAATACGCGGTCGAAAGCGGACCGCGCGATGCCTTCCTTTTCGAGCTCCTTCACCACGCCGATCACTTTGCGCTTGCTGCCAATCATGGCGATGTAACGCGCCGGCGTCGTGATGGCCCAGCGCAGCACGCGCATGTCGTCGCGGTGTCCGCGAGTGACGATGATGAGATAACTGGTGTCGCGGATGTTGAGCTTGGGGAAGATTTCTTCGTACTCTTCGGCGTAGATTTCCTCGGCTTCGGGAAAACGGTCGCGATGGGCGAAGGCCTCGCGATTGTCAACGATGATGGTGGCGAATCCGGCCAGATCGGCGACTTTGGAAAGGCTTTTCGAAATATGGCCGGCGCCGAAGATGAAGGCGCGCGGTTGGGGAACCACGGGCTCGACAAAAACGCTGAGCTGGCCGCCGCAGATGAGGCCGTTGTCGTAGGCGGCGTCCTGGCCGAGGCTGAAATTCATATTGCGCGGGCGCTCGGTTGCGATTACTTCGCGGGCGGCGTTCCAGACTTCGGCTTCCACGCAGCCGCCTCCGATGGTGCCGAGCATGGAGCCGTCCTCGCGCACCAGCAGTTTGGCGCTTTCATAGCTGGGAATGGAGCCATTGACCTGGACAATCGTCGCGAGGGCGCACTTTTGGCCGAGACGTCGAAGCCGGGATATTTCCTCGTAAATGTCCACTCAACTCAATTATATGATTGGCGTTGTTAGTTGTTGGTTCGTAGTTGCTGGTTCGTGGGTTTCGGACGTTCTACGTTCTACGTTCTACGTTCCACGTTCTACGTTCTACGTTTTGGTTGGAGACCAGCCGGACCAGATTCGCGCCTTGCGCGCCGCGAATACTCTGACGCTATGTTTAGTTACTCGTTCGTGGTTGTTGGTTCGCGGGTTTCGACGGTTAAGAGTACCAGGGCGAGCCAGAGGAGGTCGGCTACTAACAGATGCGTGATTTGGATCCAGATGGGGGCGAGTAACGCTAGATTCATGGCG
>JBEKUT010000501.1:0-5235 GCA_049514735.1 Bryobacteraceae bacterium
GCCGGGCACCGCTACGATACCTTCGCGCGCCTCTTCTTCCCACGCTTTCATTTCGTCCAACTCGGCGGAATGGTCGATACCAGGAAGGAAGTGCTGCATCGTAGCGGCGGTCGTGCGGCCATGGGAGAAGTGTAAAACATCAACGAGCGGGATGTGGTGCCGCTGCGCCCACCACCCCCACGCTCGTTCGACGATGGCAGTCGAGTCGACGATGGTGCCATCCATATCGAACAGGATGGCGCGGCATGTAAGCGTCGCGTCCAACGGCTACTTCGTCAGGAGGCCCGGCCCGTTCACGAAGCGCAGCAAAACCGACGGGAATATTCCCAACAGCAGCGTGCCGAGCGCGGCGATCCATAGCGTCGTCCGCACGCCCGCACTCACCGGCTGCAGCGATGCGGTCGCTTCACCCGGCTCGCGGAAATACATCACGACGATGATGCGCAGATAATAGTAAGCGCCCACCGCGCTATTGAGCAGCCCGAGCACCGCCAGCCAGATGAGATTCGCGTCCAGCGCCGCTTTGAAGATGTAGAATTTTCCGAAGAACCCGCCAGTGAGAGGGACGCCGATCAGCGAGAGCAAAAAGATAGAGAAGAGCGCCGCCGTTACCGGCTGCTTCCACCCGAGCCCGGCGAAATCCTCCACGTTGACGTACTTCTCGCCCTGTCTCGCGAAATGGGTTACCACGGCGAACGCGCCGATGTTCATGAGCGCGTACGCGGCGAGATAGAACATCACAGCCTCCACGCCGAGCTGATTCGCGGCCGCAATCGCCACCATCAAATATCCGGCGTGCGCGATGGAGCTGTACGCCAGCAGCCGCTTGACGTTCGTCTGCATCAGCGCAGCGAAGTTTCCGACAAACATCGTGGCCAGCGCCGACGACCACATGAACGGCTCCCAGCGGCTGGTAATCGGACCGAGCGCCGTCGTGAATACCCGTACAAACGCCGCGAACGCCGCGGCCTTCGGACCCACCGACATAAATAGTGTTACCGGAGCAGGCGCGCCTTGATATACATCGGGCGCCCAGATCTGGAATGGCGCGGCGGATACCTTGAACGCAAATCCGACAAACATCAGCGCGGCCGCTGTGCCGACCAGCGCGCTGTTTGGAAACGGAGGCGTCCGCAGCGAGCGCGCGATTGCGAATATATTCGTGCTACCCGTGATGCCGTAAATCCACGCGACTCCGTAGAGCAGAAACGCGGTAGCGAATGAGCCTAACAGAAAATACTTCAGCGACGCTTCGTTCCCGCGCTTGTCGTCGCGCAGGTAGCCGGCGAGCACGTACGTTGCGATCGACGAAATCTCCAGCCCGATAAACAGCATAATCAGTTCGCTGGCCGTTACCATGACGCATTGGCCCACCACCGAGAAAAGCAGCAGCGCGTAATATTCGCCCTGATTGGCGCGCTCGCGGCTCAAGTATTGATACGCCGAAAGGACGCTGAGGATGCCGACGCCGATCACCAGCACGCGAAAGAACGTCGCGTACCCGTCGATGACGATCATCCCTGAAAATCCCGTCCCCACGAAGTTGCTGGAGTAAAGCGCGCCCACCAGAGCGGCGAGGAATGCAATTAGCGACAGATGCCCCAGGGACGACTTCGGCTTCTCCTCCGGCAACAGCACCTGCAGGATCATGATGAGCGTGCCCGCTATCGTCATGATGATTTCGGGCAGTATCCGAAGATAATCCTCAACCGGAGGCGTGTTAATGGGCATGCACCGTCTCCTTGGCCATCGCCAATTTCGGCGGCGCTTGCGGAGACGCATGCGCCTGCTCGACGACATAATGCGCATTCACCGCGCCGATCGAGGGAAGAAAAGTCTGCGTATAGGTGCCCATCCAAAGCATCAGTGCGAGCAGAGGAAATATCGCGGCCCATTCGCGGCCCGAAATATCGCCTATGTGATGGGCCACCGATTCCGAAGCCTTGCCATAGAACAAGCGCTGGTAGAGCCACAGCATGTAGCACGCCGACAAGATCACGCCGATCGCCGCGAATACGGCCCCGTTGAACTGCACCAGCGACACTCCCTGCAGCACCAGATACTCGCCAATAAAATTATTCAGCATCGGCAAACCGATGCTGGCCAGCGTGGTGATCAGAAAGACCGTCGCCAGCCACGGCGCGACATTGGCCACACCCCCGTAGTCCTTGATCTCGAGCGAGTGCTGCCGCTCATACAGAAACCCGACGAGTATGAACAGCGCGCCCGTCGAGACGCCGTGATTCAGCATTTGATACACCGCGCCATCCATCCCCTGCTGCGTGAAAGAAAAGATCCCGAGCACGACAAATCCCAAATGGCTCACCGATGAGTACGCCACCAGCTTCTTCATGTTCGGCTGCACCATCGCGACCAGCGCCCCATAAATAATCCCGACGATCGCCAGCACCACGATCCACGGCGCATTCTGACGCGCGGCGTTGGGGAACATCGGAACGCAGAATCGCAACAGCCCGTAGGTGCCCATCTTCAGCATGACGGACGCCAGCATCACGGAGCCGGCCGTGGGCGCTTCCACGTGCGCATCGGGCAACCAAGTGTGGAGCGGGAACAACGGAACCTTGATGGCGAACGCGATGAAGAAGGCCATGAACAGCCAGAACTGCTCGCCGCTGCTCAACGCGATCTTTCCGTTCATCAGCGATCCGAGAATTGTCTGATAGTCGAAAGTGCCGCCCGCCTTCCCATACAGATAGATGATGCCGATCAGCATCATGAACGAGCCGGCCATGGTGTATAGGAAGAACTTCACGGCAGCGTAAATGCGCCGGTCGTGCCCCCAGACGCCGACCAGGAAATACATCGGCACCAGCGACACTTCCCAGAACACGTAAAACAGAAACAGGTCGAGCGACACAAAGACGCCGATCAGTCCGAATTCGAGCAACAGCAGGAACGCGAAAAATTCCTTGGGATATTTTGTGATGGAGCGCCACGAGATCATCACGCAGATCGGCGTGAGCAGCGTCGTCAAAATGACCAGCCACAGGCTGATGCCGTCGATACCCATGTGATAGTGAATGGATGGCGACGCAATCCACGGCTCATTTGTTTGAAACACGAAACCCGTAGGATTGGCGAACCAGAACGGCCCGATCAGCGCGAGCGAAACCACAAAAGTCAACAGTGACAATATCAGCGCGAACCAGCGGATCGCGTCGACCTTGTCTTTCGGGATCAGCATCGCTCCGAAAAATCCGGCCAGCGGAAGAAACATCGTGATCTGAAGCAGGTTCATCGCACGCCTCCGCCAAACCCGATCGCTAGCAGGAGCAAGACGCAGCCAAACACCACCCACGCAGCGTAGGCTCGGACGTTGCCACCTTGTATCAATTTGAGGATTCCGCCGACGCCCTTCGATCGGGCCCCCACGCCGTTCACAATGCCGTCGATAATTCCGACGTCAACGCCGCGCCACAACACCGTACGCGAGCCCTGAACGAGGGGTTGGACCACGGTCGCGTTGTACACTTCGTCGACGAAGTATTTGTTGTAGACCAGCTTGTACAGTCCGCCAAAAGCATTCGAGACGGAATCGGCGAGCCCGGGCTTCCAGACATAAAATGTATAAGCGATGGCGATGCCGATCACACCGAAGGATACCGATACTGGCATCAGCCAGACCTCATCGGGCACCTTGCTCTCGGGAAACAAAGGTTCCAGGAACTGTGGAATCTTGAACGTGAACCCGCCGATGAATGACAAGACCCCCAGCACCATCAGAGGCCCGGTCATTGACAGTGGCGATTCGTGCGGATGCGCCTTGCCGCGATAATCGCCGAAGAACGCCAGGAATAACGCGCGGAACACATAAAACGCAGTCATCCCCGCCGTGATCACGCCGACCCAATACATCCACGGTTGGTAATGATAAGCCGACGCGAGAATTTCGTCCTTGCTATAAAATCCGGCAAACGGCGGGATGCCCGAGATCGCTAGACTCGCGGCCACCAGCGTCCAAAACGTGATCGGCGTCTTCTTGCGTAGACCGCCCATGTTGCGCAAATCCTGTTCGCCGCTTAACGCGTGAATCACGCTGCCCGCGCCCAGGAAGAGCAGTGCTTTGAAAAACGCGTGCGTCATCAGATGATAAATGCCAGCCGCAAACGCGCCCGTGCCGACGCCGACGAACATGTATCCAAGCTGCGATACAGTCGAGTACGCGTAAACTTTCTTGATATCGAACTGCGTCAAGCCGATGGTCGCCGCGAAGAACGCCGTCGCGATGCCGATCACCGCGATTCCTTCCATCGCCATCGGTGCGTGCAGATAAATCTGCGACGATCGCGCTGTCATGTAGACACCGGCCGTCACCATCGTGGCCGCGTGAATCAATGCCGAAACGGGAGTGGGACCGGCCATGGCATCGGGCAACCAGACAAACAACGGGATCTGCGCCGATTTACCGCACGCGCCCAACAACAGCAGGAATCCGATCAACGTCAGCACGCCGCCGCTCGCTTCCACCGGCACACTAGCTACCTTGCCGAACACAGTTCCAAAATCCAAAGACCCGAATTGCCTGAAGATAAGAAACAGGGCCAGCGTAAATCCAAAGTCGCCGATACGATTTACGATGAACGCCTTGTTGCCCGCGGTGGTCGCAAACTGCTCCTGGAAGTAGAACCCGATCAGCAGGTAGCTGCACAATCCCACGCCTTCCCATCCGACGAACAGCAGCAGATAGTTCCCGCCCAGCACCAGCACCAGCATGAAAAACATGAACAGGTTCATGTAGGCGAAGAAGCGATAATAGCCGCCCTCGTGGGCCATGTAGCCGGTGGCATATATATGGATGAGCAACCCGACGCCGGTGACGATCAGCAGCATCACCGCAGTCAAACGGTCGACCGCAAAATCGACGCCGATCGTAAGTGCGCCGCTTTGAATCCAGTTGTAGTAATGCTCGATGTAGGCGTGTTCCAGCGGCATCAGGCCGAATACGGTCTTCAGAACCCATGCGAAAGCGAGCGCGACAGATCCAAGCGCAAAGACGTTCACAAGGGTCTTCGACATATGCTTGCCGAAAATGCCGTTGATCAGGAAACCGCAGAATGGAAGTATTGGGATGAGCCAAAGATACATTAGGGTCGCTCAGTATTTCATCGAACTGACTTCGTCGATTTCGAGAGTCCGGCGATTCTTGAACACCGTCAGGATGATCGCCAGACCAACGGCTGCCTCGGCGGCCGCAACCACCATCACGAAGAACGT
>JBEKUT010000502.1:0-5208 GCA_049514735.1 Bryobacteraceae bacterium
CGACCAGCACGGCACCGGCCGACCATTCGCCTCCTAGTCCGAGGCCGATGAGGGCGCGCCAGAAGAGCAGGGTTACGAGGCCACTGGATGTCGCCGATCCGGCCGATGCAATCGAGTAGGTCAGGATCGTATAAATCAGCGTGCGGCGGCGTCCGATGCGATCGGAAACGATGCCGGCCACGATTCCTCCGAACGCAGAGGCGATCAAAGTTGCGGAACTGACAAGTCCGGCAGTGGTGTTGGTCCAGTGAAACTCGGCGCGCAGCGTTTGGACGGCGAAAACATAGAGCAGGACGTCGAGAGCGTCCAGCATGTAGCCGAGCATGGCCGCTATCAGAGCGGTCCATCGAGCCTTGGAGGACGCGACGGCGATTTGCGGCGTCACGCGCTTCGTTTTCGGCTGGGCATAGTATCCTAACAGTTTAAGCGACACGTTTCGGCTGGCTGTCAATGCGGCTCAAAATCCTACTGCTCGCCGCGGTTCTGGCGATGGGCGGCGGGGCGCTGTACATGCTTCAGGGCAAACAGCAGGCCCCTAAATCGAAAACATCGGCGTTCAAAGTGGCGACGGTCGCTCCGGCATCGATCGCGCGCACCATCCGGCTCACGGGTCAGACTTCGGCGCGTCATTACGTCAACATCAACGCTCCGCGGCCGCGCCTGGCGGATTCGAATCGCCTGGTGCTGTTGACGCTGATCAAAGCCGGGACCTTTGTCAGGAAGGGCGAGCAGATCGCGACCATCGATGGGCAGTTCACCGCGGATCATATCGACGATGTGATCGATCTGGTGAAGCAGGCCGATGCGGACGTTCTGAAGCGCAAGGCCGAGCAGGCGATCGAATGGGAATCTCTGCAGCAGACGCTGCGGCAGGCCAAAGCCGATATGGAAAAGGCTTCTTTGGACGCGAAGCCCGCGGGAATTCTGACGCAGATCGAGCGCGATTTGCTGGAGCTGAACGTTCAGCAGACCGAGGCCCGCTATACGGAGTTGTTGAAGAGCGTCGCGGAACAGAAGAAATCGTTCGAGGCGGAGATTCGGATTCTCGATATTACGGCAGCGCGGCAGCGCCGGCATCTGACGCGGCATCAGGACGATTTGAAGAAGTTCACGATCCGGGCTTCCATGGATGGCCTGGCAGTGATGCAGCCTATCTGGCGCGGTGGGGACATGGGGCAAGTGGACCAGGGCGATCAATTGGGGCCCGGTCAGCTATTCATGAAGGTTGTGGACCCGAAGAGCATGCAGGTGGAAGCGAACGCGAATCAGGTGGAGGCCACCGATCTGCGCGTCGGCCAGCACGTGAAGGTGCGCTTCGATGCGTTTCCGGATCTGGAGTTGCCCGGGTCGGTTTACAGCATCGGCGCGCTGGCTACGGGGAGCTGGATGCAGAATTATTACATCCGCAACGTGCCGGTGAACATTACGATTGCGGGTTACGATCCCCGAGTGATTCCAGATCTTTCGGCGTCGGGCGATGTGACCATCGAGAGCGCGGATAACGTTCTCACGATCCCTGTTTCCGCGGTTGAAAATCGCGATGGACGCGCGTTTGTGCGAGTGAGTGACGGCGGCAGATTCGTGGAGCGGCAGGTCACACTGGGTATCCGCAATGAATCGCAGGTGGCCGTGCTTTCCGGGTTGCAATCGGGCGATCGGGTGCGCGTCGATTAAGTCCGAGCATGAGCAAGCGCACGCTCCTGCGGAATCTTAAAAAAGTCTACTGCCGTTTGCAACCCTCGGCGCACCACGGCGTCGGCGTTTTTGCGATTCGCCGCATTCCGAAAGGCATCAATCCTATTGAATTGCCGCAGCCTCCCGAACTTGTCCATTTGACCGAAGCGGATGTACGGGCGCAGCCGGTTGGGATCCGCAAGATGATCCGGCAATACGCGGTGAAGCAGGACGGCGTTTACATTTACTCGACGCTGGGGTTCAACATTGTCGAGTTGGAATATTTCGTGAACCACTCCGCGCATCCGAATTTGGTGTTCGATGAAGACGCGGGTTGTTATCGCACGGCGCGGGCGATCGCGACTGGCGAAGAGTTGACCTGCGACTACAACCATTTTGCGCCGTCGATGCCCGCAATTCAGTACCGGAAATAAAGGCTAGCGGTTACCTTGACCTTCTAGGGGGCGTTGTGTCATACTTCTTCCCTAGAAGCAAATAGTATGAACAAGAAGAAACCGGACTTGCCGCAGGGGACGCTGGACTTGCTGCTCTTGAAAACCCTCTCGCTGGGACCGATGCACGGGTATGGAATCGGGCAGCGCATCCAGCAACTGGCCGAAGGGATGCTTCTGGTGGAAGAGGGAACCTTGTATCCGGCACTCTATCGCAGCGAGCAGCGCGGGTGGATCGAGGCGGAATGGGGCGTGAGCGAGAATGGCCGGCGGGCGCGTTTCTACAATCTGACGCGGAGCGGGCGAAAGCAGTTGAAGGAAGAGGAGCAGCATTGGGAACATCTCTCGCTGGCGGTGGCGAAAATCCTCGGAGCAGTTCGATGCTGAGACAAATTCTGGCGCGCGCCCGTGCTTTGTGGCGTCGCGAGGAGATCCATGGCGAGATCGCCGAGGAACGCGAATTTCATATCGCCATGCGCGCGGCCGATCTGACGCGCGGCGGAATGGACCCGTCTGCGGCGAACGAGGCGGCGCGAAGGGGCTTCGGCGCGGCTCTCAGCATGCACGAACAGGGCTTCGACGTCCGCGGCGGCGGCGTCATGGAAGATATTGCGGCCGATGTTCGACTCGCATTGCGAATGCTGCGCAAGACACCAGTGAAGACGGTGGCGTTGGTGGCCACCGTGGCGCTCGGAATCGGCATTAATACAGCGGTCTTCAGCGTGATCAAGGCTGTGGTGCTGGAACCGCTGCCGTTTGCCGGCGCGAAGGACCTGGTTGTCGTTCACCAGGTCGAAAAGGGGGAAAGCGAAGGCGTCAGTTACCCGAATTTCGAAGACTGGAGATCGGCGAGCCGGAGTTTCCAGGGAATGGCGGTGTACGCTCCCGATTCTGCCACGCTGACTGAGCGGGGCCAGGCGCAGCGCGTCTATGGCGCGGTGGTTTCGGCCGATCTGTTCCGCTTGCTCGGCGTAACGCCGCTGCGCGGCCGCTTGTTCAACGAGACTGAGGATGATCCGGGCAGCGGGCGTGCGGTGATCGTCAGCGACGCGTTGTGGCGAACGCAGCTTCAGGGATCCGAAGACGTGCTGGGTCGGTCCGTGATTCTGGATGGCGTAGGATACCGCGTAATTGGCGTGATCCCCTCCGCGCTGGCGTTCCCGGTACACAGCGATGCCGCAAACTACTGGGTTACGGTAGCGGTGGACGCGCAACCGGGCGCTTGGGGCGGCAGTATTCGCAAGAGCCGCAGCTATCCGCGCTATGAGGCGGCGTTGGGGCGACTCAAGCCGGGCGTGACGGTGGCGGAAGCGCAAGCGGAGATGGGCGTAATCGCGAGGAACGTGGCGCGGCAGCATCCAGTCGTGGACCTCAAAGAAGGGGTGCGCGTGAGCGCGGCAATCGAAGACGTGGTGGGCCGCGTCCGTCCACTGATGTGGACCTTGTATGGCGCAGTCTTCTGCGTATTGGCCGTCAGTTGTGCGAACGCGGCGACATTGCTTCTGGTAAGCGCAGTGGCGCGCAGCCGTGAGTTTGCGTTGCGTGCGGCGTTGGGCGCGCGGCCTTCCCGGATAGTCAGGCAATTGCTAGTGGAAAGCCTGGTATTGGCACTCGTGGGCGGGGCTAGTGGCGCCTTGCTGGCGGGGACCCTGGTAGCCCTTTTTACGAAAATCGCTCCGCCGGATACGCCCCGTCTGAGTATGGTTCACGCGGATGGCGCGATGCTGCTTTACGCCGTGGCTCTCTCCGTTCTGACGGGTCTGGTTTTCGGCGTCGTCCCGGCGGCGGCAGCCCAGCGGCACGACTTGATGGGGACGCTCAAGAATAGTGCACGGGCCTTGCATCCGAGTATACGGCGTCCGAGTACACTGCTGATCGCGGGGCAGATTGCTTTGAGCACGATGCTGGGCTGTTCGGCCGTGGTGCTGAGCGGTAGTTTCTGGCGCATTCTTCATACGCCGCGCGGTTTCGACCCGCACAACGTATTAACCGCCTCGGTCAGTCTGCCGCCAGCGGCGTATCGGCAGGGCTCGGAAAAGGTGACGCGGTTCTATACGGACTTGCTTGAGCAGATGAGACGTGAACCGAACGTGGTGGCCGCGAGCGTCGCTCAATCGCTCCCTTTGAGCGGCCAGAATAACAGCACTCAAGTAGAGGCGATCGGCGCCAGGACGCAAGAGAGAGCTTCGGCGGACCTGCGGTTCGTGGACCCGGACTATTTCCGCACGCTGCGCATTCCGCTGCTGGAGGGCCGCTACCCCCTAGCTTCGGATCGGAGTGGTCAACCGGAAATAGTGGTTGTGAATCGCGCTTTCGCGGCGCGCTTTCTGCGGGGGCGTCAGCCGGTGGGCTCGCTGCTTCACTTGGGTTGGGGCGGGGATGCGCCGAAACTTGTTTCAGGCGTGGTGGGCGATGTGCTTCACGATGCCTTGGGCGTGCAGGCGACACCGGAAGTATATGTTCCGCTGGCGCAATTCCCAATCAACGATATGACGTTGGTGGTGCGGACATCGGGCGGCCCGGACGACACAGCGCGGATGCTGCGCGCGGTAGTGCGGCGAATGGATCGAAGCGTGCCCGTGGAAAACGTGCGCACACTGGACGATTATCTGCTGCTATCGGTAGCGCCGCAGCGATTTCTGATGTATGTGCTAGTGGCTTTTGCCGCGAGCACGCTGCTGCTCGCCGCCATCGGCCTTTACGGCGCGCTGAGTTACGTTACGGTGTGCCGCCGGCACGAATTCGGAGTACGCATGGCGCTGGGCTCGAACATGTGGGGCGTGATGCGTCTTGTGCTGCGGCAAGGGCTCGGAATCGCAGCACTGGGAATCGCCGCGGGAGTGTTGCTGATGACGGCAGCGGCGCGCTTCCTCAGCGGATGGCTGTACCGGACCAGCCCTTTCGACGCGCCCAGCCTGGCGTGCGCGTGCGCGGTGTTCATGGTTGTCGCGGCGGCGGCCTGCTGGGGTCCCGCGCTACGGGCGACGCGGGTGAGTCCGCTGACTTCCCTGCGCGGATAGCGCTCAGCCGGCAAGGGCGTGCGGCTACAATCAAGTTGCCGCCGCCCACCAACCTATAATTC
>JBEKUT010000503.1:0-5207 GCA_049514735.1 Bryobacteraceae bacterium
AACAGCGCGAAACTCAGCAGCGAAATAAACGCCTCCGCAATCGGAATCGACGTGAAAACCCCGCGCACTCCCATGTGAGCGCCGAACGCCAATCCATACGCGAGCGGGATTTCGCAGAACCAGAACCCGGCCACGTTGATGAGGGTGGGAGTTACGGTGTCCCCCGCGCCGTTGAACGCCTGCAGCATCACCATTCCCAACGCGTATGCCAGATTCCCCCATGCGACAATGCGCAGACAGTCGACCGCATATCCCAACACCGCCGCATCATTGGTGAACAACCCGGCGATCGCCTGGGGAAAC
This sequence comes from Bryobacteraceae bacterium, assembly GCA_049514735.1. Classification (GTDB taxonomy): domain Bacteria; phylum Acidobacteriota; class Terriglobia; order Bryobacterales; family Bryobacteraceae; genus JAICMB01. Next base: position 304 of record JBEKUT010000503.1, read on the forward strand.
GCGATAAATGCGACGCCGACGCAACCCAGAAAGGCCATGTTATAGAAACACGTCGTCCAGACGGCCCGCTCGGCGCGGTCCGGTTTCTTCGCTCCAAGGTTCTGCCCCACCATGGTTGCCGCCGCTCCGCTCAGTCCCCACGCAGGCAGAATCACGAATATGAAAATGCGAATGCCGATGGTGTAGCCGGCCAGTGCGACGCTCCCAAACGCGCTGATGATTCGCACCAGCAAGATCCAGCTCGTATGCGCGACCGCGAATTGCAGGATGCCGTTCGTCGAGACGCGGGCGAGCGCCGCGATCACTCGCGGCACGATTCGAAAATCCGCGAGAGCGACACGGATACGGCTGCGTCCATTCGTCATTATCCGGAACTGGTACAGCACGCCGATAGAGCGGCCAATGAGCGTCGATACCGCTGCTCCCGTCACGCCCAGTGCGGGAAACGGTCCCAGCCCGAAGATAAAACAAGGATCCAGTAACAGGTTGATCGCGTTCGCGATCCACAGCACGCGCATTGCGGCCGAAGCGTCTCCCGCTCCGCGAAAAATCGCATTATTGAGGAAGAGCATCATGACCGCGATGGAACCGCCAAACACGATCGATGTATAGCGATGTCCCGTCGTGATTACAGTGGCGGGCGCTCCCATGAACGCCAGCAGCTTCGGCGCTAGAAAAAATCCAGGAACACCCATCAGAACGGCGAGTGTAGTGCCGAGTATGATGGCCTGCACCGCGGCTGTTGAAGCTCCGCGCGAGTCTTTTTCGCCGGTGCGCCGCGCCACCATCGCGGTGGTCGACATGCTGATGCCGATAGCAACTGAAAACACCAGCGTCAGCATCGATTCGGTGAGTCCGACCGTGGCGACCGCGTCGGACCCCAGCCGGGTGACCCAAAACACGTCCACGATCGCGAATAGCGATTCCATCAACATCTCGAGAACCATGGGAATCGCGAGCAGAAAGACCGCGCGGCTAATCGGTCCCTGCGTGAAATCCTGCTGGGTACCACGAATCGCTTCGATTAAGGATTGCCAGATCGAAGACCTGGGCTCTTCGACAACAAGTGTGGCCATACAATACGCCTCCGCAGCGCTGCTAGTAAAATTTTGAAAATTTGGTTGCGGGACTAGGCTCTAGTGAGAACCGGGAACGACACAGTGCCGGGGCCATCGACCTTTATTTGGGATGCCAATGTCGCCGTGCTGTGTACGTTGCTGCGCATAGTAGGAATACCGATTTTCTAAATATAACCGGGAATCGCGGAGTTCGCAAGAGTTTTTTAACGCCTTTAAAGAACTCGCGCAAAACGGACCGCGACCCGCTCTGCCCGATCGCAAGTTCCTGGTTTGTGTGGCGCCGCGGGATCGCGGCCTTTGCGCTTTTAAGGAAGTAACGTCAAACGCGGAAAGTTACGTTAGAATGAACCTGAAAGAGAGATAGCCATGTCAAAACATTTTGCTGCCACGCTGCTGTTGGCTTCCGCATTTTTCGCGTGCAACGCGTTTGCCGCCGACGATGTCGCGAGTGCGGTTGTAGTCACGGTCAAGACGGTCGACCGCGGCACGAAGACGGCGGTTATGAAGACTGCGGACGGAACCGAACACACGTTTCACTTTGTCGGGCGCACCGTCGCGCACGGCGCCGAGGCCACCGCCAAGGGAACCAAGGACGCTTTCTCCGGTATCAAGGAAGGCGATGAAGTAGTCGTGCATTATACCGAAAAAGGTGGGGTGAAGACGGCTGAAGAGGTGGATCACGTCGGCAAGGACGGTCTGAAGGTGGGTGAAGTCACGGTGAAGAGCGTCGATCACGGGGCGAAAACCGTCAGTGTGAAAACCGCCGAGGGTGCGGAGGAGACCTATCATCTCACCGACCGCGCAGTCAAGGAGAGCGGCAAGGGTTTGGAGAAGGCCGGCAAGGTGACGATCTACTACACCGATGAAGCCGGGAAGAAGGTGGTGCATTTCTTTAAGAGTTGATCGGGGGTCGCGTAGGTATTAGGCCGCCGATGAACGCGGATTAACACCGATAAGTCGCGCGGGACTCCCGGCGGATTCGGAGGAAAGGACACATGTGCCGTCATGCGTTTCTGCACCGTGCGGCGTGCTTAGCCGGTTTGACGCTGATATCCAGCGCCTTCGCGCAGCCACCGTTGATCTACAGCCGCTCGATTTACAATGCGGCCAGTTACACACCCGCCGGTATTCCGGGAGGCGCTATCGCGCAAGGCTCGATATTCACGTTGTTCGGGGCGAATCTTGGGCCGTCTCAACCGGTGAGCGTGAACTCATTCCCGCTCGGAACCTCGCTTGGCGGCGTTTCCATCAACGTTGTTCAGGGATCCACTAGCGTGAGCGCAATTCCACTCTATGTGAGCGCATCCCAGATCAACGCGATTATGCCGTCCAACGCTCCCTTGGGCGCGGCCTCCGTTCAGGTTGTTGTTAACAATTCCCGAGGCAACATGTCGCCCGTTCGGATCGTCAACAGCGATTTCGGCATCTTCACGGCGCTCGGAACGGGCTTGGGTCCCGGCATCCTTCAGAATTACATTTCGGCCAGCAACCAGCCAATCAACTCACCCACCATCACCGCCAAGAACGGGCAAGCGATCACGCTTTGGGGTACGGGGCTGGGTCCTGTGACGGGAGGAGACAACGTCGCTCCTCCAGCGGGTAACCTTCCTATCAAAGTGGAAGTATTTGTCGGCGGCGTGTCAGCGCCGGTGCTCTACAGCGGACGAACTCCTTGTTGCGCGGGTACCGATCAGGTGGTGTTCACAATTCCGAGCAACGCTCCTACGGGTTGCTGGGTGCCAGTGTATGTGCGAACCGGCGGCGTCACGATCAGCAATTTCGTGAGCATGGCGATTAATCCCAGCGCGGCGACCTGCACAACGGATGTGCTTCCGCAAGTCACTTCGAGCTTTATCGGTGGAGCGAGACTGGGTGAGGCCATCGCCACACGCGCAACCACGCACCACGATGTCGGCGTCAGCGCACCCGTGGATGTCACCGCCGATTATCATGTCTCTTTTGCGTTCGAGCCGAATAAGGAGCCGTTCCCTTTTAATCCCGCGCTCGCGTTTCCGCCTTCCGGAAGCTGCACCGTTTATACGCATCAAGGCGACATGCTCAACGGCGATGCGCTGCCGGGAATGTCGCCAACGACAATGCCGTTGGATTTTGGCGCTCCATTGCTTCTGACCGGACCTAATGGACCGAAGACTCTCACCTACGGCTTCTCGGGCGCCAGGGCCGGTTATCTGGGAGGCATGATCTCAAACGGCATTCTGCCCAGCTCACTTTATTTAGATCCCGGATCCTATAGCCTGAAAGGCTTTGGGGGAACCGATATCGGGGCGTTTTCGACTTCGTTCACGATCCCTCAGCCTTTGACCTGGACTAATCGCAGCACCACCAATGTTGTCAGTCGAACGCAACCTTTAACGCTGTCGTGGAGCGGCGGCGATAGCGGCCAGGTAGTTGGGATTCTGGGCTTCGGCGAGGATCTGCCAACTAATTCCAGCGCTGTTTTCGTTTGTATTGCGCCACTCGGGTCAAACAGCTTTACCGTTCCTACGGATATACTTTCCAACCTGCCTGTGACTCGTCCGAATCCACTGCAGTCGAAGGATGTCATCTATCTCTTGACGCTGGCCGGTTCCAGCGTTCAGAACCTGAATGCCAGCGGCCTCGACGTGGGCTTGACATCCTATTATTCGATCGTCGGAAAGACGGTGGTGCTGCAATGAACATCCGGCTGACAACTTCCACGAAACTGATGGGGTTCGGCATCGCGTTGAGCCTGGGCTGGTTCGTTTTAGAGAGCTGCGATTGCGACGAGACTAAAGAAGATAACTTCCCCGGCTTTTGGGTCGCCTGTATCGACAACAAGCCGGCGCTCATGACTTACAGCGGCAACAATCCAACAATCGTATCGAGCGACCCATCCCCCAATTTCAACCCCAGCCAATGGGATTGCTCGACTCCTGGCTCGCCCCCGCAGCCGAATTCCCAAGCTTCCGCATTTCCCGCCGGTAGTCCCAGTGGTCCGAACGGATACGCCGTGAAACCTCGCGCGGCGGGATCGGGAATTGCCTATCTTCCGCAACAGTTCCGCGACCTGCCTTTCGTCCCGCCGGTTCCATCTTCTGCTACGCCTGGATGCGATTCCTCTTTTCCCGATGTGTTTCGGACGGTTCATACCAACGCGCTGGTGACGCGCATCTCCACCTGTCCATTTCAAATCAAGGCGACCATTCCAGTAGTTACCCGGCCGCTGCAGGTTGCCATAACTCCCGATGGATCCACCGCTCTGGTAACGAGTTTTGACAATGCAGTTAACTTTATCAATCTATCGACAAATAAAGTCAGTTTTACATTGAATACCGATCCATCGATTAATCCCGATGGGATCGCAATTTCATCGGATGGGACACGCGCCTACGTGACCAGCTTCAATACCGATAATCCGGTGGTGATGGTGATTGACCTGACTTCCAACACAGTGATTACGACCATTAAGACGATTCCGTATGCTCAGGGAGTAACTCTGACGCCCGACGGGGCGCAGCTTTGGATCACTTCTCCGCTCGGAGCTTCGACAGACGTTATCGACACGTTGTCAAACACCGAAATTATCAATATCGGCGTTCCTCAATCCACGGGTATCGCGTTCAACTCCACCGGCACGCGCGCCTACATCACCAGCCAAGTTAGTGCGCCGGGTACAGTCGTAGTTGTCGATACTGCGACGTTTAAGGTGCTCAACACGTACACGGTGGGCTCGGGGCCGACCGATATCGCGATGTCATACGGGGACCAATTTCTGGTTGTGAACAACTTCGGAGATGGCACCACATCGGTAATCGATCTTATTAAGAACGCGGTGGTCACTGC
>JBEKUT010000504.1:0-5192 GCA_049514735.1 Bryobacteraceae bacterium
CGAAAACCGGAAGCCAACAGCCAAGGCAATTTCGCCGATGCTCCGCGTTCCGCGGCGTAGCTCATCCATGGCCAGAGCCATCCTCCAATGCAGCAGGTACTCGATCGGCGCCGTCCCCACGCTCTCGAAACCGGGAGGCGAGGGCGGAACGCGAGACACCGCACAGCCGAGCCAGACCGGAGACGGTCCACTCATGCGCTACGTCTTTGTGCATAGCCGAGAGAGCCCGGGCCGTTACTGGATCGGCAAGGCCGGCGAGCAACTCTGTACGCTGTTCGTTCATCCGCAGCGCCTCACTCCGGAGTATCTCCGCCAAAATCAGTTCCATCAGGCGCACGATGATGAACTCGCTGCCGGGTCCCGGCTGCAGAGACTCCATCTCATTCATCTTCAATAGAGAGCGCACACGCCAGGAGGAAGTTTCGCCAGACGCGACGTGAAGCAGTGGCGGAAGCAAGCCCATCAGAAGGTCATCGTTCGCTGTATCGAACACAAACCTGCCGCCGCGCAGGGTCACGGGGGAGTCCGAGCCCTCGCTGAGCTTTATCCGGGTATTATTTGAAGCCGCAACCGCCGTCTCGCTGTCTACAGGCTCCATGGATGGGTCCGAGGTAAGCGCGAACGGCGTCGAGGTACGAACCGGAACGAAGTCATCGGTCTGCAGATGCAGGGGCGCAACGAGTGGGCGTGTCAACAGGCACTCGCCCCGTTCCACCCAACAAAACAGCAAGTCGTCTCTCTTGCGAAACGATAAGCCCCATCGTCCCACGGCATCAGTCCCTCCCATAACGTAGCGCTCGGACGACGCTGACGAATAACGTCAAGAAATGGATCATGCGAAATTGGACTGAAGGTAAACATTTACGGCGTTTCAGTCATTTACGGTGCAGCCGCTGCGACCTATATTAGAAGAATAACCAGTTGAAGGCGTCAAGCTTTCTGCCTGGGAACAGCGCCGCGATGGTCAGGCGCGCTGAATAAAGCGTAAGTAAAGGAGGCCTCCATGAGTTCAGTTCCTCCCACCGCCCCCTCGCCGCACGACACGCCAGAGACCGGAACGCGCGTCACAACGCTCGGCCCGGGTGCCAGCCAATGAAGAATTCCGGAGGATTGTGAAGCCAATAGAAGCTCTACGGACAAGGCTCCGGATGCGGAAACGATGTACGCGCCGAGCAGCCAGATCCGAGGTTGTCCGGAACCGCTGGTTGTCGCAGAGAAGACCATTTTGTACCAGAGTGGGGCGAGCCCGGTTGCACGTGCCGCATTGCGCTCCTTCCGCGATCTCTAGTAAGGCACGCGAGACTAAAGGAAAACGTATGCTCTTGCACAAGGCTCTTCGCATTCCCGAATACGGTGGGCCGCAGGTTATGCGTCACGGGATGACTGACGTTCCGCAAACCAGGCCAAAGTCCAAGTCTCGTCAGAGTTGGAGCGGGCGGGCCTGAGATGACTATGAGAATGCCCTTCAGTAGTCGCCAGCGAATCGTGGAAGATAAAAAGGAGTCCGACATCGTAGGCGTCGTTGCCGACACAAAATATGCGAACCTCCGCGAGGCCTCCGTTCCCGGCGTCTATTCATCCATCACGCAGGGCATGAACAAGGATTCGTATACTGCCTTGGTCCGAATCAACGGAGCTCCCGGTCCCGTCATCGCGGCCGGGAGATCCATCGTCCGCCGCATCGCCCCTGAAGTCCCCGCCCCCGAAGCCTCCAACATGGAAGGCTTGATTGACGAGTCGCTAGCCTCCGAACGCATGATGGCGCTTCTCGCCCTCTTCTTCGCCGCTTTTGCGCTTCTGATCACCGCAGTCGGACTCTACGGGACTCTCGCCTACACCAGCGCACGCCGCACCGGCGAAATCGGAATCCGCATGGCCCTCGGAGCGCAACGCAATAGCGTACTGAAACTCGTCTGCCAAGAAAACATCGCCATCGCGATCGGAGGCTTCCTCGCCGGACTCATCGCCTCACTAGCAGCCTCACGCTTCATCGCGAGCTTTCTTTACAACACCTCGCCGCGCAATCCCGTCATAATATCCGTAGCCGCGCTGTTACTGGTTACGATAGCGTCCGCCGCGTCGCTGATTCCAGCGATTCGAGCGTCGCGCATCGTTCCAATGACGGCGATCCGTCACGAGCAAATATGAGCTTCGACGACCTTCGCCGCGACCTGATCCTTGCCGCCCGCATGCTGCGCAAGACGCCCGCCTTCACTGCCGTCGCGCTCTTAACGCTGGCGCTCGCGATCGGAGGCAACGCCGCCATTTTCAGCCTGATCGACGCCCTGCTGTTGCGTCCCCTGCCCATCCCGCAGGCTGACCGCCTCACGCTGCTGCGAATCGATGCGGATGAGTACGCCTTCTGCGTGCCGCTGGTGCGCTACCTGGAATCGCATACCCAGCCAGTCTTTTCGGACCTCTTCGCCTTCAGCGGCCACACCTTTCAAACGCGCGGCGCGACAGCGACGGAACGCATCAGAGGACAACTCGTCAGCGGCCGGTTTTTCACCGCCCTTCAAGTCCCTCCCGAATTGGGGCGCTATCTGACGCCCGCCGACGACCAGCCCGAAGGTGGCTCCAACGGGCCAACGGCTGTCATCACCCATCGCTTCTGGCAAACCTGGTTCAACGGCGACGCCCACGTACTCGGCCGCAAGGTCATTCTCGACAATGTTGCGTTTACGATCGTAGCCGTGATGCCGGAGAGCTTCGCGAGCACGGAAGTCGGTACCAAGCCGGATGTCTTTATCGCTCTCGCGCTAGAACCCTTGGTCGATGCACCCTACAACAACACAGCAAGTGGCTGGCATTCCTGGTGGCTTCGAGTCGGCGGCCGCCTGCGCCCCGGCGTCTCGCAAACCCAGGCCGACGCATTCCTTCGCGCCACTTCCCAACAGACGTTCATGGCAACAATCCCCGACCCTAACTGGCGCTTCAACAATCGCAAACGTTCGGAGTTGTATATCGCCGCGGAGCCCGGCGCAACCGGCTATTCCTACATGCGCCTGCGCTTCCGCAAACCTCTGATGGTCCTGATGTCACTCGTTGGCGTCGTGCTGCTGATTGCCTGTCTGAATCTCGCGAGCCTGCTGCTCGCCCGTGCAGCGGCACGCGAACGCGAGATCGCCACGCGTTTCGCTCTCGGCGCGAGCCGCGGCCGGCTCCTTCAACAACTGCTAACGGAAACCCTGCTCCTCGCGACAACCGGCTCGCTACTCGGATTCGCCTTATCCCCGCTCCTCAGCCGAGCCCTGGTGCAATTCCTCAGCACGCAGGATAATCCCATGCAATTCGACGTCTCGCCCGATTCGCGCGTTCTCATCTTTACTGCCGCAATCGCGGCCGTTGCCACCATCCTGACAGGTCTCCTACCCGCTCTGCGATCCACAAGCCGAGCCCTCCAGGAACGCCTGCGCGAAGCGAGTGCCTCGCTACGCGGAGGAGAACGCCGCCACGTTTGGCCCCGCGTCCTGCTCGCCGGCGAAGTCGGACTGGCACTTGTATTGGTATCAGGCGCCGGACTCCTCGGCTACAGCCTCGTCCAACTGCACGATGTGCCCGTCGGCTTCGAACCTCGCGGCCTATTGATGCTATCGATGGACATGGAAAAGCAGTCGCGTAGTGGAGAACCCCTCGTCCGCGTCTATCGGCAGGTCTCCGAAGAGCTATCGCGATTGCCCGGCGTCGCTCGAGCGACATACGTGAACGTCGTGCCGATCTCGAATTCATGGTGGACATCCGATATCGCTCCGCCAGGACAACCTTCCCACGAACTGTATAGGAATCAAGTGGGGCCCGGATACTTTGCCGCTATGAGGACGCCGCTGCTTGCCGGACGTGAATTCGGATGGAACGATACCGATAAATCCGGCCGCGTCTCGATAATAAATGAGGCAGCCGCGCATATACTTTTCCCCAACCGCAATCCTCTCGGCCAGCGCATCGTTGAAGATAAAAAGGAGTCCGAAATCGTAGGCGTCGTAGCCGACACAAAATACGCGAACCTACGCGAGGCCTCCGTTCCCGCCGTCTATTCATCCATCACGCAGGGCATGAACAAGGATTCCTATACTGCCCTCGTTCGAATCAACGGAGCACCCGGCCCTGTCATCGCCGCCGCCCGATCCATCGTTCGCCGCATCGCGCCCGAAGTCCCCGCCCCCGAAGCCTCCAGCATGGAAGGCTTGATTGACGAGTCGCTAGCCTCCGAACGCATGATGGCGCTCCTCGCCCTCTTCTTCGCCGCCCTCGCACTATTGATCACCGCCGTCGGACTCTACGGGACCCTCGCCTATACCACGGCGCGCCGCACCGGAGAAATCGGCATCCGCATGGCCCTCGGAGCGCAACGCAATAACGTACTGAAACTCGTCTGCCAAGAAAACATCGCCATCGCGATCGGAGGCTGCCTCGCCGGACTCATCGCCTCGCTAGCAGCCTCCCGCTTCATCGCGAGCTTCCTTTACAGCACCTCGCCACGCAACCCCGTCATATTATCCGCAGCCGCGCTGTTACTGGTTACGATAGCGTCCGCGGCGTCGCTGATTCCAGCGATTCGAGCGTCGCGGATCGATCCAATGACGGCGATCCGCTACGAGTAAATTATGGCCTTCGACGATTCTCGCCGCGACCTGATCCTCGCCGCCCGCATGCTGCGCAAGACGCCGGCCTTCACTGCAGTGGCGCTATTAACGCTGGCGCTGGCGACCGGAGGCAACGCCGCGATTTTCAGCCTCATCAACGCCCTGCTCTTGCGTCCACTGCCCGTGCCCTAAAGCCGACCGCCTGCTCCGGATCCGCTACGGCGGATTTCCGGCGCTTTTGCGTTTCCTGGGTTGCCTCATTCCCGGTTTTCGCGTACCTTGAAGGCATGGAAGTACATTTCTCGCCCGACGTTGAAACGCGGCTCCACCAAGTGGCCCTTGCTAATGGCAAGGATGCCGAGCAACTGGTGAGAGAAACCGTTACCCGGATGCTCGAAAATCAGACCCGCTTCATTGCAGGAGTGCAAAGAGGCATCGAGCAAGCCGACCGCGGCGAGTTTGTTGAGCACAAAGACGTCGTTAACCGTATCGACAGGCTGTTTCAATCGTGAGACCGATCCGGTGGACGACCGAAGCCGCCGGCCAATTTGAAGACGCTGTTAAACACATCGAGCAAGACAACCCCACCGCTGGCCGGAATGTCGCCCA
>JBEKUT010000505.1:0-5191 GCA_049514735.1 Bryobacteraceae bacterium
GCGAAGCCGGGATGCCATGTCAGCCGCATCGGAATCTCTTTTACCAGTTCGGGACTGTCGGGCGCCGGGATGAAGATTGGTCTCTCAGCCATTGGGAAGGTTCCTTATAAGGTCGAGCGGTATCGCCCTTGGAACCGGAATTTCATACTTCTCGGCGGCCTGCAATCGCTGTTGCACCAGCGGGTCGCTCCAGTTTGTGCGGGAGTACAGAACTTCGTAATCGATCATCCCACGCGCTGCGTCGATTCTATGGAAGGTAATGCCGTTCGTATTCGCCATGCCTGGACAGAAAAGCACACCGTCCCAGTGGATAACGCTCGCATGCACTTGCAGGAAAATGCTGTCGCCGATCCTGCCTTCCTGCCTTGCCACGAATTCCATCGGATGGTTGCTCTTGAAGCACAGATGCACATAGCGGTGCAGATTCCTTCGCCGATCAACGAGGCGGCTTCATTCATCGCTGCCCGGCGCCGGGATTTCAAGCCCGGCATCCTCAAGCTCCGCGAGCGGAAACAGCCCTCCCCTTTGCCGTATCAGTTCCAGGTTGCGCCGGTCGGTGAAGTGGTACAGAAACGGGATTCTGCGGAGCGGATCGATCTCCGGCATGCCGATCCATTGTACGATTCCAACCATGTCACTGGTATGGAATCCGGCCAGGCAAAACAAAAAGTCAGGTTTGAGACGGCCGGTTTTGTTTTCGACGATTCCCGGGCGCTGAGCTTTCAGGGTCGTGTTGTCCAGAGGCGAACGACACAACCTTGTGCCGGGAGCGCCGTTGCCGCTTCTTCGCGGCGGCGAGGATCGCCTTTATGTTAAACCCGTGCTTGGCAGCTTCGTCCTCGCGAATGCGCCAGACTTCATCGACGATGTGATCCCGTAGCATGTTTATCCTCCGATTAGTTCTTCCGGAGTGCAGATCACCGGACATTCGCACCCGCGCTTACCGCAAATGTAGGCGACGGCAATTGCAGGTTAACAGGAAATCCATGGAGTGAACCGCCGCGATCACGAGTATCGACGGCGCCTTTAGCGGAAAGTATGCACTGAAACGTATGTACAATGGGAGAAGCACGATTGAAGAGCGATGGCAGACGGTTGGAATGGTCTCCGGCGTTCTATTGTTTGTGGCCCATACCTATCGGGACGACGCCAGCGGCGAGGCGATACGGCTGATCTCGGCACGAAAGGCAATCGCGCATGAAAGGCGAGCATATGCAAAGAGCCAAAAACGCTCAGGCGGATGAGATCCGGGCGCTGAAGCGGATGAAAGACCGCGAGATCGACACTGCGGACATTCCGCCGGCGCTCGATTGGAGCAAGGCGGTTGTGGGGAAGTTCTATAGGCCCATCAAGAAGCCCCTTACGATCCGGGTGGACGCGGACGTTCTTGCCTGGCTCAAAGGACAAGGCAAGGGCTATCAGACTCGAATCAACGCTTTGTTGCGAAGTTCGATGGAGAGGGCCCGGGTGCGAGAAGTTCGTGGTCCAGATGAGTGATTATGCGCCCGGCAGGCCGGCTCGGTGGGTTGGCGCGGTTTTGCGCAGCTCCGCTTCGAGTGCGTTGGGGTCGAACCCGAACGGACCAGGGGCGGTCTTGAAGGCTACTCGTCCGTCGCGTCCGATCAGATAGAGACGGTCGGGCCAACCGGTGTAGGCTGTTTCGGTGCTGTTATCGAAGTTGTCGATCAGGGCCGGAATTGAGAGATGCAGGTTGCGGACGCAGGAGCTCGCCACGCCGTAGCGCTCATCCAGATTCCTGGGGCTGGCGAAGACCACGTGCTGGCTGACGTTGGACGGCATCTGCCAGACGTCGGCGGCGTGGGCTTCGAGAATGTACACGATGTAGAACGCTACCTGGTCCTGGTAGGCCTTGTAAAGCTTGTCGAGCGCGGGAGCCTCCCGGCGAAAAGGCGGTCAGGTGTAGCTGCCGAAGATCAGCACCACCGGCTTGTTGCCCCGGAAGGAGGAGAGGCGCACACGGGCGGATTTGTCCAAGGTGGCGAGGTCGAAGTCCGGCGCGGGCGCGCCAACGCTGAGATGTCCGGCGCGGGCGATGTTCCACATGGGGGGAAATGGAAGGACCATGAACAGGGGCGAGGGCAGCGCCGCGACGATGCGGGCGAAGCGCTCCGGCGGGAGAGTCATTATGGCATAGAGGCTCGCGAGGGCGGCGAGATATACGGCCGCTATGCCCGCCAGGATTTTGAGGATGCGACGCATCGCTCCACAAGGTTAAGGGGCGGGGCATGGCAGGTCAATAGTAGGGACATACTAGCGAGGGCCGATCGCTCAACGGGCCGGGCCGCTATTCGGCCCGCAAAGCGATCACCGGATCCATGCCCGATGCCCTGCGGGCCGGCAGATAACTTGCCAGCCCCGCCGATAGCAGCAAGCCCGCGGAAACGGCGCAATAGGTCAGAACGTCGAGCCGGCTGACGTCAAACAGGAACGAAGTCATGATTTGCGTCAGGGCCGCGGCCGCAGCGAGTCCCAGAGCGAGACCGATGGCCCCCAGCAGCACGCCATCGCGAACGATCATCGCCTGTAATGCATTCCGCTGAGCGCCCAGCGCGATTCGAATCCCCATCTCGCGGCTCCGCTGCGTTACCGAATACGAGATCACGCCGTAGATGCCGACGATGCCGAGCAGGAATGCCATGCCGCCCGCGATCGCCAGCATCACGAGCGTGAACGAGCTGCGTTCCATCGATTTGCGGTAAAGCTCCTGCTGAGTCCGAACGTGGGCCAGCGGCAGATCGGGATCGACCGCCCAGACCGCCTTCTTGATTTGTCCAAGAAAACTCTCCGTGCCAGCGCGGTTGCTGCGAATGGCGTAGACGACATAGCGCTGCATGAATTGCGCATTGCCCCAGAACGTTTTCATCATCACGGGCCAGTAGATGGTCGCGGCCGCGGGCTGATCCGGACCATCGCTGTGCACATCCGCGACGACGCCGACGATTTCGCGCCAGGGATCGTCCATGCCTTCCCTGATCCGCTTGCCGAGCGCCGCCGACGGTGTGCGCCACAACTCGCGGGCGAAATTCTCAGACACCATCACGACATTACGTTTGTCGTAGAGGTCTGCCCAGGTGAGGTCGCGGCCGGCTACCATGGGAGTGCCCATGGTCTCGAAAAAGCCAGGCGCGACAAACTTGTACCTGCGGATCGGTGGAAGCTGGCCTTCTTTGTAGTGGCGATCCTCCGGGTACAACACATCGGCGCTGCTGCTGCCATCGTCTGGGACAGAGTTGGCGAAGGCCGCCGACGCGACGCCGGGAATCTCGGAGAGCCGCCGCTGAATCTCCTGCTGCATTCGCAGGACGCGCTCGGGCTCCTTGACCTGGACATCCGGAATAAAGATCGCGAGGGTCTGCAATTCCTCGGCCTTGGTGAATCCCGGATTCACGCGCCGCAACGCCTGGAAGGTGCGGATCATCAGGCCGGAACCGATCAACAACACGACGGCCAGCGCCGTTTGCAGCACCACCAACGCGTTCCGCGTGCGATGCGTCTCCTTGCTTTGGCTTATGGTTCGTCCACCGGCGCGGAGAGCGGTAGCCACGCCTGCGCGGGCGTAGCGGAAAACGGGAATCAGTCCGAACAACACGCCCGCAAGCAGCGACAGCGCGAGGGTGAACAGCAGCGCTTGAAGATCGATTGTGACGTTCTCCAACCGGGGCAAATGTCCGGGTCCAATTGACACCAGAAGCCGCAGCGCTCCGTATGCAAGTCCCAGCCCGGCAAGGCCGCCGAGCAGCCCGAGAAGAACGCTCTCCGTCAGAAGTTCACGAGCGATCTGTTTCGAGCCGGCTCCCAGAGCCACGCGCACCGCGAACTCCTGTTGACGCCCTTCCGCGCGTACCAGCAGCAGGTTCGCTACATTCGCGCAAGCGATCAACAGCACGACGCCGATGCTTCCCATCAGCACCCATAGCACTTTACCAAGGTCGCCCACGACGTCCTGTTTCAACGGGCGGACGCTGGGCTGGATGCGCGCATCGTCGAACAACTTGACGCTGAATCCGGACGGCGGCGCGAATTTGGTGTTCACGATAGGAATCATGCGCGCGACATCGGCGTTGGCCTGGGCCAGCGTCACACCGGACTTGAGCCTCGCGATGGCGCGGTAACTGAAGTTGCCGAGGAAGGTCTTGCCGCGTTCAAACCGCAGCGGCAGGATGAGATCGGGCTGCTCATCGAGAAACCGGAAACTCTGTGGCATCACGCCGATGATTGTTTTTGGCGAGCCGTCCACGCGAATCTCGCGGCCGATTGCCGCCGGGTCGCCCCCGAACTTGCGCTGCCAATAACCGTACGAGAGGATGGCGGTCTCAGGGGTGCCTGGCGTGTCGTCTTGCGTGGTGAACCAGCGGCCCAGTGCCGGCTGTACTCCGAACGCATTGAGCGTGCCTTCCGTTACCTCGAAGCTCTGCGCCCGTTCCGGGGCCGCGAGTCCGGTGATGCTGACGCTGTCTGAATTATAGAGACCGAACTGCTGAAAGGTATGATTCTCTTCTTTGAACGTGAAGTAGTCGGAGGGAGATGCGTTCAAGTCTTTAATGTTGATGCCCGGCGCGGTTTGCCACACGCTCACGAGGCGCGCCGGATCGGCATATGGCAGGGGCTTTAGAACAATTCCGTTCACGACGCTGAAGATCGCGGTGTTTGCGCCGACCCCGATCCCAATCGTGATGAGCGTAACGATGGTGAACAGCGGCGAACGCATCAAGCGGCGGATGACATGCCGGAGAAGATTGCTGAAGGATTCCATATGGTTCTCTCTAGGTGAATACGTCGCATCCGCGACGAAGTTCGCAATTTTCTTCGGGTGCAGCCGGGTCGCAAAGGCGGTCCGCTTGCTTTAGCGCAGGTCGAGCAATCTATCTTTCATCATCGGTAACATCGTCGTAGTGGCTCACATAAAGCCACCGGTCGTGGTGCACCAAACCAATTCGCAGGCGGCCGAGCGGTATCGGTGGATCTTCGGCGAAACAAACCGTCGCCTCCACCTCGATGCCAAGCACGCTCAAAGCAACTCGGTGTGCATACGCGAGGAAACCGCCCGTGACGGTCGAGATCCGAATCCGGATACCTGACTCGACCGCGATCCCAACCGTTTCAGCATGCAGGCGCTGAAAAACGCAGAAGGAGGCCCCGGTGTCCACCCGCGCGAAGAAGTTGCTTTCGC
>JBEKUT010000506.1:0-5126 GCA_049514735.1 Bryobacteraceae bacterium
TGGTCGCAGATCTACACGAGCATCGGATACGATTCGCCGGAATACATAAAATCCGTTCTACAGTCCGGGCATAAGAGAATTCAGCTCCGCTACGGCCCCGGCGGCGTTCCCTACATGATCATCTCGGGCCCGGTAGTGAGTGAGACTCATCACACGTACTATGTCGCCGTGGGCCGGTCCACCGAGAACAGCCAGAAGGCGCTGAAAGAGTTCACGCGGAATTACTTCACCATTCTGCCGCTGGCCATCGCAATAAGTGCATTGTTCGGATGGTTCCTCGCAGGACGCGCGCTGTATCCGGTGAACCAGGTAGCCGAGACCGCCGAGCGGATCACGCACTCCAATCTCAATATGCGTTTGCAAACGCGCGGCGCGCGCGATGAGCTGGACCGCCTTGTCGAATCCTTCAATCGCATGATGGAGCGCTTGAATCTCTCCTTCGAACAGATGCGCCAATTCTCCGCAGACGTTTCTCACGAACTGCGCACTCCTCTCACAGTAGTGCGCGGCCAATTAGAAGTTGCGTTGTTCACGGCGACCACAACGGAGCAGTATCGCGACGCCATGGTGAATGCTCTCGAAGACGTGGAGCGTCTCTCCAACATCGTGCGCGCACTGTTGATGCTGTCCCAAGCCGAGTCGGGTCAACTGATCCTGAACAAGGCCGATGTCGATCTCTGTGAGATGGTGCGCGATCTGGCGGAGCAGTATCAGATTGTCGGCGAATCGTCGAACGTCCTGTTGTCCACTTCCCTGCCGGACCGGCATTGCTCCATTTACGCCGATCGCGTCCAGATGGAGCGGCTAGTCACCAATCTGCTCTCGAATGCCATCAAATACACCCCGTCCGGCGGACGCGTGAATGTCACCGTGGCGCTCGCGGGCGATTCCGTCAAATTGATCGTCGATGACAACGGCGTCGGTATCGCATCGGAGAACATCCCGCACATTTTCGACCGGTTTTATCGCGTGCCTTCCTCCGATCCGGAAAAGGGACTCGGCCTGGGCTTGAGCTTCGTAGCCTGGATCGTAAAGGCGCATGGAGGAACCATCGACGTGCAGAGCGAGCCTCAGAACGGAACGACCTTCACCGTGACCCTCCCGGCTAGTCCGATTAACTACGTTCCGGAGGTTCAGGACCGGACCAGCGAATCGATTGAGCATCCGGGACACCCAAACCCTGTAAACTGAGAAGGTGCCGATGAACTTCGAGATACATTCACGCGAAAAAGAAGGCATCATCATTCTCGATTTGAAGGGACGGCTCATCGTGGGAGAGCCCTCCGTCCGCCTGCGGGAGTCCATCAATCAGGAAGTAGCGCAGGCTAAGAATCAGAT
Organism: Bryobacteraceae bacterium; assembly: GCA_049514735.1. GTDB lineage: Bacteria > Acidobacteriota > Terriglobia > Bryobacterales > Bryobacteraceae > JAICMB01. Next base: position 1,339 of record JBEKUT010000506.1, read on the forward strand.
CGTTCTGGATCTTGCGGAAGTCGATTATATCGACAGCACGGGGTTGGGCAGCATGGTCATCTGCTACACCACGCTCCAGAAAGCGGGGGGGACGGTAAAGCTGCTCAAGCTGAACAAGCGCAACATCGAACTGCTGCTGCTCACGAAACTCTCCACCATTTTCGAGATCTTCGGCGACGAGCAGGACGCCATCAACAGCTTTTTCCCGGAGCGCGAGATTAAGCGGTTCGATATTCTCAACTTCGTCCAACAGCAAAAGGAAAGCTGAGCGGCGCGGATGAAATCCTACTCGGAAGGCGGCGGAATCATCGGACCCGGAATGCACGCTCCGCGCTTCGCGCTGAAGGATCTGGAAGGAAACGAGCGATCTCTGGATCTCGTACTGGAACAGGGTCCGGTGTTGCTGGCGTTTTTCAAAGTCAGTTGTCCAGTTTGCCAGTTGACTTTTCCTTTTCTCGAGCGCCTCTCGCGCAATGAAGCCATTCAGGTGATCGGCGTCACGCAGGACGACGCCAAATCCACCAAGGTTTTTAACGAGCGTTTCGGGGTTACATTTCCGGTCCTGATCGATCCCTCCCGGGAAGGTTATCCGGCGAGCAATGCGTTTGGGATAAGCACCGTGCCGACTCTTTTCGTGACCGAAACGGACGGCACGGTCTCGAAATCGTTCGCGGGCTTCTCGAAGCGCGATCTGGAGGAAATCGGAAAGCGCATGAACGTCCCGCCATTCCACAGGGACGAACACGTCCCCGAGTTCAAGGCGGGTTGAGGCTCGAAGAACTAGGTCCCAGGTTGGGACCTTTGCTAACCTAAGAGCAGAAATGCCCTCGAAAATCACGGAAGCGTTGCAAGGCGCCTCGGCTATCGCGAAGGGTATGGGTATCACGTTTCGCGAGATGCTCAACCCCACCATCACGGACCTCTATCCCGAAGCGCCCCCCGAACTTCAACAGCGCTACCGTGGCGTTCACGTTTTGCAGCGCGATGAAAACGGCCTGGAGAAGTGCGTCGCCTGCTTTCTATGCGCAGCCGCTTGCCCGGCGGATTGCATCTATATCGAAGCGGCGGAAAACACCGACGAGCTTCGTATCAGCGGGGGTGAGCGTTATGCGAAGGTCTACAACATCGATTACAATCGTTGCATTTTCTGCGGCTATTGCGTCGAGGCCTGCCCCACCGACGCGATTACGCACGGGCACGGATTCGAGATCGCCAGTTATAACACTTCCACATTGATTTACCGGAAAGAACAGATGCTGGCGCCGATTCCCGAAGGCGCGCATTTTCCATTGAAGGCCGAGCCCGAAGCGCCTCCCTCCGGACACTGAGCGTCGCGCTTCGTTCCGCACTGCCCGCTCCCTCCCGAGCCGTGACCGGACCCCGTTTCCGAGCCGTGACCGGACCCCGTTTCCGAGCCGTGACCGGACCCCGTTTCCGAGCCGTGACCGGCAGGGAGCGGTTTCTTAAATATACTCACGCCACGTTCCGGCAACGTGATAAAATTTCGCTTCGCTTCCGGTTTTCATGATACTTCCAACCACGTACGGCGTTGCCCTGCTTCTGATCGTTTTCACGATGCTCTGTTGGGGTTCCTGGGCGAATACATTCAAGCTCGCCGGCAAATGGCGCTTTGAGCTTTTCTATTACGATTATGCAGTAGGCGTGCTGATCATGGCCACCATCGCGGCGCTGACCTTCGGCTCCATGGGCGATTCATCGCTCACTTTCGTGGACAACATGATGGTGGCAGGCAATCGCAAGATCGCCTTCGGCCTGGCCGCGGGCGTGGTGTTCAACCTCGCCAACATGCTGCTGGTGGCTGCCATCGCAGTAGCTGGTATGGCTGTTGCTTTTCCCGTCGGCATCGGACTCGCGCTAGTGGTGGGCGTGGTTTGGAACTACTTCCTGAATCCGCAGGCCAATCCGGTCCTGCTCGGCATCGGCGTTGCGATCGTGCTTGCGGCCATCGTGGTGGACGCCATCGCTTACCAACAGCATATGGCCCACAAAGCTTCCGAAGCCGAAGCGCTCGCCGCCCAAGCCGCGCCTGCGGACAGGAAAATTAAGCGAAAGAAGAAAAGCGGCGCGAAGGGAATCGTGTTGAGCCTGATCAGCGGCGTGCTGATGGGATCGTTCTATCCCCTCGTCGAAATCGGGAAAGCGGGCGGTGACATCGGATTTGGGCTCGGCCCCTATTCGATCGCCTTCGTCTTCGCGATCGGAGTTTTCATCTCCACGTTCGTGTTCAATCTGTACTTTCTGAATTTGCCGATTCAGGGCAAGCCGATTCCGATGACTGCGTATTTCAAGGGCACCGCCAAACAGCACCTTCTCGGAATCGCGGGCGGATTAGTCTGGTGCGCCGGCACGATTGCAAATTTCGCGGCCGCCAGTTCGCCCAAAGAGGTCCAGGTGGGCCCCGCCGTGAGCTACGCCATCGGACAAGGCGCCACCATGGTCAGCGCCTTGTGGGGCCTGATCGTCTGGAAAGAGTTCGCGGGAGCGCGTCAGAACGTGCGTATCCTGCTGGCATTGATGCTGATCCTTTTTTTAGCCGGACTGGCTCTCATCTCCATCGCTCCGTTATATAGCTCAAGCCAGTAGCCCAAATTGGCTAACAGATGAATTGATTATGCAGTCACGCTAAACTAACCTGGAGTGTGTTGAGAGTTTCGAATAACACCGCCTCGTCTCCTCGCTTCCCCCAACGCATCCCCTCTCTCGATGGGCTACGGGCGCTCTCAATTATTCTTGTGCTAGCCGGCCACCTGCGGGGTACGCGTGGCGCACCGGTATTTCTAAATTCAAAGATTGATGTCGGTTACCTGGGTGTCCGAATGTTTTTCGTGATCTCCGGTTTCATCATTACCCACTTACTGTTGAAGAAAGAATGTAATGGCGGAATTTCAATCGGACAGTTTTGGATTCGCAGGTCTCTTCGTATTTTCCCTTCAGCTTACACCTACATGCTGACAATCTTGCTGGCATCGCTCATCGGCTTAGTAGCGATGAACGGGAAGGACCTTGGTCTCGGCCGCCACATATACTATCAACTGGCGGCGAGACCCCGCGTGGCTTCTAGGGCACCTCTGGTCGCTTTCCGTCGAAGAGCAGTTCTATCTTCTTTGGCCTCTTGTCATGCGCAGCCTCGGATCTCGCCAGCGGCTCAACGCTGCATTGGGCGTGATGATATTTTCGCCAGTGCTTAGATGCGCCATCCTTCTTTTTTTACCAGCGGAAACCTGGCGAATCAACTATTCATTTCCTACGGTGGCAGACGCACTGGCTACAGGATGCGCCCTTGCGCTACTTCAAGATCCGCTCAGGAAACATTTGCGGTACGCCCGGTTTCAAAGATCCGCGGCGCTGCCATTGCTGATAGCCGGATCGCTCCTGTTTAGCGTGTTATCGACGAAGTTGAACATGCTAATTGGAATGACCCTTTTGAACACTTCTATCGCGTTGACCATCGACTGGTGTATACAGAATCACAGGAGCGTGATCGGGCGGATACTGAACAATGTAGTGCTTGTACAGATCGGTCTTATGAGCTATTCGATCTATCTCTGGCAGCAACCGTTCCTGAATCGCCAGGCGGCCGCATGGTTTAATGCATTCCCTCAAAACATAGCCTGTGCGCTCACCGTGGCCGCCACATCCTATTTCGATTCGTCAGAAAAATCTGTGGGTGAGTTCCGGTTCGGGCAGTTTGCCAAGTGAATGATAAAGCGCTAGTTCGGTGACTCGAAAGGTTCGGAACCCATAGGATTTTCTCATAGTGACTTTTG
>JBEKUT010000507.1:0-5107 GCA_049514735.1 Bryobacteraceae bacterium
GATGTCGAAGCGGGCTTCGCGCGCGGTGGCTGCAAAGGGGATAGGAGATTCCGCCGCGCTTTTCCAAAGGCTGCGCCAGCGTTCCATGGCGATTTCGCGCTGTTCCAGTTCCAGAACGGACATGGATTGAGCATTGTCCGCAAGCTCATTCGCCCACTCGGAGAATTGAATGTACTCAATCTCGGGCGGCGGCAGCTCCTGGCCGTTGTAAAGCGACCACAATTCATCTGCAAGGTTTTCGAGAGACTCGGAATCCACGCACAGGCTCGGCGCGCTGATTCTGAGGCTGAAACTCTTAGGCCCACTTTGGGACAGGTTTGCTTGAAAACCATCGATACCGGTGTCCACCACCTGCACGGGCATCGAAATCCCTTTCGGAACTTCAAACGACGTCCGTAGTATGGAGTGGCGCGCAACGAGCGCTTGGAGAGCTGTCCGCAAGCGCTCCGAATCGAGGCCGCCTTCCAGTCTAAAAACAATTTCTGAACGATGCGTAGCGTAGTCCCGGCTCCACAAACGTTTCTGATGAGGCGATAGACGATAACCCTGAATAGTGGTTGCCATGAAGCGATTGTTTTTTAGTAGATTCTATTCGGCGGCAGCAGCGTTCCGTTGACGAAGGGTATTACGGCTCTGACGGCGTCGCGGGCTCAGCTCGGAGGATGAAACAAATCTAAGGTCTGCAATTGACAGTGTCATGTTCCGCGGCATCTGATCGACAATGGACACGAGGTGGAGAAGAATTCGCGAGGCGGTGATCTGGGAATACAGACTTGAGTTATACCGGAGCCATACATTATCGGTGCCCATACCAATCGACAACTCGGCACCGCTGTCTGTAACACCAAACGCGATGGGCAGAGATCCGTAGACGTCTTCGATGCTGTCGCCGTTTGCCAGGGCTCTGTGTAAGCCAGCCAGGCGGAACTCAGCGTTCAGTTGTTGCGCCAGCGTCCGGAGAGTTGTCTCAGACGTTACGCGGCACGTGATTGGAGCCACAAGCCCATCGCGCTCGGCTAGCAACGTAAGCAATTCCTGTCCTGTGTAACGCGCCAGCAGAGCAATCCAGGCCGCGAAGCATAAAGTCGCAGCTTCTGAGTTATCCTCCGCGATTGCCGAGTTACTCAGCTCTTGCTCCACTCGAGAGTACACGAGCGCCTGATTTGGAATGCGCTCATAGTCCGGTGCCAACGATACCTTGTGAACTCGATCCGCGTTGAGATCCCAGTAAGTGCGGTTCGCTTGCACGAGTTCGGGCTGATTCCAAATCGCAGACAGATGATTGGCGCCAGAGTGATCCACTAACTCATTAAGGACGGCGTGATAGGTGGCCGCCAACGCGGAAATCTGCTCACGGGGGAACTGACTCGGCGAATAGAAAATCGATTGACGGAGTTGGGAGCCGTCATGGTCCATCAGGAACATGGTCAGCAGAGGGATGTTGGTTGCCGCAAAACTGCGGGTCTGCAATACCTCGATCCTGCGCAGCGCACGTACGGCACTTACGACATGAAAGTGAATGAAGTTGAACGACGCTTCGAAAAGCGGCGCGCGGTTCACCAGCTTTTGCATTTCGACTAATGAAAAGCGGCGGTAGGGGACCATGTCGCGCTCCTCGGCGTACACTCTCAAGATGAGATCGGTCCAGGGTTCATCACGCATCTCGACGCGCAGCGGCACGGTGTTTAGAAAAAGCCCGATCACCCGCTCACCATCGGCTCTCTCCGGACGGCCACTGGTGGATAAGCCGGTACTCGCATCGCCCTTAGAATCCCAAAGACTCATCACCTTTAGGTGAGCCGCCAGTAGAACGCTCTTTACGGGAACTGCGAGGCGTCGAGCCAGATTCAACAGAGCATCCGAAAGCTCTTTGGAAAGTGGAATCGGATACGCGGTGGTCTCCGCTTCGGCGCGCAGGTCGCCACTGTTCCAGCGGACCAGCGCGGAATCGGATGTATCGCGCAGTTTCTCGCGCCAATAGCGGTTTGCCGCCTCATCCTCGATAGCCTCGCGTGTGAGAACGACAAAGTCGCGATAATTGGATTCCGGCTTTGGCAGGTCAATGGGACGACCATCCAGAAGCGCTTCGTAACAGCGGAACATTTCGGAGAGGAGCGTGGCGCCACTCCACCCGTCGGAATTGGCGTGATGAAGCCCTACCGAAAATTGAAACGTCTCCTCTGAACGTTTGTGGACAACGAGGCGGAACGACTCTCTTGTCAGGTCGATGGGAGTGTGCTTCTCTTTGTCGAACCATTCTGTGAGAGCCTGTTCCTGGGAATCCGGTTCCAGCGCACGCAAGTCGAAAACCAAGATTTCAGCGCCACGATGTTTTTCCACGAGTTGCAGCGGCTCGGAGAAGGACACGAAATCAAACCTGGTTCGGAGAGCCGGGTGCGCCTCGATGAGTTGCTGGTAGGCTTTGCGGAAAAGATCGAGGTCAAAGGCGGCACGCAAATGGAAGGTGAATACGTCATGGTAGACCGACGTTCCGGCAGCGTAGTCCGCATGGAATGCCATGCCCATCTGAAGCGGTGTGAGCGGGAACGCATCCTCGATGTCAGGGGGCACTAACGCGCGATCCTCGGCGGAGATTAAACAGAAAGGAGCGTTCTCGTGCGGAGCGGCGGCCTCGGAATGCTCGACGGCTTTCGCCAGCGCCGCGATAGTGGGCGTTTCGAATAAATCATGAACGGCCACCGCAAGCCCGCGCTCTTGCGCCTTCGCGGCGACTTGGACTGCTCGAATGGAGTCGCCACCGATTGTGAAGTAATTATCGTTCCTGCCGACCTTTTCCGCGCCTAGAACTTGCGACCAGATCGCGGCCAGAATTTCTTCAGTGGGCGTGATCGGCGGCTCGTATGCGGCCGATCGGCTGTAGGACTCGTCTAGCATCGGAAGAGCCTTGCGGTCAACCTTGCCGCTGGGGGTCAGAGGAATCGCATGGAGCGCCACGAATCCGGATGGCGCCATTTGTTCCGGCAGCCGATTGAGAAGGTAAGTGCGCAGTTCTACCGGATCAAATTGTGTTTCCGCTTCCGGAACCACGTAAGCAACCAGGCTCGGCCTGTCTCCATCGGTGGCGCGGACCGCACAATCGCGGACGCTGGGATGAGATCGCAGAGCGCTCTCCACTTCACCCGGTTCAATCCGGAAGCCACGAATCTTGATCTGCTCGTCCAAGCGCCCCAGGAAATCGATCTCGCCATTGGTACGCCGCCGCACCAGGTCGCCGGTACGATAGAGACGCTCGCCCGCGGCCGGTGAAAAGGGATTGGGTACGAAGCGTTCCGCGGTCAGATCGGGTCGATTCCAATAGCCTCGTGCAAGACTATCGCCTCCCAACAGAAGCTCTCCAGGGACGCCGGTGGGAACCAGTTCGAATTTTCTATCCACTACGTAGGCGCGCACGTTCAAAATCGGCAGACCGATGGATGGCCGCGGGGCCGTGTCAATTTCATGAGCCGTCGCGCAGACGGCGTTCTCCGTAGGGCCGTACGCGTTGACGAATCTCCGCCCTACGCGCCATCGTTCGGCAATGTCGCTGGAGCAAGATTCTCCCGCAGTTACCACGGTGCCAACGGAGAGATCAGTTCCCATGCTCGCCAACACGGATGGAGGAAGCGTTATATGCGTGACGTGGTTCTCGCGCACAGCAGCTGCCAGCGCGGGGCCGGGCAGAAGATCTTCGCGCGTTGCCAGGCACAAAATTGCACCTGCGTTTAATGCGCCAGCGATCTCCCAAACGGACGCGTCGAAGTTCAATGATGCAAACTTTAGGACGCGGCTGCGTTCGTTCAGATCAAGCAACGCCTTTTCCGCGTTCACCAGATTACGGAGCCCGTGGTGGGAGACGACCACGCCCTTAGGTTGGCCAGTGGATCCCGACGTGTAGATGATATAGGCGGCATTCAAGGGATCGACGTGAACGTCCGGATCTGACGTTGGTTCGCTCGCTATCGCGTCGGCGTGCTCATCGATCAGCACGGCATAGGATCGTGAGGAAGGCAGTACTTCGGCTACATCGCTCCTAGTCACGACCACCGCAACAGCAGAATCCTCCATCAGGAATGCGAGTCGCGCGGCGGGATATCGAGGGTCGAGAGGCAGATACGCCGCACCAGCTTTCCAGATGGCTAGAATCGCCACAAGCATTTCGAATCCGTCATCGAAACAGACTCCGACGATGCTTTCGTAGCCGATTCCAAGCGATATGAGATGATGCGCCAGCCGATTTGATCGCGTGTTCAGCTCATATCTGGACAGCTCGGTTCCCGAGAAGAGGGCTGCTATCGCGTGCGGGTCTTCAGCCGCGAGTTCCGATACGCGCCGATGGAGCAGCGGCTCAGTATCGAAACTTCGCGCCGTCGCATTCCACTCGCCGAGCGCTAGCTCCCGTTCGGCGCGGGTCATGAACGGGAGTTCCGACAGCCGGCTGGAGGGGTCTGAAACCGCTGAGCGAAGAAGTTCGACGAAGTGCTCGGTCATGCGTTCCGCGGTCGAGCGTTCAAACAATTCCGAACTATACTGCAGCGTCGCGTGGAGGACAGGACCGTGTTCTACGACGAATAACATCAGGTCAAGGCCGATAGAGCCAGTGTGGGCCTCGATCCTTCGCATTGAGAGACCCGGCATGCTCGCGGATTCCACAGGAACGTTTAGGAAAGTGAGCGTCGCCTGAAAGATAGGAGCGTGACTGCGCGAGCGCTTTGGCCTCAGCGCTTCCACTAGCTTTTCAAACGGCAAGTCACTATGAGAATAAGCGGCCAGCGCGTATTCCTTCACCCGCGTCAACAATTCCACAAACGATGGATCATGGCCGCAGGCGACACGCATAACCAGGGTGTTCACAAGGCATCCAATGAGCGACTCGACCTCGCGCCGGCCGCGCCCCGCTATCGGCGTTCCGATAACGACCTCTTCCTGGCAGCTGTAGCGATGAAGCAGGGTCGCAAACGCAGACAGCACCAGCATGAACATCGTGACTCCCTGCGAGGAGGCCAACGCGCGGACTTGTGCAGCCAGCGGATCCGGGATGGTGAAGCCGACGCCATCACCGGCGTAGTTTCGGACCATTGGTTTGGCGCGGTCCGCGGGCAGCTCCAAC
>JBEKUT010000508.1:0-5096 GCA_049514735.1 Bryobacteraceae bacterium
AATGGCCCGCGGCGCTTATCAACATTTATGAACAGGCGGACGTCAGGATCTGGGGTAAAGGCACAATCGATGGCAACGGCAAAGTCTGGTGGGACAAATTTTGGACCATGCGCCGCACCGAATATGAACCGAAGGGCCTGCGTTGGGCCGTCGATTACGATTGCCCGCGGCCGCGGCTGATCCAGATTTATAAATCGTCCGGCGTGCAGTTGCAGGACCTGATGTTGAAACGCTCCGGTTTCTGGACGGTCCATATTTGCTATTCGACGAACGTTAACGTCGACGGTCTGACCATACGCAACAACGTCGGCGGGATGGGCCCCAGTACGGATGGCATTGATGTCGACTCTTCTTCCGATGTGCTGGTGCAGCACTGCGATATCGAATGCAACGACGACGCGATCGTTCTGAAAGCCGGCCGCGATTCCGATGGCCTGCGCGTGAATCGCCCCACTGAGAAAGTGGTGATCCATGACAACACGGTGCGGGCTGGCGCGGCTGGCCTGACCTTCGGCAGTGAAACATCTGGCGGCATTCGCGACGTGGAGGCGTACCGCATCCACGTGCTGCCGTCCGTCGGCAACGGCATCTTGTTTAAATCGGCGAGCACCCGTGGCGGAAATATCGACCACATCAATGTTCACGACATGGATATCAAAGGCGTCCGCGTCGTGATTGGCGTCACGTTTAATTGGAATCCGAGCTTCAGCTACGCTAAAATTCCCGAGGGCATGACCAACGTTCCCGATTACTGGCGCGTGCTCGCCGAGCCTGTGCCGCCGGAGAAAGGCTTGCCGCATCTGCGCAACGTTCGCATCGCAAACATCGCCGCCGTCGATTCGCGGCAGGCTTTTTCCGTGGCTTCTTATAAGGACTCGCCGCTGCAGGATTTGAAATTCACGAATCTCGACATTCAGGCGGCCGTGGCCGGGAGCATCGAAAATGCCGAGAACTGGCAATTCGTGAACACCAAAATACAGACCGCCGATGGCAGCAAGGTGCAGTGCAAGGACTGCCGTAACGTCACGGGACTGCCGGGGAACTGATGCTGAAATGGCTGGTCGTTGGAGTCGGCGACATTGCCGTGAAGCGCGTCATTCCTGCGATTCTCGCCGAACCGCGCAGCACTCTGGTGGGTCTGGTGACTCGAGATCCAAAGCGCGCCGAAGCATATGGAGTGCCGGGCTTCGCCGATCTGAACGCGGCGCTGGCGGAATCCGATGCTCAGGCCGTGTACATCGCGACACCAGTGTTTCTGCACGAGCAACAAACCTTGGCCGCGCTGCGCGCGGGTCGAGATGTCCTCTGCGAGAAGCCCATGGGCATGAATTATGCGCAGGCGATGGCGATGAACGCAGCCGCGCTGGAAGCTGGCGGCGTGCTTGGAGTTTCCTATTACCGGCGTCTGTATGGGAAGGTGGAGCGGGCGAAGCAACTCATCGCGGATGGGGCCATCGGCAAGCCGGTGCTCGCGGAAGCCACGTCGCACGACTGGTTCTATCCCACGAACGGCTTCCGCGCCTGGCTGATCGATCCTAAGATGGCGGGAGGCGGTCCGCTCTTCGACATTGCGTCTCACCGCATCGACCTGATGAACTATTTCTTCGGCGATCCCGAACGCGTATGCGGCCAGCGTTCCACTCTGGTCCAACCCGTGCAAGTGGAGGACAACGCGACCGTGATGATCGACTATAAAAGCGGCACGCGGGCGCTGGTGGACGTGCGCTGGCATTCGAAGATCGCACGCGACGAGTTCAGAATCCGAGGCACCGAGGGCGAGATGAATCTCACGCCGCTGAATGGTCCGCAACTCAGTTATCCGGGTGCCGTCGAGGAGATTCCTGCGCCCGACAACTTGCATTATCCGTGCATCGCCAACTTTGTTGCGGCCGTGCTGGATGGAGCGCCGTTGCATTCCTCAGGCGTTTCCGCCGCGGTCACGGATTGGGTGACGGGGCAGGTTAATCGATGAAGCGCATGCATAGTTCAATTTGCGCGCTGACATTCGCGGCGGCATCCTGTTTGAACGCGGCAGTTTTCGATGTGACCAACTTCGGCGCCAAAGGCGACGGACGGACGGAGAATCGCGATGCCATCAACAAGGCGATTGAAGCTGCCGTAGCGGCCGGTGGCGGGACCGTCTACATCCCGTCCGGAACCTGGGTCAGCGGTTCGATACGGCTGCGCAGCAACGTGACGCTGCACCTCGAGCGCGGGGCGTTGATCGAAGCGAGCTCCCAGGCCGTCTTCGATGCGCCGGAGCCGAACCCGTCGGACAAGTTTCAGGATTTCGGCCACAGCCATTTTCATAACAGTTTGATCTGGGGCGAGAATCTTGAAAATATCGCGATCGTCGGAGGCGGGCGGATTTCAGGGAAGGCGCTGACGCGCGGCCTGGCATCGGACGGGCCTAACAAGACCATCGCGCTCAAGCTTTGCCATAACGTGACGCTGCGCGATTTTTCGATCTCGAACGGCGGGCACTTTGGAATTCTCGCGACAGGCGTCGACAATCTGACCATCGACAACGTCATGATCGACACCAATCGCGACGGCATCGATATCGATTCCTGCCGCAACGTTCGCATCTCGAATTCCAGCATCAACTCTCCGAACGACGATGCCATCACGCTCAAAGGAACGCATGCCCTTGGGGCGGCGCGGTCGAGCGAGAACATTACGATAACGAATTGCCTCGTCAGCGGATACGAGATCGGTTCACTGCTGGACGCGACCTATAAGCGCACCGTACAGCGCGCGCCGGACCGCGATGGTCCCACGGGACGGATCAAGATCGGCACCGAATCGGAAGGCGATTTCCGCAATATCGCGATCTCGAACGTGGTCTTCGATACTTCACGCGGGCTGGCTATTGAGAGCGTGGATGGGGCGCACATTGAGGATGTCGCGGTGAGCAACATCACCATGCGCGATGTCTCGAACGCGCCGATTTTCATTCGTCTGGGGGCCCGTCTGCGCGCGCCTGCCGGGGTAGAGGTGGGTTCCATCAAGCGAATCCGCATCAGCAATGTCGTGGCGTATAACGCCGATCCGAGATACGGGTCGATTATTAGCGGTATTCCGGGGCACGACGTGGAGGATGTGACGCTGAGCGGAATCAGGCTTCTTTACCGCGGCGGGCTGACGCTCGATCAGGTCGCCAAACAGGCGCCGGAGCTGGTGAATACCTTCTTCTTTCGCGCCTCCGGAGGCGTGCCGCCGCGCGAACCTTACGATACTCCGGAGCGCGAGAAAGAATATCCGGAGCCATCCATGTTTGGGATTCTGCCGGCGTACGGATTTTTCATCCGTCATGCGAAGGGGATCGAATTGAACGACGTCCAAGTGTCAACTATAAAGGAGGACCGGCGGCCGGCTTTCGTGCTCGACAATGTCGAGGGAATTGAATTGGAGAATTGTAAGGCCGCACGGGTGGGTGACGTTCCGGCATTGGTCATGATGAAGGCGAAGAACGTCAGTGCGCATCATTGTGCGGGGCTCGCCGATTTTCAGGGTGACAGCCTGGACCGGAAAGAAAGGTAAGACCCTCTCCCCGCCATCGCCGCGAAGCTAAATCCAAACAGGCCGAAAATGCCGGGCTCTGGCACCGCAGTGACACTTACGTCGTCAAGCACGAAGGCGGCCGGTTGATTCGAGCTATCGAAATTCAATGTGTCCGTCCCCGTGCCAGTAACAGAGTAGGTGTACTCGACATACGCATCACTTACTAAGTTGACAATTGTACCGATGTCGCTGCCGTCCCACTGTACGGTGAAAGAATTAGGAGTGTACGAACCGTCGAAAGACGGTGCGGCCAAGAAGAAACCTAAGGTATAAACCTGAGACGGTGTGGTAGTCAACGTCTGACCCAACTCGTTGTCCGGCCCGGACCCGCCGAGATATGCCGCATAAAGACCGGTATGCGGTCCAGGATCGGCATCCAGCGTGTCTCCTGGGGGTTCACAGCCGACGTTGGAACCGACGCAGGCAAAGGGGCCTGCGATCGTCCAATCCGTGAAGTCTCCGGTTTCAAAACCGCCATTAGCAGCTAGGTTCGTTGCGTTCGCGCCCAATGGCAACATAGCAAGGACCAGCCCGGCCAGTAACAAAACAAACATGCTTCCTCCGTCAAACATGAGTCTTCGCTCAATGTCTTGCTATCGAACCGACCTATGACGGGTGTGGTGCTTGCTATACACCTCATCTAAGTCAGAGGACTCCAGTATGTCTTCTAATAAGTGACATTGCAATATGTAATTTGTAAACGACTGTATAGACAGTGATTGAAATGAGTTTTCTTACTCGCGGAAGGCTCTGACGGGCCTGCCCGGCGCACCCATGGCGATGAGAGTGGATATAGTGAAACACGCAGGCGGGGACGGCGCTGCGGTCAACTTACGGTGCTGGCAGCACGCGGGGATGATAAAGGCAGGCTCTGGAATGCCGCGCGGCATTCCAGAGCCGATGAGAGTCACTTCCCGATTAGGGAAACGGTCAACGAGCGATACCAATTTTTCCCGCTGGCATTATCGACGCCCCAGATCTCGAAGATCTGATTATCGGGGACGGCGAAAACATTCGCTTTGAGGGGCGCTTGCAGCGTTCCTCCGGCGGGGAGTTGTGTCGATCCAAACCAGCTCGCGATATCGCTGGTATAGTCTCTTCCGTCGATCCGCATGCGAGTCAATTGCGTGCTCACTCCCGCGGATTCTTTCAACTGAACAGTGTAGGACCAATATCCGTCGCTGCCCTGTTGCACCGGGTTGGGGCTCGCGGACGCGACGACGTTCGAGATGTCCATCTTGATGGTGGCGTTCACGTTGATGAACTGCGGAGGCGCCGCGCCGGAGAGAATGGTCACGGTCCCGGCATAGGTTCCAGCCTGGTTCAACATGCTCGGGTTAATCGTGATCGTTAAGGGGGTCGGTTGGGAGGCGGACACAGTGCTGGCCGGCGCGGAAACCTTGATCCAGTTAGCGTCGGAACGAATGCCGAATGTCACGGGATTGGTTGCCTGCGTGGTTAAGTTGACGGTCTGTTGCGGGCCGCCCGCAATCACGCCGTTCAATCCAGTAAACGTGACGTTAGAGTTGGCC
>JBEKUT010000509.1:0-8575 GCA_049514735.1 Bryobacteraceae bacterium
CGTCCCGCTTCCTGAGAATCAACGCAAGGTGATCGTCATGTTGAAGGTTCTTGGCGTGACATGACAGGGGTTGCGCGAGGTTCTGTAGCGTGGACCAGGATCAGATGACTCCGGACGAAATCGGCCATCCTTATTTCACTCCTGCTTTTCACTCCTTGCTTCAGTGGCGCCGCAAATGGCCTTGCGAGTCCCGGCCAATGGCGCCCGATCGTCGAGGATAGTTCTGCCGCCGTTCTCACCCACGCCAAGTTGTTCCCATAATTTGTCCAGGTCCACGGCAAACGGCTGCGAAGCCATCTTGCGATAGAGTTCGGTCAGTGTTCGTCCCTGCGTGGCTTCATCACCGATGCGTAAGGCCCGCTCAAGGGGCCATTCGGCTTCGACGGTTCCGCCGGCGTGGTTAATGGCTTGCAGCGCGTCCTGAAGACCTTTGGCGTTGCCGGTGCGTCGGCGGATTTCTACATCCGCCGACAGGCAGAACAGGGCGCCGCCCCAGTAGGTCCGCCCCCATGTGTGCGTGCGGTCCAGCCCTTGATCGCCTGCCTGCGGCAGTCCCTGGGGTATATCGCGGCGCATCTCGCCCCAAACCTCTTTGGCGGTAAGGACCCCGATGGCGGCCCGTGCGATCGGTTCGACATAGGTTGCGATTCCTTCCTCGATCCAGTGATGCGAACGGTTTACTGAAGGGAAACCGAGGTGGACCATCTCATGGGTAAGCTCCCAGTCCCTGTACAGATCGTCGCTGGTTGCATTGCGGCCGACCGATATGGTGATGTGCGCTCCGTCCTCGCCGTAGGTCACCCCGCGCGACACGCGTCCGCGCTCGGTCACAGTAATGTACAGGCGGGCTCGCCCGACGGGAAACCTTCTGAAATATGCCATCACGGCGCGGGCGGATCGCCTCACCCAGTCAAGCAGTGCGGAGTTGCCGGGGACGAAATTATCGGAGCTGATATAAACCTCGAGACTGGCGCCGCCCAGATCGAGTCGCTGCGCCGGGTCCGCCCCTCGCAGGATTCCCCTCGAACCGGCCAGGCCTATCAGTCCGTACAACGCGTCGCGGCGGTCCATTTTTGCCCAACTCACCTGATCGTTACATCATCGGTTCTGGGCCAAGGCCGGCGACCCGCTGAAGTCGCGCGCCATCCTACGCCCCCAGAGCCTTCCTGCAAGCAGGGCATCCACGGAAGCCTTGCCGGGGCCGAAAATCAAGATGATCAGCGAGGCGACGAGGAAGGTAAAGGGCGCTGCCGCCATAAATTTGTCGGGACTGGAAACGATCGAGAACAGCGCCTCACGATCTGCGGTAATGTAAGCGGCAATCATGTCGATGACGAGGGGTAGCGCAACAAGGCGGGAGCCCAGGCCGACAATCAGCATCAGGCCTCCCGCAAACTCCAGGCCGGAGACGAACCATGCGTTGAGCGCCGGTGCGGGTATACCCAGTTGGGTAAAGAAGCCCACAACCTTATGGATATCGGACAGCTTCCCCCATCCGGTCTGCATGAATTGCCATCCCCAGTACAGCCGCATGGCGAGCAGGAACGGAGATTGTAGGCCCGAGGCGGCGCGGATCAACAACCGGTAATACTTCTCTGCCAGTTCTCTCATAATCACCCATCCCTCTTCGTTGAATTGATCGGGCACAACCACCCCAGTCGTGCCCAATTCGCGAACCACTCTTCGAGCGTTGTCTGCTGTTCCTCGACCGATGCGGAACTGGCTTCAAATGCGCCCTCTATTGCCTCTCGGATAGGTATCTGCCCGCTTATTGCTTCTAGCACGAGGAAGGCATAGCAAGAAAGCGAAATCAGGGAGCCAATCTCTCCCCGATTTCGCATACACAAACAAACGAGATCCGCAATTTGTCTTCTTCGCTGCACGTCAGCGGCGGAGCAGCCTGACAATCGGATTTCCTAGGACTGTTGTTAGCCAGCGTGCTTTACGGAGCCGTCAGTGGCGCAACCACCCTTACCTTTGCAGGAATTCTTGCCGGCGCACGCGTGCTTCTCGGCTGCCTTCTTCACGTTCGCCTTATTCTTTTGGGAGCCGTCAGTGGCGCATCCGCCCTTGCCGGAGCAGGAATTCTTGCCGGCGCACGCATGTTTCTCCTGCGGTTGGGCGGTGTCGCTCTGGGCGCCCGGATCGGGGTTGAATGGCGAGGCGTTCAAACGCCCCATAGTGCCACCGAGCAAGCCCGTAAAGGCCGCTGCGAGAATCAGGGAATTCTTTCGACTCATGATGTTACATTCTCCTTGTGTTAAAGCGTTCGCATCTTAACCGTGACCTGATCGGCGGTGGCGCGCAGCAGACTCGTTAAGAGCGGGCTGCCCGATTTTCACCGTCAATGAATGATTCGCGGGAGTTCCGGATTGAGTTATGGCCGCATCACATTGGCGCAGGGGAAACACGATTAATTGTCTTTAATCTGGCAGCAACCGTTTGCTGCTGACGCTTCGTGTCACCCGTCCTTCTCGGCATACATTTGGCTTTTCTCCTTTAATTGGTGATTTTTAGTACACGTGACACCGCTGCTCCGCTGTAGGTTTAGAGCCCGCCATGCGTTCCGAGTACCCGACAGGGGCGGACCAGCGTCCGCAGCGGATCGGCCGCGAACGCATTATCTGCTATAGGAAAGCTGCGGAGCGCGGTTGTAAACAGTGGCTCGCCTGTAGGCAATTTGCGGCATTGCCTTTGCAACCGTTGTCGGCCGATTCGCGGAAATCTAGGCTACGTAACTTTTTCGGACCTGGGAACGAACTCCATGGTGGAGGCAGGTGGACGATAACGCGAATTTGAGTCACGAAAACCCAGGTCCTGAGGAGACTTGTGATGTCGGGGCGATCGAAAAGCTCGCCTACGATCTCTGGTTGGCGCGAGGTTGCCCAGTCGGGTGCCCCAAGGTCGACTGGTTTGAAGCGGAGCGGCAGTTGAACGGCGCCGGGAATCGTCCGGCGCCGCCAGACCGGCGACGCAATCGCAATGAAGAAGCGGTTTAATTTCCGTCGGCGGAGCGAGGCTGTCAACGCTGCTTGAAGCGACGTTGGGCGCCATCGGCATCGACAACTAAATCGTCGACGTTTTCTCCGGATGAACAATTGATTCAGACGAAGCGCCCCATGCCTCTCCGAAATAGACACCTTGCGCTGTCCGCACTTGTTTGTCTGGGATTGACCGCACCGGTTCTGATCGCTGCTCCCAGCGCTGTCACACCGTGGGACTCCGGGCTGACAGAATTGAATCAGGCTTGGCTTGAGCATGATGGTGACAGGGCGGAGTGGTCCCGTCCGGACCTCGATGACGGCTCCTGGGATTTGGTCGATCTGGCGAACCAAGGGCCTGCCATCGAGGGTTCGCGCTGGTATCGCCGTCGAGTCAGTTTCGGGTCCGGCCAAGGCGACCTCCGCCTGTTGATTGTTGGCGGCGATGGGACTTATGAGTTGTTTGTTAACGGGACCCGGATGTCTGGTCCGAGTCTGCTGCCGTCTCTTCTCGTCCGCCGCACCGTTGAGACCGTTTTCCCGATCCATTCTCCCGACGGCGTTTTCGAAATCGCTCTGAGAACTCGAATTCCCCAAGGATACAGCGCCTGGCATTTGCCGCAGTTCACGAACGTGACAGCAGGTCTCCCCGCCGCTGTCGAATATGAGCGCCAGGCACTTGAAAGCCAGCGCCTTTACGGCCTTGGACCTTCGCTTGTAATCAATCTGTTGCTTTGCCTCGCGGGCGTGAGTTCTCTGGCCGTGTTTATCGCGCAACGAAAGAAACGGGAGTATCTTTTCCTCGGTCTGTACCTACTGCTTGTAGGGGTCTCCAACGGTCTTTCGACCGTCCAGTCATCAGGACTGGCGCCGCTATCCGCGAATGTTCTGGTCGCCGATCCCCTGATTTACGCTTGGGTTATCGTGCAGGTCGAGTTTACCTACAGCTTTGCAGGCCGGCGTGTAGGCCGGCTTTGGCGAATCTATGAAGCGGCGCTTCTCGCGCTGCCGCTGTTTGCGCTTCTCGTCTGGACGGGCCGTTTTGCAAGCGATACCTATGTGTTGATTGAGGCGGCAGCGACAGCGCCGGTCGGACTGCTTCTGTCAGTCCTGCTTTGCATCTGGTATTTTCGGGGTAACCGGGAGGCTGGCTGGCTGGTCCTTCCTAGTCTCGCGCCCGCCGCCGCTACTGCTCTTTTCGATCTTGGAACGGCCTCAATTAACCTGGGATGGCAGCGATTCAATTTCCTGGTCGATGCCATTCGGATAGGCCCGATCGGTGTTCAAATGGCGGACGTCGGGAGCCTGGTATTCCTGCTCTCAATAGCGGCCGTGATGTCCTTCCGGTTTAGCCGCGTGAGCCGGGAACAGGCGCGTACCGCCGCTGAACTGGCCGCGGCGCGCGAAATCCAGCGGCACTTGGTTCCGGCCGTGCTCCCGTCACACCCGAGTTACGCGATAGAGGCCGCCTATCTGCCGGCGCTTGAGGTGGGAGGGGATTTTTATCAGGTTCTTCCTCAATCGGATGGGTCCATCATGGTTGTGATCGGAGATGTGAGCGGCAAAGGACTGAAGGCCGCGATGACGGGCGCCTTCGCGATAGGAGCGCTCCACGCGGTCGCGGCTGAAATCCCCGATCCGCCAACGCTTCTTAGCCGATTGAATCGTGTAATCCTTCGCGGGCAGGACAGCGGGTTTGTCACCTGCCTTTGTCTCAAGCTTTATTTTGACGGACAAATGATAATTTCCAACGCGGGCCATTTGTCCCCCTACAGGAACAGCGAAGAACTTGTATGCGAAGGAGGACCTCCACTGGGGTTATTCCCCAATTTGGTATATCAGGAGTCGCGCTTCCAGATCGACTACGGTGACATCCTTACGCTTCTGTCAGACGGCGTTCTAGAGGCCACGGGGCCCAAAGACGAGGAATTTGGAGCTGAGCGGATCCAGGCTATCATCGGCCGTTCGGCGGAGTACATCGCGGCAGCGGCTCAGCAGTTCGGTCAGAACGACGACATCACGGTCGTTAAACTCAGGCACACTCCCGTCGAAGCTAACACCGTTCGGTGAGCCTTCAGCAACCGTGGGTCGGGTGGTTGTGGCCGAGCCAACGCGCATCCGCTACGGCCGGACTAGACCCGGCGATCAGCGCCTGGGATAGCGCCAGCGATAAACTCCCGCCCGCGGTCAACGGCGCCGTGTAGCGTCACTGGTGAGTGGTATGCGTCTAGTCCCACGCGAGACTGAGGGGGTGGATGGTGGTCACGAGTTGCACCATGACCGCCCGGTTCGTCTGTCCCGATTGGTCGTCGTGCTGGATCTCGTAGCTTAACTTGATGATCTGGTGCATATTGGGGCGAAACCCGGCCGCCACTTCGTAACTCTCAGCCAGGTCTCTGTTCATAGTGAGATACCCCGCGCGCACCGCGGCGTACCAGCGCGGAGCCAAGCCGCGCTTGACCTCGACATAAGATCCTTCGCGGCGCGTGAACGGGATGGCGTGGTATGACATCGGCATCCAGTCCCACTCCCCGTGAACATCCCAGTGACCATGCCCAAACTCCACGTCAGCGGCGGCACTACCGCCGGGCAGCACGTTGGGATTGGCTTCCCCCCGAACGTAGAAAGGCCAATGCCGGTCGAGGTAGGGACCGCGTCCTGCGGAAACGCCTACGCGGAGGCCTTGCAAGATGGTATACCCCACGTCGCCCACCCAGTTGCCATATTGATCGCGGTCGAATACGCTACGCGGATTCATCATCGAGGAATTCACGAACTGCGCGTGGGCGTCCCAGTTCCGGTCGGTGACGTCGGCCTCCACACCAGCCACCCCCATCGGCGAAATTTTGGCGTAATAGCCATACAGAATCGGCATATCGATGAGCGGATTCACGGCGTCGTCGTATCGCAGGTTGAAGTCGCCCATTACCGACCCCAGTTGTCCGGCGCGAACAGTGAGCGCGAGCGCATTCCAAGTTTGCTTATAACCCAGGGAGGCCCGCAGGATCTGGGTCGTCACGCTGTGTCCGGGCGCGTTGAAATCTGCGGTGAAAAAAGGCGCGGAGTCAAACTGCACAGCGCCTTCGAGCCACCAATGGCGGTTTAGCTTGATCAGGGGATATACCATCGCCCGGAATGCCCCATCGAGCGCCGTCCCGTTTCGCGGACTCTCCATAAGTTGACGAGAATAAATCCCCTCTCCGCTTATCGTGGCCCGGATGTCGATTCCCGCTTCGGCTTCCTGCCCCGATTGGGCGGCCAAAGGCAACGACAACAACAGGAAGTACCCAAAGAGGTGTCGCATAAACCCGCAATGAATAACTTATCGGCAGTTCGGGCCGGTTTATCTGCACAATTTTGAGCGAAGATCGAGTCAGTCCGTTTGCTAGGGCATTGCCCCCGATGAACCCCTCCGGCGCAAAACGCCATGGGATCGTAACCGGCCTAAGGATACACTCGTCTGCGGTGAAGCTTGGACCGGTTCCAGCCGCCGGAAACTGCGCCGGGGCGCAGGACCAGCTTGCGAGTGTACGGCTGGCTTATTAACGCCACGACCTAATCCTTTCGCGATTCTTGACTAAGATTAAAGACGGGGAAGCGCTTCCGGATCTAAGTTATCCCCCCCACGCCTCACCCCAGCAAGATCGGAAGCAGCACGCCGAGACCCACCGCCCAGAACCATAACGCGGGCGCCGCGGTTCCGACCGGTCTGACGCGCCGCGCCCTTTCCGCGCGGCAACTGTGATCCAGGTAAAGAACGCAAGGCTCAGGCACCACATGAGTCCAGCCCCCAGACTGGTGGCGCGTTGTGCGAATAACAGTCCGAAGAGCAGGCCAAACATCGCTCCATGAAGCGCGAAAGGGGCTGCTGATCCGTTGAGCGCCGAGGCCCCAGCTAGACCACCGAGAGCCCCCACTGCGAGACCGATAAGGATGTTGCCGGGAACGAACATAAAATTCATGGCTATTCACTGGAGATCGATGGTCTGCACAATGTCGCGCGGAAAAAACAGTTCGATTGTCCAGTCGATCAGTACTCGCGTCTTGCGCTCCAGGCCGGGAAGCTTAGTGAGGTAAATCGTTTCGCCACAGGAACCAGGCCAGCAATCCGGAAAAGCGGACGGAACGCGAACGGCAAGGTCAACTCCGCGCATGCGGTCTGGTGTCCGACGATGCACATTGCGCCAAGAGAATCGAAATGGAACGGCCGAGCGGGGCGGCCTTCAAGAGCTTGGCGGATGTTATGGGCCAGCACTTCGGCTTCGCGCAAGGCGAATTGCGCAGTCGGCGGGCACGCCTTACCGGTCCTTGCGTCGACGACCGCCGCGCAATCTCCGAGCGCCCAGACTCCATGGTGTCCGAGTACCGCCATCGTCCCGTCGACAATGACTGCGCCGCGCTTGTCGCGCTCAACAGGAAGGCGTTTGAGCAGCGGATTCGGCGTGGTGCCCGCAGTCCACACCAAGGTCTCAGCGCGAACGGTCTCGCCGCCGAGCACAACGATTCCAGGCTGAGCGTCCGTCAAGCGCGTGTTCAAACGAAATTGAATGCCGCGTGCCTCCATCCTCTTCTGCGCGTAGCGGCCCAAGGAATCGCTCAACTCCGGAAGGATTCTGTCGCGCGAGTGAACAAGAATCGTCCGAAGTTCGGATGCGTCGAGGTTAGGGTAATCCGCGAGGATCCCGTGGGCGAAGTCGTTGACGGCCGATCACGCTGATGAGGCCCCACAAGGAAATGCCCATCGCCGCGCCTGACATCAGTCGATCGACATATCCCTCGCGCGCCGGCAACATTCCCAACGCGAAAGCAGCGCCTAGGACCAACCCGAGCCCTATGGCGATCATCCGGCCAGGAAGCGCGGACGCGAGAAAAAAGGCGCCAATCGCGCCGGCGGCGCCGCCAATCAGGACTCTTCTCGCAAACCGGTTCATCGCTGGAGAATTCAAATCGCAGAGCATGTGAGCGCCGCTGCCACTATCAGGGAATGCCTGGATACTTTCATGACGCATGTCGTCTCCGTGGTTCGGTGGAACCGTATAAGGGAGAACGCGAAATTACCTTTCGCAGGTGCACGCTTACAAGCTGAGAATTAGGCCGCATCGAGAAACGCCGACTGGATACTTTCGAGAACACCTTCGTCGCCGCGATCGGCCGCTTCCTGACAGTGGATGCAGAAGGGGGTCCAGGGCACCGCCTCCAGACGGCGCTTCTTGACTTCTTCGCCGCAGTGCACGCAAACGCCGAAGCTCCGATCGGTGATTCGCCTCAGAGCCAGTTCGATGCTGCGGCGCATTGCGGATTCGCGATTGAGACCCGCGATCGCCATTTCTCTAAGGGACTTGTGCTCGGCCTCCTCCAGCTCATCGGCACTGCGCTCGATTGCGATGCGCTCCAAACTCAGCGACTTGCCCGAGAGTTCAATCTGCTTGGCTCTCAATAATTCTCGAAAAGTTGCCAGATCCGTTTTGGTCATGGAATTCACGTCTCCTATCGTCCTAGTTCGTGCTCTAGCAGTCGAAAGTCACGAGTTTGTTTCGCATCGCTAAGGCATAACTTTTTTCAGTCCGGAACGAACAGTTTTTTGGGGTGCGGGT
>JBEKUT010000510.1:0-5066 GCA_049514735.1 Bryobacteraceae bacterium
GTCTCCACCAGTATGCGGGTTCGTTCCTGCGCCTCCTGGCTCAACGCTGGTTGCGCAGCACTTCGAAAGTCAGTAATCCGCAGCCGCAGAGAGCCAGGGCTTCGAATCCAAGCCGGATATTCGCGTCGGCCGGGTCGAGATTGCTGAAACGTTCACTCAGCAATGCGCATGAAAGCCCCAACAAAACAATGGCCCAACGCGGCAGAAATCCAGCGTCCAGCATGATGGGAAACAAATACAAAAAGCCCAAGGAGAAGTACGGCTTCGTCCACCAATCGACGGTTGCGATCGCCACGACCAGGACCGCACTGGCGAACAGAACACCGGCCCGGTTCCGGCGGTCCCAAATTGTACCCAAGTGAGGCATAGATTTATTCGCACATCCCTTATCTCACGCGATACGCTGTGCAAGGAATCTAATCAAACGATTTATCCATAAGATTGGGCTACCAATCAAGATTCCCTCACTTCGCCGACCCAATCAAAAGATTGGCTGTGTACTTCCCGCGATAGGGATCGAAATACTATCCGCACTGGCTTTTTTAGTGTCTTCCCCAAACCGAATACTTCCCATACAAAGGACTTCACGGTCCACATTTTTCTTTCATGGAGGATGGTGGTCTGTGAAACCGTGAGTCAAGTTGAGACGGAGCGCGGCACGGTGGGGCAATTCCTTGAATTATGAAGCATTGAACGGCTACGTCTTGATGGCAATCGGTCTTTTCGGAGTGCTTTTGTATATCGGTTTGTTGTACGCGGGCCTGGTTGCGATTATAGGGCGCAGATCAAAGAAGGATAACCGTAAGAGGCGGCGGCGGAATGCGCGGGGTCATGGATTTCGAAATCAACGACGGTCAGTGTGACCCGGCCTCAGGAACAGGGGAACCGACGTTGGGAGTGAAATCATGAAGTATCCGGTTCACATTCGCAAGAAGTTCGGTACGGCAGTTGTCATCGCCGTGGCGATAGCGTTTGCCCTGGCTCTTCTCGAATCTGGCTGTAGTCGGGGGGAGGCGACAACCCCGAAGGCTGCGCCGAGCACGAATTCGACCCCTGATCCGACCGTGGACCTATCGCCGAGCCAACTGAACTCGATCAAGATCGAGATAGCGGGCAGTTATCAGTTCCCGGTCGAAAAGGAAGCGGTGGGAACGATCAGTTTCGCCGACGATCTTTCCGTGGATGTCTTGCCGGCCTATCAGGGCACGATTATCAAAGCTTTTGTTGAACTCGGGGCCAGAGTCCAGAGCGATCAGCCCCTGTACACGATCAAGAGTCCCGACCTGATTCAGGCCGAGTCGAATCTCATCGGAGCAGCGGCCACATTCGCCTTGACCAATAAAGAACTGGCGCGGGTTGAGGGCCTTCCGGGTGTTTCGCAACGCGAAAAAGAGCAAGCGATTTCGGATGAGCAGACGGCGGATGGTGCGCTCAAGGCGGCCCGAGACGCGGTGCTCGTCTTCGGTAAGACCCAAGCCGAAGTGGATCAGATGATCGCCTCGCGCAAAATCGATCCCGCCTTGGTTGTGCGCAGCCCGATTGCCGGCAAAGTCACAGCCTTCAACGCGCCGGCCGGACTTTTTGTGCAACCGGGAAATCCCCCGGCGCCGTACTCGGTGTCCAATGTTTCCGTCAAGTGGATGCTTGCCAACGTACCTGAAAGCGAAAGCTGTTTCTTTCAGCTGGGACAACCTGTCACCGTCAAGGTAATGGCCTTCCCCGATCGCACATTCAAGGGAAAGGTTTTGAAGATCTACGAAACGGTTGATCCAAACACCCATCGAGTGACCATTCGTTCCGAAATAACCGATCCCAAAGACGAACTGAGGCCGGGGATGCTGGCCAACTTCGTCATTCGTGTTCGCGGGCCGGTTGAAGCCGTTGCGATACCGGCGAACGGCGTGGTCCGCGAGCCCGATGGCACCATGGCGGCCTGGGTCACCACAGATCGCCACCGGTTTACCGAGCACGTCATCAAGACCGGCCTGCGAACCGACGGTCAGGTTCAAATTCTTGATGGATTGCAGCGTGGCGAACTGGTGGTGAGTGACGGTGCGGTATTCCTGAGCAACATGCTGGAGGCGCCACCCTCCGACTAGATCGCGACCAGATCGGAAAACAGACGGGTCAATTTTTCATCCCAAGATAACCATCATGTTCAAGCCTATCCTCGCATTTTGCCTGAGCCGCCGGACGATCGTCGTGTTGGGCCTGTTGTTGTTCACGGGGGCGGGAGTCGTTGCGTTCAAGCTTCTGAATATCGAAGCGTATCCGAATCCGACGCCCGTGATCCTGGAAATCACAGCGCAGGCGCCAGGCCTCTCCGCCGAGGAGATGGAACGTTACTACACCCGGCCCATGGAGATCGCGCTCTACACGACGCCGGGTATCGAGGTCATCCGCTCAACATCGTTCTATGGACTTTCTTTCGTCCGCGTCAGCTTCCAATACGGTGTCGATTATTTCTTCGCCTACAGCCAGGCTGCGGTGGCATTGGCGCAGAACGTGAATTTGCCCGGCAATCAGGTTCCGAGCATCCAGGCCAACAGCTCGACCGGGGAAATCTATCGCTATCAGGTTGTCGGTCCGCCGCATTTTGGAATCATCAATCTCCGCACGGTTCAGGACTGGATCGTCGCCCGGCGACTGCTGACGATCCCCGGCATTGCAGCCATCAACAGTTGGGGCGGGCCGACGAAAGAATTTCAGGTCGAAGCTGAGCAGCTTGCACGAGATGCGATCGTCATCCGCGATCAGGATTTTTGACATGCGGCTCCCTTGAATTCAATCAGGGCTTTCTCCAGGGTTTCGATCTGCGGTTTAAGTTGTGCGAAAACTTCCGCGGCGCGACTCGGATCGCTGTCGCGGCCCATGGTTTCCAGAAGCTGGCAGCTTTGCGTGGCGATCCGGCTGCCAAACATGCTTACACAAGCGCCTCACCGCCCTGTAAACGGATTCGTGTGCTGGAAGAGCGACTGCGGCTGATGCGGATCGAGAAGTAT
The DNA here is from genome assembly GCA_049514735.1 of Bryobacteraceae bacterium. Taxonomy (GTDB): domain Bacteria; phylum Acidobacteriota; class Terriglobia; order Bryobacterales; family Bryobacteraceae; genus JAICMB01. The sequence goes on from JBEKUT010000510.1 coordinate 3,003, forward strand.
GGCGCGGGCGGAGAGAAACTTTCGCAGGCGCAAATGCAATTGTTCGAGCTTGAGCCTGTCGTCAGCGAAATGGAGGAGGCGGAGAGCGAGCACGCGCCAGTGCATGGCCCGACAAAGCGATCCACAAAGCATCCGGGCCGCCAGGAATTGCCTACCGTGGTGATCGGCTACGACGTGAGCGAAGTTCTCAAGGTGAGAAAAGCCGTCCGAAATTAATCGGGCGGCTCCGTGCTTTTGCGCTTCCCAAGCTCCAAGTGATCACGGCGTGACGCGGAACTTCGTGTTGCTCTTGAGCGTGTGCCCGGAAACTGTCACTTCGACCGGGCCAGTGGTCGCGCCGGTCGGAACCGTGGTGGTGATTTCCGACTTCGAGACAACCGTGAACGTCGCCGCAGTACCGTTAAATGTGACACTGGTTGCGCCCGTCAGATTGGTTCCCAGAATCTTGACCGCCGCTCCCACCTTGCCGGAGGTAGTTTGCGTTTCCACAAACGGGCCGAGGCCCACGGATAGGCTAAAGACGTCGCCACAGCCATCGAAGCAGTCGGCGGACGCACCCTGGTAGGTCGTCCCGTAAAAGGTGCCATTCGTGGCTTGGACCAGTCCGGCGTAGGGTTCAGCGCCGTCCGGGCAACCGCTTTTCGGACAAAAGCTGTAAAGTGTCGTCAGCGTACCGCCTGCGGTGATTTTGAAGATAGTCCCGGACGTGTTGGCACCCCCAAGTTCAGTTGTCCCGTAGAAGTTGCCATCGGTAGCCTGAACCAGCCCTGCGTGGGGGTTGGCGCCGTCCGTATTGTCGAAGCTGTGCAGCGTGGTCAGCGTGCCGCTTGGGGTCATTTTGAAGACCGTGCCATCGCCGCTGCCCCCGCCCCCTGCCGTTGTCCCGTAGAAGTTGGTGGCCTGGATCACTCCCGCGACGGGGTTGGCGCCGTCCGTGTATCCGAAGCTGTGCAGCGTGGTCAGCGTGCCGCTTGGGGTCATTTTGAAGACCGTGCCATCGCCGTAGGCTCCGCTACTCACCGTTGTTCCGTAGAGGTCCCCGTTGGTGGCCTGGATCAGTGTTCCGGCGGGGGTGTAGCCGTCCGTGTTGTCGAAGCTGTGCAGCGTCGTCAGGGTGCCTGCCGCGTTGATGTTGAAGACCGTGCCACAATCGTAGGCTCCGCCAAATCTCGTTGTGCCGTAGAGCTCCCCATTCGTGGCCTGGACCAAACCCGCACTGGGGCTCTCCCCATCTGTGCAATTGGTTTGGGAGCAAAAGTTGTAGAGGGTGGTGAACGTGCCGCTCGGGGTGATCTTGAAGACCGTACCTTCGCCGTTGGCCCCGCCACCCGGCGTTGTCCCGTAAAAGTCCCCATTGGCGGCCTGCATCAGTGTCGCGTCGGGGTTGGCGCCGTCCGTATTGTCGAAGCTGTGTAGCGTGGTCAGCGTGCCACTCGGCGTGATCTTGAACACCGACCCGTAATCGTTAGCCCCGCCGACCCATGTTGTTCCGTAAAGGGTGCCATCGATGCCCTGGACCAGCCCCGCATAAGAGCGGAACCCGTCCGGTTCGAAGTTGTCGAAGTCGTACAGCACGCTGAAAGTCTGCGCCTGCGCCGCCGGGGTCGTGATAACCGCTAGCACCAGCACAGTCGCTAGCACCAGCGCGGCGCTGGCTCCGGCCAGACCCATCGTCGAAATCCAACGCAGTTGTTGCCGTGTATTCTTCATTTCTAGATTCTCCGTATTTCAGTCAAATTGCTGTGAGCGCTGCCGCAGCCCATCGCGAAGTTTTTCCCGAAGGGCCGAGCGCTAACGTAATAAGCCAGGAACAGAAATTAGGCGCTGGGCAAAGAGGCATTGGAGCCCAGAACGCAGCGGAGATTATGCTCGATGGTTGTTGCCCTGTCAACGCGCAAATAATTGCAAGTAATTGCAGTCGTAGAACTGGGGTTGGCTCGCGGTTCAAAGAAATAGTTGACGTAACATCGCCATAACGCTCATTGAACCCCCCTTTCACAGGCTCTTGGTGACACAGCCATCTGTAGGGGCGGTGCTGCCTGCGAGAATCTCGTCTAGCTGCTG
>JBEKUT010000511.1:0-5041 GCA_049514735.1 Bryobacteraceae bacterium
GAGCTGAGCGGCGCAGAGGCGCGCAACGGCACGCCCGCCTACATGTCGCCGGAGCAGCTCAAGGGCGCGGGAGTCACCACCAAGAGCGATTTGTACGCGCTCGGCCTGGTGCTCTATGAGCTGTTCACTGGCAAGCGGCCTTTCGATGCGAAATCCGTGCAGCAACTCCTGGACATGCAGGAGGCCGCGCAGCTCACCAGCATGACGTCGGTGGCCGCGGATATCGATCCGGCGGTCGAGAAAATAATTCGCCGCTGCCTCGACGCCGACCCCGCCAAACGGCCTTCGAACGCTCTCTCCGTGCTCGCCGCGCTTCCGGGCGGGGATCCGCTTGCGGCCGCGCTAGCCGCGGGTGAAACACCATCGCCCGAAATGGTGGCGGCCGCGGGCAAGGTGGAAGGCATGGATCTGCGTTATTCGGCGCCGTGCCTCGCGCTGGTGTTGTTGTTGCTTGCCGCGACCATTCCGATACGGCAGTCGCTCACGGCCATGGTTCACGGTGGGCTAGACCAATCGCCGCATGTGCTGGCTCACGAGGCGCGCGGAATCGCGGCCTCCTTCGGCGAGACCGCCAAGCCCGTCGATTCGGCGGTCTGGCTCGAACATCGGGCGGACGTCTTGATCTACATGGCGCGCCTCCCCAAGCCGCAGAAATGGGAGGAATGGCTGGCGTGGGAACCCGCGATCGCGGCCTTTTATCGCGAGAGCCCTTATCCGTTGAGCGCCGAGCCCACCGGCGAAGTCGACTTCCGCCATCCACCGCAAGATGTTCCGGGAATGTCGCGCACGATTTTGGACGGCAATGGCAGGCTGCTTGAATTCGACGCCGTACCGCGAGCCGCGGAACCCGCTCCTAAGCAGCCGGTGGATCCGGAAGCTGTCTTCCATGCTGCGCGGTTGGATATGGCCGCGTTCACGGAGGCCACGCCCGTGAAACTTCCGTCGACTCCTTTCGACCAATGGCGCGCCTGGAAGGGTCCTCATCCGGAACTTCCCGACACAACGTTGCAGGTGGAAGCCGCATGGTGGAAAGGCCGCATTGTTAGCGTTCGCGTGCTTTATCCGTGGGAGCAGAAGCCGGACTCGCCGGCCCGGTCCGGCTCGCCATTCCAAGCGCGCAACGTGTGGATTCCCCCGCTGATCGCGATGGCTGCCTTCTTCGTCGTATTCATGGCGCGCCGCAACTGGAGGCTCGAACGAGTGGACAAAGTCGGCGCGTACCATATCGCGTTGGCCAGCTTGCTGCTGCAGGCAGTCGCGTGGGCGGGAGGTTTCCACTTCGTGGCCGAACCGTCAATGATCGATCATTTCGTATCGGCCGCCGCCGGTTGGCTGTTATTCGCCTTCGCACTGTGGTTAGCGTATCTCGCGCTGGAGCCCGAAGTCCGCGCCCACTGGCCGCACTCGATCGTGACATGGAATCGCGTGCTCGCAGGCAGGTGGCTCGACGCCCAGGCCGGATCTCACATTCTCATCGGCGCCGCCGTGGGGTCGGGAATCTGGGTCATCTTCAAAGCAATTATAATTTTTGTTTTCAAGAATAATCGGCCCATCAATTGGGACGTGAATCTTGGCTGTCTGTTAGGCACGCGCCAATGGATTGGAGCTCATGCTGGAAATGCCAACGATGCCTTGAGCATGGGCCTCTTCATTTTCCTGGCGGTCTTCGGAATGCGGCAACTATTTCGCAACGAACTCCTCGCCGCGCTGGCCGCCGCTGCTATGTACACGTTCTCCGAGGGCGAAGTGTCCGGCCCGGGATGGTGGCTTATGGCGCTGCTCTATGGCGTCTTAATTACGGGCCTGATCTTTGTGTTACTGCGTTTCGGGTTGGTCGCAACCATCACCGCGGTCTTCTTCGTGAACGCCATCAATGGCATGGCGCTCGGCCTGGACTGGAATGGCTGGTATGTGCCGGCGAGCTTGGCTACTATGCTGCTTCTGCTCGGAATTTCAGCGTTTGCTTTTTGGCGATCGCTGGGCGGGCGGGAAATTATGGGCGTTGTTAGTTCGTAGTTCGTGGTTCGTGGTTCGTGGTTCCCGGAGCTCTACAATACGGCGCGGCGGCGGTTCACTATGATATGAGTCATGATCGAGAATCGCTCCGCCCCGCCCGGTCCCGTTGTTCCCACAATCGCTTATGACGATGTGAGCAAGGCTATCGAATGGCTTTGTGGGGCCTTCGGTTTCACGGAACGTTTGCGGACTCCGCCCGAAGCCAATGGCTCAATTCATCATGCGCAGCTTGCGGTTGGTTTGGGCTCGGTGATTTTGACTGGCGGCACAGCGCGGCCAAACGGGTTTGCCGAAAGCCTGATGGTTCGCGTGCAGAACTTGGACGCACACTTCGATCATGCCAAGGCGTTCGGCGCGCGCATCGTCAATTTGCCTAAGACGGCCGAGTTCGGAGAGAGGCAGTACAGCGCCGAGGATCTCGGGGGGCATCGTTGGGTATTCACCGAATCCGTCGCCGACGTGGATCCTGAAAGATGGGGCGCACACGTCGCTTCAATCAAGCATCGGTTGGAGCTGCTGCCGCGCCCGCGCTTGTGTTATCTCGAAATTCCCGCCGTCGATGTTCAGCGCTCGGCGGCGTTCTACGAAAATGTATTTGGCTGGAACATACGAAACCGCGATAGCGCCCGCCCGAGCTTCGACGATGCGGCCGGCGTGAGTGGCGCGTTCACGACCGGCCTGGCGGCCGCGCGCGAGCCTGGGCTGTTGCCGTATATTTGGGTGGACAGCATTGATGACACACTGGCTCGCGTCGTCGCGCATGGCGGTGAAGTGGTGGAGGGTCCGCATCTCGACTCGCCGGGCGGGCAGTGGATCGCGAGGTTGCGCGACCCCGCTGGCAACGTGATCGGGCTGTACCAGGAGGGTTCGCGCTGAGGTTCTACATTCGTTGCATTTCGCAAGTGATCTTGATAATGTAGCGGGGTGGAGATCGCATGATCGAACAAATCCTAACGTTTCTGAACGACCTGAAATTCGCGGCCCGTTCGCTGACGCGGACGAAAGGGTTGACGCTCACGGTAGTGCTGACGCTGGCACTGGGAATCGGCGCGAACGCCGCCATCTTTACTCTGGTGCGCGGCGTGTTGCTGCGCCCGTTGGTGAATCGCGACGAGGACCGGCTGGTCTACATCAGGCAGAGCGCTCCCGGGCTTGGCATGGACAACACTACGTTTTCCGTGCCGGAGATTCAGGATCTGCGGTCGCGCGTCAAGACGCTAACCGCGTTCGGCGATTTCTCCACGATCGGATTTACGATGGTGGGACTCGGGGAGCCGCGCGAGGTTCGCGCCGGCGTGGTCGGCGGATCGTACTTCGAAGTAATGGGTCTGCGTCCGGTGCTAGGCCGGTTGCTGGACGCGCATGACGACGGGCCGAACGCGGCGGGCGCGATGGTGTTGACGTATCGCTTCTGGTCGACGTCGCTCAAGAGCGATCCCGCGGTATTGGGCAAGACGGTGCGCCTGGGGACGCGCTCGGCCACGGTTGTGGGCGTCCTGGAACCGTGCGTGCCGTATCCGGCCGAAACAGAAATCATCGCCAATGTCGTAACCAGCCCGCATCATCTTTCGGCGACCATGGTGACCGGGCGGGTGCATCGCATGACGGAGTTATTCGCACGGCTCGCTCCCGGCGCGAATATAGATGCGGCGCGCGCGGAACTGCGCTCCGTGTATGGAACGATGGTTCGAGAGCATCCCGAAGCGTATTCGAAGCAAGCGGATTCGCGGATCAACGCGGTGTTGCTGCGGGACCAGATCACGTCGGGCGCGCGTACCGTATTGCTGGTGTTGATGGCGGCGTCGCTGCTGGTGTTCGTGATCGCGTGCTCGAATGCAGCGAACCTGATTCTGGCGCGGACCGTGCGCCGTGAAGGCGAGTTAGGAATCCGGGCGGCATTGGGCGCCAGCACCGCGGCGCTGCGGCGCACGCTGCTGGCAGAGAGCCTGCTTCTGTGTGTGGCAGGCGCAACGATCGGAGTGCTGATCGCGCGTCCGATGGTGGCAGTGCTGGCGCGTTACGCATCGCGCTTTTCTATACGCGCTCTCGATCTGACAGTCGACTCCAGCATGCTGTGGGTCGGCGTGGGGCTGGCCATCGTAGCAGCGGTGCTGCTCGCGTTTGTCCCGCGCTTGCCATCGGCAGGCAGCACGCAAGGACTCAGTCTCGCAAGCAGCAGCACGCGTGTTACGGGAAGCGCGAATCGGCGCCTGCGGGTCTTCGCGGTGACGCAGATTGCTGCGTCGTTCGTGTTGCTGGCAGGAGCTGGCGCACTGGTAAAAACTCTGCTCTCATTGCAGGCGGTGCGGCCTGGTTTCGATACGCAGCAGGTGCTCGCGGTGAACGTGCCGCTGATGGCGTACGGAAAGACGCCCAATCAGATCATCGATTTTTATTATGAAGCGACGCGGCGCATCAAGGAATTGCCGGGTGTTGAGAATGTCTCGGTTGGCACGGCGGTACCGTGGCGCGACGCAGCATCCTTCGGCTTCGGATTGGAATTCTCGGCCGACGGCCACGTGAAGGGGCCCGGCGAGGAAGATCCGCGCGCGCGGATTCGGATCGTCTCACCCGGATTTTTCGGGACGCTCGGCTTGCCGATTATTGCGGGCCGCGATTTTAACGACGCCGACCGCCACGGCGGCGAGCCTGTCGCCATCGTGAGCCAGAGCGTGGCGCAGCGGATGTTCCCCACGTCGGATGCGGTGAATCATCACATGATGTGGACCGATCCGGTGATTAAGTTCGCTGGGATCGACCCGAAGCCGCGCCGCATTATCGGCGTGGTGGCCGATATGGACGATGAACACGTGGCGCCCGGCGCGATGATGACGGTGTATCATCCATTCGATCAGGATGGCCTGTGGGCCGGGCGGATGTTCGTTCGGGCACGCTCGAATCCTTATGGGCTGTTGCCTCCGATCACGCGAATCATACACACCATGTCGCCAGACCAGCCGGTGGAACGCGCTGCCACGCTCGAAGACGTTCGCGCGGAGGTGCTGACGCCGGATAAGCTGAACGC
>JBEKUT010000512.1:0-5036 GCA_049514735.1 Bryobacteraceae bacterium
GCCTGGTTTCTTATGATCATGTCCCGGAAAGGAAACTCGATAGCCTTGTTGGGAGCTCCAAGAGTTATCATCACACCATTGCGCGCTAGCGATCTGGCGCCGGTGACGAGAGCTTCGGCCGCGCCGGCCGCTTCCAGAACGATATCCGCGGGCCAGGTTTCCGCGGCGCCGATGTATCGAAACCCGGCAGTCTCGAGCAGACGCACGCGCGGGTGGCCGCTTGCTTCCACGGAGCACACGGCGACCTCAAATCCACGTTCGCGAAACGCGAGCGCCGACAGGATTCCGATGGTTCCAGCTCCGAGAACGAGCGCACGCGGCGGATCGAATCCGAAGAATTCGACATGAGCGCGCAGCGCAACTTCGATAGCTTTCTCGACAGAGCTGAGCGGCTCGATGAGAATCGCGACGTCGAGGAGACCGGCCGGGACCGGAAGCAGATAGCGAGCTTCGTCGACAGCATAATCCGTAAAATATCCGTGCATCCTGACGATGCCGCGCTCGATGTATCCGCCCGTGGCGCAGAGGTCCGAACGGCCGGCGGCGCATGGTCTGCAGGCGGGCGCGCAGGGTCGACGCACGAACGGAACCACCCAATCGCCAGGTTCGATTCCGCTCACGTTGCGCCCGGTTTCCACCACCTGCCCGAGCGCTTCATGGCCGAGGGTGAGGAACGAATCGCCTGGCGGCGGCATCACCAGACGCAGGGCCGCAAGCTCGCGATCGGTTCCGCAGACTCCGATCTGATCGATGCGGAACAGGACCTCGCCGTCGCGGATGGGCTTCGGTTCGGGGACCAGTTTGAGCTCCACAGCGTGCGACTCGAAATTGATCGTTACGGCTCTCATCCCGCCCGATAATATTATCGGCCGCGCGACAGGTCTCCCTTAAAAGTTCCGGGCGCCCAATCCGGTCCGAAGCCTACGGCGATGAAGGTGCGGTAGGAGCCGGTTCGGTCGGTGAGATAGATTCCGGGTTTGAACGTTGGGGAATCGAAGCAGACGCGAAAGAGCAAAATATGGTCGCCATCGGGCGATGCCTTGGGGACGCCTTCAACGCAACTCGGTTCGGAGGGAAGGCTGAGATCCATTTCCGGTTTACCGGGATACCAGGCGTCGCTCGAGAACGAGTAGAGCTTGCGTTCCGTCGAGCCGGGCGGGGCGTCCAGCGGAGGGACGGGAAATCCGCGCGAGCTGTAAATGGTTTGGCCGTCCGCGCTCCAGCCGGGATCGGCCTCGCCACTTTGTTCCATGCCGGCGGGTGTGCAGTTCGGTCCGCCGTCGGTCACCTTCGTGCGTGACGAACCGTCGGGACGGATTTTATCGAGACGGACTTTGAAGCACCCGCCGATCTTCTGAGCGACGGAGAAAAGAATCCAGTCCTCCGAGGACCAGGCAACGTCGCCCCAAATTAAGTCGTCGATAGCGCCGGTTGCGCTTCCGACTTCCTGCGGGTTGGAGCCGTCCGCATCGATAGTCCAGAGCGAAGTGAGCTGGCCTTCGTGGAGATACGCGAGGCGCGCACCTGTGGGACCCCAGGTGGGCTGTACATCATTCCCTTCGTGAGTGATTAGAGTCTCGGTTCCGCTCGCAAGATTGTAGACGGCCAGATCCGAGATGGCGCTCGGCGAGCCGTATTCGGCGACCAGGTATTTGGTGTACGCAATCCTGGTGGCGTCAGGGGAAAAATGAGGCAGGAATTTAAACTTACCGTCATTGGTGATTTGGCGGAATCCCGAGCCATCGAGGTTCATAACCGCGATCTCATAAAGCGGACCGCCGGGTCCGGGCGGGGCGAAGCCACCGATGGGTGTCATGAAAACGAATTGCTTTGAGACGACCGTGCCACGGCCTTCGCGAAGAGTCTGCGACAGGCCGGTGCAGACGGAAGCCATGATGAGAATCGATGTTGCTATGCGTTTCTGCATGAACTCTGCTGGAAAGATAGACGCTCGAAAATCCCGCAAAGTCTGCGGCTCCTAGCGCCGGAAGGGCGTGCTAACATGCTGTGCCATGAAACTCTCCTTGTTCCGAATCGCGCTCTTGTCCACGTTCGTTTTGAGTGAACTTACATCGCAACCGGCTGGCCAGGTGCAACGGATTCCTCAGTTTGAAAACGACGACGTGAAGGTCTGGAAAGCGGTGATCATGCCGAACGCTCCGTTGACGATGCACACCCATCAACATGCGCGCGTGATCATCGCGCTCGAGGGCGGCACGATGAAAATCGTAAGCGAGAACGGCGCCTCCCAAACGCAGAAATGGGAGACCGGGAAAGCATATTGGCTCTCGGCCGAAGAAGGCAAGAAGCCGCACGCCGATGCGAACGACGGCACGAAGCCGATTGAAGTGATGGTGGTCGAACTCAAGAACGCGAAATTATAGAGGCGTTCCTGCGGCTCCCAGCGACACGCGAATGTTCGTGGTGCGGCCTGCGCGGAAGATTGTCAGCTCGATGGTGTCTCCCGCTCTCTTACGGGCGAGCGAGCGCGAAATAGCGTCGCCGCGATCGACAGGAGTGCCGTCAATCGACATGATGAAATCGCCGCCCACGATGAGTTGCTGGTTGCCGATTTGAACCACTTGACGTCCACCTTTGATGCCGGCGCGCGCGGCGGGCGAACCCGGCGTCACTTCCTGAACCAGCAAGCCGCCTTGCGTGGGAAGTTCCAGAGCGTCGGCATAATCGCCGGCTACGTAGAGCACGGAGACGCCCAGTTTGGGCCGTTGGCGGCCGGTCTGGAAATCGTCCAGCATGGCTTTCGCGCGATTGATGGGCAGGGCGAATCCGATGCCAACGTTGCCGCCGCTGGGGCCGAGGATCGCGGTGTTGATGCCGATCACGTTGCCGGCCGAATCGAGCAGCGGGCCGCCGCTGTTGCCGGGATTGATGGCCGCATCGGTCTGCACCATGTCGTCCAGTTCCTGATCGTTTTCGCCGCGGATTTTGCGGCCGAGAGAGCTGATGACGCCGACGGTCAAAGTGCCTTCGAGTCCAAAAGGATTGCCGATGGCGAGCACTTTTTGACCAACCTGAACGCCGTCGGAATCGCCCAGGTGGAGCACCGGGAGCTTCTTTTTGGGATCGATCTGCAGCAATGCCATGTCGTTGTATTGGTCCTGATAGAGCACGCGCGCTTTGTAGTGGGTCTGATCGGACAAGCGCACTTCGACACGATTGGGGTCGGCGATGACGTGGCTGTTGGTCACAATCCGGCCGTCGGCACTAATGATAAAGCCCGAGCCGGAATCCTTCTGCGGATAGACCTCCATGAAAATGGTCTGGCGATAGACCGTGCTGGTGATGTTCACGGTGGCGAGGTGACAGGCCTTATAAATATCGATGTTGTTGAGTTCGTCGGCGCTGAGGCCTGCCGACTTGGCGACATCGGGGCCGGTCCACAACCTTCCCGCTCCGGCCATGGGACGCAGGATTTCGCGCTGTCCCCATTCGGTTCGCGACGTAATCAACAAAAACGCACCCACTAGAAATGTGGTGAAAAGCAGAACTCGCAAGATCTTCATGGTTCTAATCTCCGCAGCGATTCGTAGACGCTCCGCACCTGCGCGAGCGTGTGCTCCTTTGTGCCCGACGTGTCGATGACGTAATCGGCCAGCTTGATTTTTTCTTCCAACGGTAATTGCCGGCTCAACCTTGCCAACACTTCCTCCTTCCTAAGCGCGCTGCGATGCATGGCCCGTTCGATCTGCTGTGCGGCGCTGCAAGCGGCCACGATCAACTTCGCGAATCGCTTATAACTTCCAGTTTCAATCAGAATTGCGGCTTCCACAACCGTGATGGCGCGCGGGTCGCGGCGGGCGATGTCCTCTTCCATGTCGTGTTCGCGCCGAAAGACGGCGGGATGCACGAAACTGTTGAGTTTTTCGAGCCGCTCCGGGTCGCTGAAAACCAGCGCGGCAAGACGGCGGCGGTCGATCATACCCTCGCCGTCGAGGATCGCTGCGCCGAACTCGTTGACCACCGCATCATATGCTTCCCCTCCCGGTTGGAGCACTTGATGGCCCAATTCGTCGGCCTGGATGAGATAGCAGCCGAGCGTGGCGAGCGCTTCGCCGACGAAGGTTTTGCCACTGGCGAGGCCGCCGGTTAATCCGACTCGGAGCATAGATGGCGTTCGGCCGCGTCCACTGTGTTCGACATCAGCATGGCGATGGTGAGCGGTCCGACTCCTCCGGGTACGGGCGTGTAAGCTTCAGCGAGTTCGTCGGCAGCGGCGGCATCGACATCGCCGACGAGCCCGCCTTTGCCGGGATGAAGACGATTCATGCCGACGTCGATTACGGTGGCGCCGGGCTTGATGAAATCGGCGGTGACGAAAGATGGACGGCCGATGGCGGCGACGAGAATGTCGGCGCACCGTGCTTCTGCGGGCAGGTTTGTGGTCTTCGAATGACAGATGGTGACGGTGGCGTTGGCATGAAGCAGTAGCAGGGCCATGGGTTTGCCGACGATGTCGCTGCGGCCGATGACAACGGCGTGTTTGCCAGCCACGGGGATCTCGTAGTAACGCAGCATTTCCATGATGCCGGCCGGCGTGCAGGCGCGCGGGGCGGGAATGTTTGCGACCAGGTTGCCGACATTTAGAGGATGGAAACCGTCGACGTCTTTGGTGGGTTGGATCGACACGAGCACTTTGCGGCTGTCGATTTGACGGGGCAGAGGGGATTGCACCAGGATGCCGTCTATTTCGGGGCGCTCATTGAGACCTTCGATGATGCCGAGTAAGTCGCCGGTTGAGATGTCGGACGGGGGCGTGATCTTTTCGCTGTAGATGCCGAGGTCCGAGCACGCTTTTACTTTATTGCGGACGTAGATTTCGGAACCGGGGTCGTGGCCGACGAGGACGACGGCGAGTCCGGGGGGGCGGGGGAGGCGTGGGATGCGGGGAGTCAGGCTTTGGAAAATTCGATCACGGACCAATTTTCCGTCTAGTTTCACGGCCATTCAATGGTGAGGATAGCAGTTCGGCGAAAGACACTTCGGCGTTGTTAGTTGCTCGTTGTTAGTTGCTGGTT
>JBEKUT010000513.1:0-5027 GCA_049514735.1 Bryobacteraceae bacterium
CTACAGGAACCTCAGTTACTGTCCAAGGTACGGCTCCAGCGGTGGGCCAATATAGCTTCGATGTGACAGTGACGGATCTCTCGACCGGCGCAACGGCCTATCTGAGATGCAGCTTCACTGTCAGCGTCGCTCTCCAAATCACAGGCTCCTGCCCTACCTCGTCGGTCCTGGTAGGAACGGCGTTCAGCATTCCTCTGGCCGTGACCGGCGGTTCCGGAATGTATTCATGGACTGTCATGGGAGCGTTTTCCGCATCGGCAATGTCGGGGTCGAGCATCAACATTTCGGGCACGCCAACTACGCCTGGAAGCTTCCCAATCTCCGCGACGGTAACAGACAACTCCGGGTCGCTTCCGGCAACGTTCCAATGCTCGTTACTAGTCGTGGCTCCCGTTGCGATCGCGGGGCCGCCATGCCCCATCCCCAACGTGATCCAGGGACAAACTTTCTCGCTCCCCTTTTCCGCCACAGGCGGTTCCGGAAGCTATGCGTGGTCTTTCAGCGGTCCCACATTCGCGTCGCTGAGTCAGGCGAGCGGTTCGTCAACCGCGCTCGCGGGAACCGCTCCTGGCCTCGGGATATTCCCATTTTCCGTAACCGTCACCGACACTTTGAACGCCGCACTTACTGCCGTCTACACTTGCTCGCTACAAGTGGCGGCTCCAATTACATTACTGACTCAAACCCTGCCGAACGCTGTCGTCGGACAACAATATCCTGCGACAAAATTAAGTGTTAGCGGCGGCTCACCCCCACTTACATTCAAAGTGACGGCAGGAAACCTCCCGCCGGGGCTGCAGCTCGATTCCGGATCGGGATCGATTTCAGGAACGGCCACGCAAACCGGTACTTATTCGTTCACAGTAACAGTCACCGACTCGGCCAATGGCTCAAGTAGCCAGGGATTCAACATTCTGGCGGTGGCGCCACTCATGAATACGACGGCGTGTCCGCTTCCGGCCGGTCGCGAGCTTGAGAGTTACAACGCTCCTTTGACAGCGACAGGCGGCACGGGACAGTATGTGTTTTCGATTTCCGGATCGACATTGCTGCCACCGGGCCTGGTACTAAACCAGAACGCGATTACCGGCACTCCCGAAGGCCCATCGAGCACCGCACTGAGCATCCAGGTAAGCAGCGGCAGTCAAACGACACAACCCGTGAGCTGCCAACTTACAATCATGGGACGCCAGCCGGTGGTAACCGTTAATGGCTTCTTCGTAACTACCAGTAGTAATCTGCTGACGTCGTCCGTTTCTCTCGACGTGCCGGTGCAACAGGACGTCACGGGCACCGCTACGCTGAGTTTCACGCCGAACGTCCCCAACACCGCGATTACCGATAATCCTCAGGTGCAATTCTGCGGCGGTAATACCGGCGATCCGTTATGCAGTTCGGCGCAGGAAAACTCCGCTGGCCTGCTCCGGATTCTTTCCTTCACGATTCCCGCCGGAACTCAATCGGTCGACCTGTCTCCCGCGCTCGAATCCAACGTCGCGGGCACCATTGAGATTGCGTTATCGAATCTAACGATGGGCGGGCAGTCCCTCAGCGCCGCACCACTCGAATTCACCATCCCGCAAACCGTCCCTGCCATACTTTCGAGCCCGCAGGCCGGCCTCAGCGGAAACACTCTTCAGATCACCGCGACAGTCTCATCGAGCACGTGTGAGCTGACTTCGGCGACCGCCGTATTTCATCCCTCGCAAGGCTCCCAGTTAGCTGGCGCGGGCGGCGGCAGCCTCACCAGCGTCGTCGACCTGACGAGCTTGTTCACCAACTTCACGCCCTTTGCGGTGAGCTCAACGCATCCCACCGGCGGATGTGCGTTCACCCTGACGCTGCCGTTCACAATAACCGGGAGCCCCGCCGCCATCGCTAGCGTGGATTTGATCCTGAATAACACCGTCGGAGCGGCTCCCACGGCGACTATCGGCTTGCAGCAATAGTTCGCCCGCGCCCACGTGCCTGTTTGTCCGCTCGAATGGGACAAATTGTCTCATCCGGCAACGCATCTGTAAGACCTGCTTGGACCTGCGAGTTGGCAATGCCCGTGCTTATAGATGGAGCGAGGACGGAATTAAAAAAATGGAACTAAGCATCGAGTTGTTCTCCAAGACACAAAACTTGACCGAGACAACCACAACAAAAAGGGACACGATTTTAGGAGCTAGCACGGCCACATGGTTTTTCGTGGTTCAGGTCGCACTCTTCGCCGCGGGCAGCATGATCGGAGAGGTGAATGCAATCACCACCGCAATCGTTTACTCAGCACTTGCACTCAGCCTAGTCGGCTATTGCGACTGCATAAGATTTTTACGCCGCGGAGAAAAGATGCAGAGCTTCCACCGCTGCACGTTGAGCACTGTATCTCTATTCTTCTGGAGCACTCAACTGATTCTCGTCTTGATGCGCGTCCCGAGTTGAAGCGCATTCGGCCGGATCGCCAGTCTGTCCAGGTAGCGCGCGTGGTAGGATGGCCGCAATGGCTCTCGCCGATTTGACGAAGCAGTTTGCGGCCCAGGCGATCGGGAACTCCGTCGATAAAATCCTCGACCCCGACAAAGCCACTCCCGAGAAGCTCCACAACATCATTGCCGGCCAGATTCAGGCCATGCAAAAAGCGCTCAAGGAAGATCAGGAGCTCGTGATCCTGCTCACCACCGGCGCCGGCGTGTTCCGCGTTCTTGAGATCTATGTGCCGTCGGCGCAGCTCTTCGTGCTCACTGGGCTCGACAACGAGAAGAACGTCACCCGTATCATGTCTCCTGTGGCGGCCACTCAGCTCGTCTGCAAAATGATGAAAACCCCGCCGGGCGCGCAGCCGGTGAACGTTGGAATTATCATTGCCAAGGCCGTGTAGCAGGCAGCACAAGCAATGAAACGAAGAGAGGGATTGATCGTCACAGCTCTTGCTGCCGGAATCGTGGGGCTGATATGGGAAATCCGCGCGGCGCATACCCCGGACTTAACTCCTGCAGAGGCAGCCCGATTAATTTCCGGCACACCCGAATTCAACCGGCGTGCAACGACGCGAGCCCATGCTGATTTCTATTTTCGAAAGGGCACATGGCGGCTGGCGAGTGTCTGGTGGGGCCAGCCAACCCAACTTTCAAAACATTGCCCGACTTGAACGAGGCGTAAGCGTCCCATCAACCAACACCCTGCAACGCATTGCCAAGGCGACTGGCCACAAGCTCGTGATTCACGTTCAGCCGCGGTCACTAAATTGGGTCCAATTTGCTACGCTTCGGTTTATGACCAACCACGATCTTGAACTCGCCTACTTGCGCGCCATGCGGGACTGGATGAACGAGGAGCACAAAACCCGCATAATGGTGATGCAGCAAAACGTATCCGGATTTGCGGAGCAGGATATTCGTATCCAGCAACCACGCCATCAGAGCACGACATCCCTCACATTGGTGAGGCGCACGCGCGGGGGCGTTAGATCAATATCCGGATAAGGCCGTGCCTGTAACGCCGCCAGCACGACCGCGCCCGTTGCCGTCGGGGGCACGGCGGCGGTTGCCTGTTCGTCGAGGGCATCAAGGGCTTTTTCGAGCAGCTCGTCCACATTGTGGAATTGCCCACTCTGAATTTGTGCGTTCACGCGCTGTACCAGTTCGGGCTTATGGATTTCGATCATGTTCAGACCCTCCTTTCATCGTAGCCTTTTACCACGTTTCAGCGGGTTCTTGAAGTGTCCCGTTGCTTCGTGCTATTGCCGTCCGCGAAGGCAGTCCAAACTGCCTTCGGGGTATCGCTTTTCCATTTTTCGAGACCGCGCGGGCGCTATCGCTTCAACAAAGCATCGATCTGCTGTTTCAGCTTGGGCAAATCATCCTTTGCACATCGACGTAGGGCGGCCGCCGAGCCCGTAATGCCGAGCCTAAATGCTCGGCCGCGCCGCCTCGCAGTTCCCTTTCAACGACCCCAGCCACTCACGAATCAGCTCCACGCCTTCCTTATGCGACACCGTCCGCCCAATCTCTGGCATCATGATCTTCGGCTCATCCGACGCCATACGATGCACCAGAATCGACGTCTCCGGATGCCCCCGCACGCTGTCGAACAACATGTCCGCCGAAGCCTTCCCCGTCGCTACCGGAGTCTTGCAGAACCCGATCCGCGCCGGGTCCGCTTCCAGGTCGCTCAGGTACAATCCCGTATTGTTCGCCGCGCCTTTCGGACTATGACAATGCGCGCAGTTCACCTCGAGATACGCCCGCGCCCGCGCTTCCAGCGTCCCGGTCGAAGGATCGTCCCACACGGCCTGCCGCGGCACGGCCCCAACATCCGGCGCGCCCTTCAAATACCCGATTCGAGTCCAGTAGGCAAGCTGATTGAAGCGGCCATCGGCATAATCCAAATCGCGATTCAGATGCCGCGCCTTCGGCCCAATCGGCCCCGTAATCTTGTTCTGATCGTGGCACTCCCGGCACTGATTCGCATTCGGAATCGTGTAGTGTATATCGAAATTGCCACCCGCCGGATTCTTCCAGTTCACTTCCACGCCATCGGCGTTCATGTCGAGCGTAGCGTCCGTCTGCGCCGCGTTCCACACGTAGGGCAGCGGGAACCATTCGCTCGTTCCGCGCACCAGCAGACGAGTCTCAATCCGCCGCTCCTTCCCGCCAAGCGCAACATCGGGATACCCGAACGTCTTTACCAGAATGGCGCCTTCAGGAAAATCGAAAGTATCGTCGGCTTTGTAGACAGCCGCCCGCCCTTGCGGCATCCACACGAACCGATGCTTACTCGCGTAATCGCTAAACAGCGTGGTGTTGAGATCGTACGGAACCACGCCCTGATTGGGCTTCAAGTCCGAACCTGTTCCCACAAAAAGACGCCACGCCGATAGCTTCTTCGGAAACGGCCCCGCCAGATGCGATCGCACATCGTGGCTGCAACCGGAAAGCAGGAGAGTCAGCGCGGCTAAGAGTAGAATCGGACGCAATCTAATTTTATTATCGGCCACTACATCTTGATCGCCGCGACCGCCGCGATCTGACACGCATGACCTT
>JBEKUT010000514.1:0-5024 GCA_049514735.1 Bryobacteraceae bacterium
TCTATCAAACCACAAACGCGCGAGCACTTCGACATCTGCCGCCTCTTGAGCATTCCGCAGGGGATCGTCGTTCTGAACAAGGCCGACCTGGTGGATTCAGACATTCTCGAACTGGTGCGTCTGGAAGTGGATGAGTTCGTGCGCGGGTCGTTTCTCGAAAACGCGCCCGTGGTCGCGGTGAGTTCCACTAGCGGGCAGGGTATCGACGAGCTTCGTGAAGAGCTGAAGAAGGCCGGCGCCACTATTCACGCGAAGGATGCGTCCCGTTTTTTTCGGCTTCCGATCGATCGCGCGTTTAGCATGCGCGGCTTCGGCGTCGTCGTCACCGGCACTCTGATTTCGGGTAGCGTTCGTTTGGAGCAGGAAGTGGTGCTGTATCCCGCGGGCAAACCAGTCCGCGTGCGCGGCATTCAAGTTCATGGCGAAGCGGTGACGCGCGCCGGAGCGGGCCAACGCACGGCGCTGAATCTTGCTGGTGTGGATTCTTCCGAACTCGCCCGCGGCATGATGCTGGCGGAGGCCGGCCGTTTCCAGCCCACGAATCGCATCGATTGTGTCTTCGAGCTTCTGCCGGGAGCGAAACCGCTGAAGCATCGCGCCCCGGTCCACTTCCACGCCCACGCGGCCGAAGTGGAAGCCGAGGTTCGCGGGATTGGAACCACGGAGCCGATGAAACCTGGTACGCGGCGGCATCTGCGAATCGTGCTGCGTGAACCCTTGCTGTTGCTGCCCGGGGATCGTTTTGTGGTGCGGATGTTCTCGCCGGTGGTCACTATCGGAGGCGGTGTGGTGCTCGACATCGCTCCTCCCCGGCGCGGCGGATCACAGAGACTTCAGACTTTGGAGACAGGGTCGGTCAGCGAGCGCGTGGCGCTGCTGGTCAGCGAATCCCGCTATGGGATGGGGATGGCGGAGCTGGTGGCTCGCACGGGGCTGATAGAAGCCGAGATCGGCGGGGCTGCGGTCGAGGCCGGGCTCGTAGTTTTGAGGGAGCCGCAGTTCTGGGCGCTCGATCCGAAATGGATTCAGGCGAAGCTCGAGTCGATTCAGCAATCGCTGAAGAGTTTCCATCGTCTGAAGCCGCTGGTTGCGGGGATGCCTAAGGAAGAGCTGCGCGGCAAGGAGCTTGCGGATTCGCCGCCATTCCTCCTCGATGCGCTTCTTTCGCGCGCGAAGACGATTGTCGTGCAGGGCGATATGGTGCGGCTTGCGTCGCACAAAGTGTCGCTGCAGCAGGACGAGCAGGACGCGACGTCGAAGATTGAAGCGGCGTTTCGAAGCGCGGGACTCGCCGTGCCGTCGACTAGTGAGGTTCTCTCGAAGTGCGGGGTGGAGGCGGGCCGCGCGAAAACATTACTTCAGATCATGATTCGGGATAAAAAGCTGGTGCGGGTGTCGGAGGAGTTGGTGTTTCACGCGTCGGCGGTCCAGCAGCTTCGGGAGCTGCTTGCGCGGCATAAAGGGGCTCGATTTGGGGTGCCGGAGTTTAAGGAATGGACTGGGATATCGAGAAAATATGCGATTCCGTTGCTGGAGTTTTTGGATCGGGAGCATGTTACGCGGCGGGACGGGGATGCGCGGCTGGTGCTGTAGAGAAAGCGTTGTTGGTTCGTCGTTGTTGGTTCGTCGTTCGATCGTTCTACGTTCCAGGCGGGTCGGGTTGGAACGTTTGAGGCGAATAGAGATTTCAGGCTTGGCCGCCGCAATCGATCAGCTTGCGCATCAGAAAGCGCCGTTCCGGGGACGAGCATGGCAGGCCAAGGGCGGCGCGGAAACACGATGCGGCATCATCGCGGCGCTGCAGTTCGAGCAGAAGGTGACCGCGCACGGCGAGATACAGATAGTAATCGCGGAGCTTATGTTCGGCGGCTAGGGGCTCCATGGTTTCGAGGGCGGCGCGCGGTCCGTGCACTTTCGAAACTGCGACGGCGCGGTTCAAGGCCACCACTGGCGAATGGTTGATGGACAGCAATTGGTCATACATCGAAAGAATGAGCGGCCAATCGACCGACTGCGGATTTGCTGCGCGCGCGTGCGTCGCGGCGATGGCAGCTTGAACGTGGTATTCGGAAACTTCCTCGCCTTGCATCGACGCGTCGAAGTAATGGAAGGCGATCGCGATGAGCCGGTGATCCCAGCGGCTGCGATCCTGGTCTTCCAGCAACACCAGTTCGCCGGTATCGTCGACGCGGGCGTCGAGGCGCGCCGTCTGAAACGCGATCAGGGCGACGAGGGCATGAACCCGAGGGGTCGCGATGGAGGAGGTCGAAATCAGGCGCGCCAACCGCAGCGCTTCCAGGCAGAGATCCTGCCGGATGAGCGACTCGCCTTCGTGCGCGGCGTAGCCTTCGTTGAACATCAGATAGACCACGTCGAGAACAGCGTGGAGGCGGCTGCTGAGTTCCGGACCGTGCGGCATGTCGAGTGTAAGTTTGCGACCGCGGATCAGGCGCCTGGCACGAACCAGGCGTTGGGCGATCGCGGTTTCATCCGCGAGAAAGGCGCGGGCGATTTCCCGCACGCTGAATCCGCCGACTGTTTTGAGGCTGAGTGCGACGCTCGCTTCCGGAGACATATCCGGATGGCAGCACATGAATATCATGCGCAACTCGTCATCTCGAAGTTGCTCCTCGAGATCGGCGTCGATGTTCGGCGCAGCCGCGGAGCGCGAAAGTTCCGCCACGATGGCGTCGCTTTTTTCGCCGTGGATCTGACGGCGGCGGACGGCGTCGATGGCGGCGTTGTGAGCGACGCGGAAAAGCCAGGCCGGAGGATTCTGTGGCGCGCCATCGATTGACCAGGCTTGAAGCGCCCGCAGCATGGCATCCTGGACGGCTTCTTCCGCGAGGTCGATACGGGACGGTCCCAGCAGGCGGGTGAGATGGGAGACCATCCGCCCCGCCTGGCGCCGGAACAAATGTTCGAGCAGACCGTCAACTGCGGGCATCACGAACCGAAAACGTGCCTGACTTCAACGGTGCCGTTGTACTCGAGATGAGGATGATCCAGAGTGAGTTGGACGGCCTCGTCATAGTTCGCGGCTTCAATCATGTAAAAGCCGCCGATCACTTCTTTCGTTTCGCCATAGGGTCCATCGGTGACCTTCGGCGGGGCGCCATGTTGGGCTTTCATGACGCGGCCCGTATGATCTTCGAGGCGCTTCCCGCCAGTGCTGAACGGCTTCTTGGCCCAGGCCATGTACTTTTCAGTGGCCTTCTGCATTTCCTCGGGGCTCATCTTCTCCCACTCCTTGGAATTGTCATAAATCAAAAGCATGTATTGAGGCATGAGTTGTTCTCCTTTTGCACTGTAGTAACGAACGGGCGGGCGCGGAATCGACAAGGACGCTCAAATTTTTCACTGGTACCATAGCAATTTCCACGATGCCGATCTATCAGGTGATTGTTCTCGCCATCATACAGGGACTGACTGAGTTTCTGCCCGTCAGCAGTTCGGGGCATTTGATTGTCATTCCGCGCCTGCTGGGATGGCCCGAGCACTCTCTCGAATTCGACGTGGCTCTGCACCTTGGAACGCTTGTCGCGATCCTGATTTATTTTTATCGCGACTGGATTCATCTCATCGCGAACGGTTTGGGTTTGCGAATCGGGCACGATCCGGAATTGAGCCGCAATCGGGGGCTGGTATGGCTGATCGCGCTCGCAACGATACCCGTAGCCATCGCTGGAGTGCTCTTCGAGAAGCAGGCCGAAGCTTCGTTTCGAAGCTTCTATATTATTGGTCCGATGTTGATCATTGTGGGAATCGCGATGTGGTTCGCGGATCGTTATACGAACGGTCAAAAGGACCTGAGCAGAGTGGGCGGTGTCGATTCGTTCCTGATCGGGCTTTCGCAGGCGTTTGCCATTATTCCCGGCACTTCGCGCAGCGGCATCACGATCACAACGGGGCTTTTCCGGAACCTGGATCGGCCCACGGCGGCGCGCTTTTCGTTCCTGCTCTCGACGCCCGCCATCGCCGGCGCGGTGTTGAAAAAGGCCTGGGACGTTCACAAAGAGGGCGGGATTCCGCATAACATGCAGGTCCCCATGGCGCTCGGCGTAATCATAAGCGGGCTGGTTGGCGCGGCCGTGATCGCGTTCTTCATGCAGTACCTGCGACGCCACACTTTGGCGGTGTTCGTGTGGTACCGCATAATTTTTGGCATAATAATAGTCGCTCTGGCTGCATTTTTCCGCGTCAACGCGGGATGAGATTATTAGGTCCTACTCGCTTCGACCGGCTTAACGAAGCACTCGCATTTGTGTTTCTATTCGCCGGGCTGTTTTTTATCCTCAGCCTGGTTTCGTATCACTCCGACGACCCGTCGTGGAACGCCGTCTCGAGTTCAGCTCACGCGCAGAATCTGGTGGGAGTTGCCGGCGCGCATCTCTCCGACCTATGCCTGCAGACGTTTGGATACGCTGCTTTCGCGATCCCGTTTCTGCTTTGGCTGCTGGCATGGCGGTGGGCCCGTTCGACGCCGATCAACGATTCCGGTGTCAAACTCGCCGGCTCTGCGCTGCTCTTGTTGAGCGTCTGCACGTTGCTTTCTCTGGCTTCGCATTGGAGAGCGGGTGGATCGGGGTTTGCGGCTGGCGGCGTCTTAGGGACGCTGGTCTCGGGATATCTGGTTGCCGATTTGAACCTGCTCGGCACGCTGTTGCTAACGACCATCGCGTTCATTGGATCGCTGTATCTTATTTCGACGTTCTCGATGTCGCGCGTGGCGGTGTGGTTCGACGGGCCAATTCGTTTTTTTAACGCGCTCGCCGCGAGGTGGCGGAATTGGCAGCAGGAACGTCGGCGGATCGCGAAAGAAAAAGCTCGCTTGCGGCGGGAAGCGAAGTTAGCTGCGCGCCAGGCGGCTCCTGCGCCTTCCGTATCGAATGACGAGCCGCCCTTCGACGTGGACGCTCCTTCTCCAACCGAACCGGAGTTCGAGGAAATTCCGATTCATGCTCTGGAGTACGAGCCGCCTCCGCCACCTCCAGTTGCGACTCCCGCGCCGGCGGACACGGAGC
>JBEKUT010000515.1:0-5015 GCA_049514735.1 Bryobacteraceae bacterium
GCCGTTTTCGTCCGAAATAATAGATGTGCCGGTTAACTATTACGACCTGCTGCAAATCCACCCGCGCGCGGAGATGGAAACGGTCCAACGGGTGTACAAGCTGTTTGCCGCCCGCTACCATCCCGACAATCTGCAAACTGGCGATGCCGAGCGCTTCCGGCAGATTCGGGAGGCCTTCGAGATCCTGAGCAATGCGGAATCCCGTGCGTCTTACGATCAGAATCTGGAATTCAACCAGCCCACCGCGCTTCCGGTCTTCCAAAGCAAGGAATTTACGGATGGCATCGACGCCGAAGCGAAGCTCCGGATCGGCGTGCTCTGCCTGCTGTACGCCAAACGCCGGGCCAATTCCGATTTGTCCGCGCTCTCCATGCTCGATCTCGAGAACCTCATGGCGTTTCCACGCGAGCACCTGCAGTTTTCCATCTGGTATCTGAAGGGTCGGCGGTTCATCACGCAGGACGATCGGAGCAGTTTTGTGATTACGCCGGAAGGGGTCGATTTTCTGGAGACGCAGTTGCCCCAGAACGAGATTCTATACAAGATTTTCAAGGCGTCGGAGTCGGGGGTGATGGTTTTTCCGAAGGGGTTGTTGAACGGGAAAAACCGGTAAACAGGTAGGACAGACCATCGGTTTTTGTGGTCTGTTTCTGCGCTGCGAAAAAGACAGGCCGAGCGGGTGGAACAGACGATCGGTTTCAGTCGTTTGTTTTCTGTCGGTCTCTGCGCTACGAAAAAGACAGGCCGAGCGGGTGGAACAGACGATCGGTTTTCGTCGTCTGTTTCCCGATCTGTCTCTGCGCTGCGAAAAAGACAGGCCGAGCGGGTGGAACAGACGATCGCTTTTCGTCGTCTGTTTTCTGTTCGGTCTCTGCGTTGCGGAAAGACAGGCCGAGCGGGTGGAACAGACGATCGGTTTTCGTCGTCTGTTTTCTGTTCGGTCTCTGCGCTGCGAAAAAGACAGGCCACGCAAGGCGATGGCCTGTCCTACGGCTTCGTAGGAGGGGGTGGATCGGGGTCGACACGACGCCAGCCGGGCTTTGCGGCTGGGGCCGGCGCGGGGGATGCGTCTGTCGCCGGAGCCGGCGCTGGCGTATCCGACGAACTACTTCCCATATTGATCATCGGACCGCCCGTCGGCTCATCCACCGCGACACGATGCTTCCGCGCCGTATAATCCGTGTCCGTTTCCGTGCTCACCGGGACATGGTCCGGAGCATGCGTCACCATCAACGGACCCGCAGTGTCCTCGCCGCCGGCCGCCGCCAGGTACACCCGGCGATATTTGATCTCCGCGGTCGCATAACGCCGCCGAGCGGAGTCGGCCAAATCAAGCTCAATCGATCGCCCCTCGCTAGAACTCCCCTCCGGCATGTGGAAATAGAGTGCATACCGCTGCCGCAGACGCTCCAGCGTGGTCTCAAGCGCCGAAGCATCGTCGACGCTCATAGCGTCGCCGCCTGAATCCTTGGCGATCTCCGCCGTTCCGGCCGAGTGAGTCTGTCCACCCATGCCCCCGCCCGGTTGGCCGTAACCGCCTCGCCGCGGGAAAATAATTCCTCCTAAAGGACTACCGCCGCCACCCATCCCGCCGCCATGGCGACCCATTCCGCCGCCGCGATTGGCCATCGCATCGGGAGCCAGCAACAGGCTCAGAACCGCATCCGCCCGCTCCAGCGCCCGTCCCACCGTAGCTTCATCGCGTTCCTTCTGGGTTTGATCGTCCGTCATGATGACGATCGCTCGCCGGGCATCCCGCCGCGCATCGGTTCGAACGTACTCGGCTGCCCGCAGCATGCCGTGCGTGATATCGGTGCCGCCGTCGAACGTCTCCTGCTGCAGCAGCCGCTCCATCTCACGATTCACGTCATCCCGGCTATTGCGAAACGGCATGCGCAACCGCGCGCCGCGGTCGAACACCATGATCCCGACGCGGTCGTCTTTACCGAGTACGTGCATGGCTTGGTGGCAGGCGTCGGCAAGGCGCTGGACATGGACGCGCATACTACCGCTGACATCCAGAAGCAGCAGAATATCGATGGGCATGTTTTCGCTCGCAAAGTTACGGATCGGGACGACGCGCCCCTGTTCGCGCAGGACGAAATCTTCTACGCGCAGCCCGGTGATCGCGCGATTCTCACGATCCAGAACCTGGGCGTCGACCCGCACCAGGGCCACATCGCTATGGAACGTTGCGTTCGTAGTGTCGTCGTCCGCGGCGAAGCCCGCATAGGCGAAGAGCAGCAGAATTGAAACGCGGGTCATCATGTATAAAACGTAACCGCCGCTGCGTTAGTTTCAGCGGTCTTAAACGTCCAGGTTTCTAACGTCTAAGGCGTTGTCTTCAATGAACTTGCGGCGGCTCTCGACATCCTCACCCATGAGAGTGGAAAAGATCGTCTCGGTTTCCGTCAAATCCTCGAGATTGACCTTGAGCAGCGTCCTCTTCTCGGGATTCATGGTCGTCTCCCAAAGCTGCTCCGCGTTCATCTCGCCCAGACCTTTATACCGCTGGATGTTCACTTCCCTGGTGCCCTCGCCCTTAACATGGTCGAGCAGTTCCCGCCAACTCGGCTTCGATTCGGTACGGCCTTCACGGGTGATTGCGAACGGCGCGTGGTTGTACTTCGCCACTTGCTTCGCCATGGCTCGCATGCGCCGATACTCCGGTTGCGTGGCCAGTTCCACGCCGATGGCGCGTTCCGCATTAGTCGGATCCTTGTAGAGAACCGCCCACGTGGAATGCTCTTCATCGAATTGCAGCCGCGACTCGATCTTCTGCGCCTGCAGCGCCTCTAGCACCGGCTTCACATTCTGCTCTTCGTGGAAATCGGCCTTCTGATCGACGCGATACTCGGGATTCGTCAGGATCTCGACAACGCGGCCATCGCGCATACGCCGTTCCAACAGCTTAACGATCTGCTGCAGCTCATCGAGAGACATCAGGAAGGCACGCAACTCGGCGCCTTCGAACTTCACCTTGGCCCCGGTCTCAACCGTCAGGTTCTCGGTTGCACGCCGCAGAATCTCGCGCGTGAATTCCTTGTCGTCCTTGATGTACTTCTCGGACTTGCCCTTCTTGATGCGATAGAGCGGCGGTTGCGCGACGAAAACGTTGCTGCGCTTGATCAGCTCCTGCATGTGCCGGAAGAAGAACGTCAGCAGGAGGGTGCGGATGTGCGAGCCGTCGACGTCGGCGTCCGTCATGATGATGATCTTGTGATAACGCAGACGCGTCGGATCGAAATCGTCTTTGCCGATTCCGGTGCCGATGGCCGTGATCATCGACCGAATTTCGTCGTGGCCCAGCATCTTGTCGTAGCGGGCCTTCTCGACATTTAGAATTTTGCCCTTCAGGGGAAGGATCGCCTGGAACTTACGATCGCGCCCGGCCTTCGCGGTGCCGCCGGCCGACTCGCCCTCGACGAGGAACAACTCGCAACGCTGTGGATCTTTTTCCTGGCAATCCGCGAGCTTGCCGGGCAATCCGCCCGAATCGAGCGCACCTTTGCGCCGCGTCAGATCGCGAGCCTTGCGGGCCGCTTCGCGCGCGCGCGCCGCATCGATGGCCTTGCCGACGATCTTCTTCGCTACCGCCGGATTCTTGTCGAAAAACTCGCCGAGCTTGTCGTTGACGAATGTTGTGACAAACCCGCTGATATCGCTGTTGAGCTTGCCCTTGGTCTGACCTTCAAACTGCGGCTGGGGCAGCTTAACGCTGATCACGGCCGTGAGTCCTTCGCGAACATCGTCGCCGCTGAGGTTTTCCTTCACGTCCTTGAACAGGCCAGCCGACTGCCCATAGGCGTTGATGGTGCGCGTCAGGGCGCTACGAAACCCGCTGAGATGCGATCCGCCGTCCACGGTGTTGATGTTGTTCGCAAAACTGAAGACCGTGTCCGAGTAACCGTCGTTGTATTGCAGCGCCACTTCGAGCGTGAGTTGCCCGCCATTGGGCATATCGCGCTCGGCCTCGAAATAAATCGGCTTCTCATGCAATACGGATTTGCCCTTGTTCAGGTGCTTGATAAACTCCGCGATGCCGCCGCTGTAATGGAACTCGTGCGACTTAGCCGGCTCCACGCGCTCGTCGTTGAGCGTGATGGTCAGGCCCTTGTTCAGGAAGGCCAACTCGCGCAGACGCTGCGACAGCGTGTCGAAGTTAAACTCCGTCGCGTCCATCACGGTGTTATCGGGCTTGAACGTGATCTTGGTGCCGCTCTTGTTGCCGGCTTTCCCGGTCTTCTGCAGCGGAGCTTTGGGAACGCCCCTATGATATTCCTGTTCCCAGGTAGCTTTATCGCGCCAGATTTCGAGTAGCAGCGTTTCCGACAGGGCGTTGACGCAACTCACGCCGACACCATGGAGACCGCCGGACACCTTATAACTATTCGAATCGAATTTGCCGCCTGCGTGCAGTTTGGTCAGCACGACCTGCGCGGCCGACACGCCTTCTTCAGCGTGAATATCTACCGGGATGCCGCGGCCGTTGTCCACCACGGTAATGGAATTGTCGATGTGAATGGTGACGTTGATGGTGTCGCAATGACCGGCTAGCGCTTCGTCCACGGAGTTGTCGACCACCTCGTAAACGAGATGGTGCAGCCCCGATTCCGTGGTTGACCCAATATACATCGCAGGCCGCAAACGCACGGCCTCCAACCCCTCCAGCACCTTGATACTACGGGAATCGTAAAACTCAGGATTTGTTGCCATTCAACTCCTACAATCTTTCAAACGTTTCAGATGCGCATCGGCATGACGACATAACGGTACTTGTTGCCGTCCTCTTCCTTGCCTGGGCGCAACTCGCCGGCGCTTTGCGCATCGCGAAAGTGGAATGCGACGTTGCCGTCGGATAGCGCTCTCAGGAACTCCAGCAGGTAATGCGCATTGAAACCGATCTCAACCGACTCGCCTTCGTAATCGGTAGGAATGCTCTCTTCGCTCTCGCCGGTTTCAGACAGCGACGAGTGAATCTTCACCTCGCCCGTCAGTACGCGAAACCGAATCGC
>JBEKUT010000516.1:0-5010 GCA_049514735.1 Bryobacteraceae bacterium
TCGATATCTTCGCCGATAATGCGCTTCAGCATGCGCTCCAGGTTGCGCATCAGTGAATTCAGGTCGAGCAGTTTGGGCTGCACAATCTGCCGCCTGCTGAATGCCAGCAGTTGCTTGGTAAGATCGCCCGCGCGCTCGGCCGCCTTGAGCACTTCCTCCAGATCGCCGCGCACCGGATCGCCGGATGCCAAGGCGCTCAAGACCATCTGCGTATAACCTTCGATGATCATCAGGAGGTTATTAAAATCGTGCGCCACGCCGCCGGCCAACCGCCCCACAGCTTCCATCTTCAGCGAATGATGTAGTTGTTGCTCCAGACGCTTGCGCTCCGTGACATCAGCCACCATGTGTACGACGCCTTTTACCGTCCCGGAGCCATCCCGCAAGAGGGCGTTCCAGATGTTGACCTCTAGAATTTTCCCTTCGCGCGTCTGGCAACGCGTTTCGAACGCCGTGTCGGTGTTTCCGCGGCGAACCTGCTCCAGGTGCTCCTCAAAACGTTCCGCGTCGCTTTCAAAAAGATGCGGCAGCGGATCGCCGAGCAGTTCCCATTCCTGCCACAGAAACATGCGCTGCGCGGCCGCGTTCCAGCTTCTCACGCGAGAGTCCAGGTCGACCGAATAAATGGCCAGCGGCGATGTCCGGATGACGGCGCGCAAAGTGTTGTTGGCTTCGCGCAGGGCCTCTTCGGCGCTCTTGCGTTCCGTGACGTCGCGCGAATTAATTACGATTCCTTGCACGCCCGGCACGTGCGCCAGGTTTCTCCCAA
Organism: Bryobacteraceae bacterium; assembly: GCA_049514735.1. Classification (GTDB taxonomy): domain Bacteria; phylum Acidobacteriota; class Terriglobia; order Bryobacterales; family Bryobacteraceae; genus JAICMB01. Next base: position 770 of record JBEKUT010000516.1, read on the forward strand.
AGGATTCCAGAACCCGCCACGTTCCATTTCTGTGGCGCACCCGCGACTCGATCGACGACGAGGAACCGTGCGAATGGAACGCCCCGGCAAATTCGTTGACGTCCTCGGGATGGACCAGATGGAGATAGTTGCGGCCGACCAATTCGTCGGTGCGGTAGCCCAACACGCGCTCATGCGACGGACTCACGTAGCGCACCACGCCATCTTCGCTAATAATGCTGATCAGATCGAGGGCGTTTTCGATCAACGAACGGAAATGCTCTTCGCGCCGTTGCAGCGCTTCGATGGCGTGCTTGCGCTCCGTTGCATAGCGCATGGAGCGTACCAGCAGATTGCCGTCCGTCTGTCCTTTAACGAGATAATCCTGAGCCCCTTCGCGCACCGCTTTCACAGCGAGAGCTTCGTCGTCCATGCCCGTAAGCACGACGATGGGAACGTTAGGAGCGCTGGCGTGGGCGCGCACCAGCGTTTCTAATCCTTGTTCATCGGGAAGCGACAGATCGAGGAGAACGATATCGAACTCCTCGCTGTCGAGCCGGCGCAGCGCATCTTCGAGGCGCGTGACGTGCGTGAGCCGCACGCTGCCGCCGCCGACTTCCGCGATCTCTTCCCGGAGATAGCGGGCATCCGCCGGATTGTCTTCCACCAGCAGCACCCGGACACCTTCAAGATTCATCGATTCAGAAACTGTGCTGTCACACCGACCAGCAAGATCCCCTTTCCACCAGATCCCGATTCTACCTTAATTGGCGTGGCGCCGGTGGCCTTTTTGTGCGAGGGTGTGCGGCATCAAAATCGGGAGTTAGTTCTCTCGCCGGGGGCCGCTCGACTTCCGCCTCCGTGCCCCCCGGCAGCACCTTGAACATCTCACAGCACTTGAACGCTGTGATATATTAAATGAGATCGACTTATCCGCGGTTGGGCCTGTGGCGCAGTTGGGAGCGCGCTTCCATGGCATGGAAGAGGTCGTGAGTTCGAATCTCACCAGGTCCACCAAATTTTTTCAAACACTCAGCGCTCCCCTGCCAGACAGAACTGCCGTCGCCGGAGTCCAAATGGAGTCCGAAATGGACTTCACGAGCTCACTCAGGCGCAGTCCGACGATTAGGCGTCCTGCGCCTGCGATTTCACGGCGAGGGGGCGCGTCTCGCGTCTGAACTTGGCCAAAATCGACGGGTTGATTCCTCAGGGCTTTCTCCTCCTATAAAAACCCGACAATTCAGTCCTAATCTATTCATTCCACGAGACCAGCCGTTGTCGAGTAGCTCAAATTTCCCGACACAAAACCCGACAAAAGCCATTCGAAAACCCGACAAGACCTTCGAGCGGCTGGGAACTGCTCACACCGGCGCCGGCGGAGGGCCGGTTTCGAGCTCCGAGAAGCGCGCTGGCACTTGTTGGCACCCACCGACATGGGGTTCTAAATTTCAACGCACCGATAAAAAGTTACGCTAATTGTTAAAGATTTCGATGTGTTGGCATCAATGTCCGCAGTTTGTATAGAGAACCCGCCGGCGCTTGGAAAAGCGGTTTGACGATCGAGCTACGACTTGATGCGATGAATTCGCTCCTTGGCGTCGCTGCGGAACGATTCGAGTTTCAAAGCCCGGCTTCTTGATCGCAGTTCCGCCGACGAATCCGCGAACTTGCCTGCAATCAGATGCAGGATGACACCCGGCAATCGTCTGGCGCGCTACCTGAGTGCAAGCAAGAACTGCGGCGAGTTGTCAAATACGAAGAACAATTTCTCTCTAGATGCCCAGTCAAACCGCCCCCATTTTGAATCGAGCAAAATCGAGCAAACAATATTCGGAAGTGTTAAACTCCAGCTTTCGGATGAATAAGCTTTTATTTTGCTTTTTGCCGCTTGCCTGCAGCGTCTCTTTCGCGCAAACGTGGAGTCTCACAACATTTCCTATCTCCATCCCGGCCGGTGGCCAGCCCTTTACTATCGCTGTCAGCTTGCAGAGTTCCGATGCCGGGGTCCCCACACCGGTTCCGCAATCGACCTGGGTGGTCCGCTGGAATGGATCGCCGCAGCCGACAACCGTGACAATCGTGAGTGGAACTCCCCAGGTTCTTGCATTTTGGCCTTCTTCAATGCTCTTCCGGCAACTCCCGGAGCCTTGGTCGCAAATCAGGAAGCATACCCGGACATTGCTTTTGCCTGTTTTGGCGCCGACGGCAAAACGTTGCAATTCGCCACCAATCCGCCCGGAAACGGAACGAGCCTTTCTACAGTCGATTTTGCGATCGACCCGGACGGGAAACTGACGGCCGCTGGGACGACCGAGTCATCTGGGACAACCGACCCGTCGCTTCTTGCCGTAGGGAGCGTACCGCAACCAAACCCCGGTGGGAGCGCGGATGGTTTCGTATACAAAATTAGGCCGCTAAATCAGGCGCCCCAGTTGTTCTACGTCAACCCGCCCGTGTTATTTACCGGAAGCAGTTTGCCGTCCCAAGACATCACTATGGTTGGCGCGAACTTCTCGGAAGGCATGTCTATTCTCTGGAATGGCGTGCCTCTCAATGTCAACCTCACCGGCCCTCTGTATTTTCGGACGGATGTGGTGACGTTCTCCTTGACGGCCTCGCAACTGGCTCAGTTACCGCCAGGCGATGCGCAGGTGCAGTTGTCTGTTCCCGCTCCGGGCGGGGGCGAATCCGCGGCGGTGACCGTAAGATACGTGAACCCGCAGCCGGGCAACGTTACGATTGACCCTTCTGTCGTCCCAGCGGGAAGCGGTAACACAAAATTCACAGTCATGGGCACGCTTGTGTCCGGCTGCACTTTGACATGGAACGGATTGGCGCAACCGCTCACACCGGGGACTTTTGGCGGCTTCCAATTTACGATGCCCGCGTCCGCCCTTTCGATCACGGCGACCGCCGCCGTAGTGGTCACCAATCCGTCGCCTGGGGGCGGTGCCGACACAGTCCAGGTGAGCATCACGGCCAACGGCCTGCCCCCGCAGATTCCCACGATTACAGGTCCGGTGCTGGCCGGTGTCGGGGAGGGCGGCATCAACCAAACGCTGAGCGTCACTAATGCGCCGAGCGACGCCACCGTGGTGTGGAATGGAGTGGACCGGCCGACCACCTACGGTTTGAACTCGACTCTCCAATTCGTGTTGTCCCTCGGCGATTTGGGACAAATGGGCTCCGCGCAGGTTCAAGTTCGAAGCGGCGGAGTGTTGGGTCCCGCGGTGACCGCATATATTGGGGTGCGCGCGACGAATTCGAATGTTATCGGCGACACGGGGCGTGGGCAAGCCTACTTCATTTCCAACACCGCTATCGCCGCCATCTCCGTTCCTTCCGGTAGCGTTCTGCGATCAAAGGATCTGGGCGCGCAAGTAATTTCCATGTTCAAGACCGACGACAATGCCTATCTGTGGGTAAGTACGGCCGATGGACGTATCCAGCGCGTAAACATCGATACATTCGCCGTGGATATGACCGCGACTGTGCCTGGCGGAACGAACCCGTTGCCCGTCTACACCCTTGGAGCGGTTGCCGTCGCGGGCAGCTCAACCACGATAGTCGCCGCCGGGGTTGATGGCATTCTGCGCATCTTCGATAGCGGGGTGGAGCGGGGATTCAACAGCGCTCAAATGATTCCGGCACTCTCCGGATTTATGAGTCCTGTGTTTGCGACTCCCAACGCTGTGTGGGCAACCATAGGGTATGCAACCGGGTGCCTGGTTCGTCTGGAGTACGATTACACGGGTTTTTCTTCCTACGCCGAATCGTGTGGGAACAGTATCACGGGTCCGTGGGCACTCCCTTCGCCCGAAGTGAAGATTGACGCTGGCGTAACCTATTTCCAGAGTGGGGTTCGGACTCAAGTTTGGTACTCTCCACTGGGACCCCTGGTGGACCTGGTGAACCGGCGTGTCGTAGGTTCTTATGGCCGTATAGGCCCGGAAGATTCGACCCTTTATAACCTGGTGGTTTACGACTTGGATTCGGACACCGAACTTCTTAGTGTGCCTCACTCCGGATTCTTGCCGTTCGGGATACTCGTTCCTTATACGTCGTCTCAAGCGATGCTGAGTGCCCCCGGCATTCTGCTGCTCATCGATTTGCAGTAAGGTAATTTGCGGCAGGGTCATGATCGGCTGTTTGAGCGAACGCGTTTCCAGAGTAGAGACGATCAGTGCGACGGATCTTACCGTGTTCATTCGGATTGCGTTTATGGCTCCATCGCCCCTCTAGCGATAGTAGCTTGGCGTCCG
>JBEKUT010000517.1:0-4985 GCA_049514735.1 Bryobacteraceae bacterium
CCAGTGGCGGAAGTTCACGCCATAACCAGACGATCAAAACCGGTCCCAACGCGAAGAGCAGGAGTCCCAGAAGGCTAGGAGAGAAGGGTCCGAAGTAAAGAAAATTTTCCATGATGCCGCGAGGGATGTAAGCGAAAGCGAGGCCGTCTAAGAAAGGCGACGGCGATCCTGTATCGGTCCAGGAAATACCGTTGTGGACGAACAATAAAGGGTCGCCGAAGCGATGGTAGAGATACAGGCTGAAAGCGGCCGTGCCGGTGAAGCACAGCGGAAGGCCGATGGCGGCGCCCTGCAGTTGCCGCGAGCTCAGGTTCAGCTTCCAGCCGTTTGCCAAGAAGTAGCTGCGCGTGGCCGCGAAAGCGAGCGTTAACGCCATGATCGGACCATAAGGACGCGAAGCGGACGCGATGCCGGCGATGAGTCCCGCCGTCATCCAGCGTTCGTCGATAAGCGCGTAGAAGAACAGCACGGCGAGGAAAAGAAATAATGGCTCGGAATATCCGCTATATAGAAAGACGCTGAAAGGTCCGAATGCCAAGAACAGCAAACTCCACATTGCGGCGGACTGCGAGGTCATTCGCGTGAGGAGCCGGTACAACGCCATCATCGCTCCGAGCGCGCATCCCGCCGATACGATCAGCATGGCGTAAAAAGTCGGAGTGGAAAACAGGCGCTTCACTCCGGCGCAAAGGATTGGATACAGTGGAGCGTAAACGACATTGTGGCTCTCATAGAGGTTGCCGTCCGTGAAATACCCTTGCTCGACGATCTGCTGGTACCACGCCCCGTCCCACAAAAGGGGTTTCGTAATGGGCGAACCAATTCTGGCGTACCCGCGCACGCATAGGAAGAGAGTCAGCGAGAGGGCGAACACGATGAGAGGGAACCAGATGCCGGCTGGCGGAACCGCGCCGGGCTTCGACACACGTACTTCCTTCGCGGCAAAACTACTCGCATCCACTGGCACAGTTCATTGGTTATCATAACAATCAGCCCTGACACGCCTCTCGCTCATCACGACAACACACCATCTTCTCGCCCTGGACGATCGGGAACGTTTTTATCTGATCCACACGGGAAAAGGCTTGTACTACGGCTTGGCGAGCGATGGAAGCAACCTTTACGTCACATGCCGCGGAACAACGATGGGCCCGGCCGAAGCCGCCACTCGTGCGCAGGAAAACGGATCGGTTCTGGTCTTCAATGCTCACACCCTCGCTTTGACCGGCGAACTTCGCCCCCCTCACTTCCCGCTGCGCGATGTTCACGACGCGGCATTGATTGACGGCAAACTATTCGTCGCCTGCTCCTACGACAATTTGATTGCGGTTTTCGACTTCGCTACGGGACGCTGGGAAAAGTGGTATCCGGCGGCCGATCTGAAGGCCCGCGATTGCGATGCGAACCACTTCAACACGATCGCCGTGCATGACAACAGAATTATCCTGCTGGCGCATAACAACGGTCCCAGTCAGTTGTTCTTTTATGACCGCCGCTCGCTCGATCTTTGCAAAGTTATTCGATTAGGCAAGTGGGCGCACGACATTTTTCGAGTAGGCGGCGAGATCGCCGTATGCAGTTCAGCCGAAGGACTCCTCGTTTCCACCTCGGGATGGACGCTTCGGACAGGCGGATTTCCCCGCGGCGTCGATTTGACGGGCGACTCGATCTTAGTCGGTATATCGACCTTGGCAGACCGCGTCAATCGGCACCAGATGTCGAGCGTGCTGCGCCGCTATACTCCGTCGTGGTTTCACACCTGCGATTATCTTCTGGAAGGCGTTGGCATGGTGTTGGATATTCAGCCCATCGATGTCGACGAAGCTGCCGTGGCGACGCTCGAACCGTTCTTTGGTTTTCGCCGTTTTCCGGGCACGTACAACGATGCGGCGCCAGGAAATGTTTATCTTCCTGGCGTCGACGATCCCCGCAGCGGCGTATTTACGCCGGAATGGCATGGACCTGAAAGCACGCATCGCTGGACAGCCGCTCTGGACGCACGCATGACCTTGGTCGTTAATCCAGGCGAGAGCACGGTTTCCATCACCGCTATGAGTGGGTTTCCAGGCGCCTATGATGCGGAAGTCTATATGAGCGGGCGATGCATCGGGCGGATTGGATGGATTGAGCCCGGGGCGCGCGCCGCGGCGTTCGCGTTGCCCGAAGCGGCCGGCGCTTGTGAACTTCTTTTTCGTGTTCCGCATTTATGGCAGCCTTCGGCAGAAGATCCGCGAAAACTTGGCGTCGGTATTTTCGACGTTACGCTGCGTTAGACCCGGTGATTTTCACGATCACAGCGTGCCCATTGAGGTTGTGGAGAACGATGCGGTCCTTCTGCCCGCGCAGTTCGTGCTCGACGAACTCGGTCACTCCATCGCAACCCTCGAACCCGTAATCGTCGAATACCACGATGCCTCCGACGCTCATGCGCGGCCATACCCAGCGGAATGTGTCCTGAGCCGATTTGTGAACATCGACGTCGATGTGGCACAACCGAAAAACGGGGTCGCGGATCAGATGCCCGGTCTCGTCCGGGAAGATGCCTTCGAGAATCCTGGCGTTTTCCAGTCCCAACTGGCCGCAAATGAAACTCTCCACCGCCTGGCGCGCGGCGTCCGAGTGTTCCCCACCCCGATAGGAACGATCGCGCGCGTCAGCCTTCACAACTCCGTGAAAGGTGTCGCATAGATAGACCGGATCTTGAATCCCGCATAGTTGAGCTTTGCGGCATAGCAGAGCCGCCGTGCCTCCACGCCATACCCCCACCTCTAGAATGCTTCCGGGGACCTTGCTACTCTGTTCGACCAGACACCACAATTCCCAACAACGGTAAAGATCGACGAGTGTATTTGCCTTGACGCTGTTGTAAGTCGCTTGGAATTCCGGGTCTTTATTCCACGGCGCGTAAGTGGCGAGCGGGCGTACCGCTTCATAATCGAACGAGGTGGTTTGCGGAAGCTTGTGGATCTGATAGCCGAACTGGCGCAGAGCGCCCGTGCCCCTGCTTCTAAAGAACTCGCGCAAAACGGACCACGACCCGCTCTGCCTCATTGCGAGTTCCTGGTCTTTATGGCGACGCGGGCTCGCGGCCTTTGCGCTTTTCGCCACTCAATCATTTAAGGTACTATTGTATCGATCTAACCAACCGGGGCGTGAGATCACTCCGATGCCTGTTATATCCGTGGTGTGTCCAGTCTTCAATGAAAGCGGGTGTCTGGACGAACTGTACCGGCGATTGACGGCCACCCTTCTCGAGATCTGCGAATCTCATGAGTTGATCCTGGTCGACGACGGCAGCTCCGACGGGTCGTGGGAGATAATCGCGGCATTGTCGGCGCGCGACAGCCGCGTCCACGGCATCCGTTTCAGCCGCAATTTCGGGCATCACTTGAGCATCTCGGCCGGTCTTGACTACACGCGGGGCGATTGGGTGGTGGTCATGGACAGCGATCTCCAGGATCTCCCGGAATCCATCCCGGAACTTTACGCGCGCGCGACAGAGGGCTTCGATATCGTGCTCGCCTGCCGCTCCATCCGCCGCGATTCCTGGTTTAAACGAACTACGTCGCATCTGTTTCACAAGATCTACGCGTTTTTCACCGATACCGTCTATGACGCGCAGCAAGGCGTGTTCCGCATCATGTCGAGACGCGTGGTTGGAGTGCTGCGGCAGATGCGGGAGCACAATCGCAACTTCGGAGTACTCGTGGATTGGGCCGGGTTTCGGCGCTCGCGGATATTTGTCGAACACGCCGCGCGCTATGCGGGCAAAACCAAATACACGCTGGCGAAGCAAATCGATCTCGCGCTGCACACCATCCTCAGTGTCTCGGACCGGCCTCTCATGTATGCGATGTATATGGGCCTGTGCATGACGGCGTTTGCGGTGCTGTTTTTCGCCTTCCTTGTCGCGATCGCGATCGCCGGAAGGTCGGGGATCTCCGGTTATGGGACGCTGGCGGCCGCGATTTTCTTCGTCGGCGGACTCACCATTTTCACCGTTGGGATGGTTGGGATTTACGTTGGACGGATTTTGACTCAAGTACAGGGCCGGCCGCTCTACGTTGTCGCCGAGACAAGCGGGTACGATTCGGACGTGCCGGTTGCCTTTGAGGACGCCACGCGGAGCCTGTCCACCGCGGAATGAGCAGCGCTTTGGTGATCGTGGGCGCGGGCTCGCCGGATGTGGTCAAACTGATCGATTCCATCAATGGCGTGAACCCCGGCCGCTACGAAATCGCCGGCTTTCTCGATGACGATTCCGCCAAGGCTGGCTCAACATTCATGGGCTACCCAATTCTCGGTCCTACCGATCTTCTTGCGGACCGCTATCGCGATTGCGGCGTGGTGAACAACGTCTCGCGCGACATGCCCACGCGCTGGCGCGTATTCCAAAAGCTCCAGGCGCTGGGAGTGCGGGAATTCACGACGCTGGCGCATCCCGGCGTCGACCTGCGCTACGCCGAGATCGGCGCGGGCTGTATCGTAAATGAGGGATCGAATATCGGTCCGGGCGTGAAAATGGGAATGCAGTGCGTGGTGGGGATCGGCGCTATTGTCGCGCATGAATGCGTCATCGGAGATTGTGTGTTCATGGCTTCGGGATCGGTGCTCGGCGCGCGCAGCACCGTCGGATCGGGAGTGCTTCTGGGCCTCAACTCTGTCGTGATTCCATCGATTACGATCGGAGAGTCCAGCCTGGTAGGAGCGGGATCGGTTGTAATTAAGGACGTGCCTGCCAGGAAAACCGTGTTCGGAAATCCGGCGCGGATCGTTGGCCAACGCCCGCCAAAGGAGATTGATTGAGCGACTCGAATCAAACGCCGGTCGAGTTTTATCGCCACTCGCTCGGACCGGAAAACACCGCTGAAATCGCCGAGGTTCTGGCGACCCCGTTCCTAACCTCCGGCGCCGTGTGCAAGCGGGTGGAAGGCATGTTGTGCGAGTTCTTCGGAACGTCGCACGCCTTTATGACCAGCAGTTGG
>JBEKUT010000518.1:0-4980 GCA_049514735.1 Bryobacteraceae bacterium
ACGGCTTCCGGCGATGCATCCGTGCGGACAAGAAGTGTCAACGCGGAGACGTATTCCTGGTCGAGAGCAACGTAGGCGACCGGTTGAGGCTGTTCGCCGATCTGCCCCGTTACGGAGTTGGCGCACATGCCCACAACCTGGTAATACTGTTTGTCGTTCACGAAGCGGAAGCGCTTGCCGATGGCGCTCTGTCCCGGCCAGAAGTGGCGCGCCATCGCTTCAGTGACCACCGCGACGAGCGCCGATCCTTGCCGGTCGAAGTCTGTAAACAGCCGCCCTTGCCGCAGCGGAATGCGTAGCGTCTCGAAATAAGCCGGCGAAACGGCGTCGGATAAAATCAGCGTGCCGCGACGATTCGGATCGGCATCCTGTCCTTCGGCAACCACGGTCCGAAGAATTCCGCCGCCCATTGGCGCTGAGGAAGCAAGCGCGGCGGCCCGAACACCCGGCGTCTCTCTTGCTTTGTTCAGCGCGGACCGGAAAAATTCACGGCCTTTTTCGGGCGTGTAGTGTTGCGGCGCGATGTCGAAACTAAATTCGAACAGATTGCGAGTCTCGAATCCCGGATCTATTTTCTGCACGCGATCCATGCTGCGTATGAACAATCCGGCGCCGGCCAGCGCCACCAGCGCCAGCGCAATCTCGCCGACCACGAGAGCGCTTCGCAAACGGCTGCGCGCGAAGGATTCCGTTCCACCACGCCCTCCCGTCTTGAGAACCTCGCTCAAGTCGGACAGCGAGGATCGCAGCGCCGGCAGCAGTCCAAACAGCATGCCAGTGATCAACGTGATGGCGGCCGTGAACGCAAAAACACGCCAGTCGAACTGGATCGCGATGATGTTTTGTTCGAGAAAGGCCGGACGGAAAGACCACAACAGCTTCGATCCAGCGAGTCCGATCAACAATCCGCTTATCCCGCCTGCGATCGATAACAGAAGATTCTCCGTCAGGAGTTGCCGGATCAGACGGCTCCGTTCCGCTCCCAGGGCGGTTCGAATTCCCATTTCGCGCGCCCGCTTGGCCGAGCGGGCGAGCAGCAGGTTGGCAAGGTTCGCGCATGCGATCAAGAGCACCAGCCCAACCACTGCTGTCAACGCTACGCCCGCGATCACCATCCGATCGCGCGGCAGAAATCCCAGCGCGGCCTCGGTCAGCGACGACAACTCGATGGTTCTGCCGCGATTGTCCGCTGGATATTCGCGCTCCAGTCGTGCCGCGATGGTCTTGAGCGACGCCTCCGCCTGACCTTGTTGCACGCCGGGCTTGAGACGTCCGAACACGTCGATCATCCGCATGCGGCGGTTATGGAACAGCTCTTCGAGCGGGCCCGGAAGCGCCTCCGCATGCATGCTGATGGGTATCCAGGCGACATCGTCGTTAGCGACGGTGACGGTTCCCTTGAAACCTACAGGGGCAACGCCGATTACGGTATATGGGATGGAATCGAACTCGACCGTTTTGCCGATCGCCGCCGGGTCGCCTCCCAGAAGCTTCATCCACGCCGCGTGGCTCAGAACGGTTACGGTGTTCCCGCCGTCCTTCCGATCTTCATCCGGCAAGAAAGTCCGCCCCAGCGCTGCTTTTACGCCCAGAACGTCGAAATAATTCGCCGAAACAAGAATGGCCCCTTGTGGTTTGGGATCGCCCCGGCCCGTCAGCGTCACTCCCGAGAAAATGTACGCGGCCGTGCCCGAAAACACGCCGTTCCCATCCCGATAGTCCAGGTAATTCGGGAACGACGTGGGCGTCCGGACCAGGTTGGGCGCGGTTGTGGTGGTGGCGTGATCCACCGTGAAGAGTTCCATTACGCGAGCCGGATCGGCAACGGGCAAGGGATTCAGGAACACCGCATTCGTGAGCGTGAAAATCGCGGTGTTCGCGCCAATGCCGAGAGCGAGCGATAGAATCGCGACCGACGTAAATCCAGGATTGCGCGCCAGCGTGCGCAGGCCGTATTTCAAATCGCGCCAGACGGATTCCATATCTTTACTCTAAAACGGGCGAGTCATCGTTTCGCGTGGCCCGCGATCGGGGTGAAAATGTTGTCGATCTCCGCCAAATCCCCCGGCGTCAGATGCCAGCCGGCCGCCGCGGCGTTGGCCTGCACCTGTTCCTGACTCTTCGCGCCCGCGATCGCCGATGCCACCACCTTGCGGCTCAGCAGCCACGCAAACGCCAATTCCAGAAGAGAATGTTTTTTCGATTCCGCAAACCGGATGAGCGCCTCCACCTTGGCCAGGTTCTCCTCGGTGAACACCTTGGGGCCGAATCCGTCCTGTGCGCGGCTGCCCTGCGGAAGCGGCTGACCCTGGCGATATTTGCCCGTGAGAAGTCCGTTGGCGAGGGGAAAGTAGGGCAGGTACGCGAGCCCCGTCCGCTCACATTCCGGAAGCACTTCTTTTTCATCGTCGCGATGAAACAGGCTGTACTGATTCTGAACGCTCACGAAACGAACGCCCACTTTCTTGCCAGCCTTCTCAGCCTCACGAAGTTGCTCGAGATCGAAGTTGGAGCAGCCGATCTCACGCACCTTCCCGGCATCCACCAACTCCTTCAACGCGCCCAGCGTGTCCTCAATGGGCGTCGAGGGATCGGGCCGATGAAGCTGGTACAGATCGATATGATCGGTACCCAGCCGCTTGAGACTGGCCTCTGCGGCAGTACGAACGTAGTCCGGCCTGGCGCCCTGACCCTGCCCTTCGATCTTCATCCCGAATTTCGTCGCGACGGTCGCCTTCTGACGGCGAGCGCCCAGAGCTTTGCCAAGAAACTCTTCGCTCTGGCCGCTTCCGTACATGTCCGCGGTATCGAAAAAATTAATGCCCGCATCGAGCGCGGCGTCCACCACTTTGGCCGACGCCGCGCCGTCAATCCGCCATCCGAAATTATTGCAGCCGAGTCCCACGGCTGTAACCTGCAATGAACCGATGTTTCGTGTTTCCAAGTCTTTCTCCCGTTCTGTAGATGCTTAGGGTGCATCGACGATCCACGTCGATACGAAATTCTTTCCCAGGCTCGCACGCTTGCCGCGAAATATAAACGTGTCGCCCGGTGCGAGATTCTTTTGCGGCGAGGGCTTCAATCTTAGCGGTGCTTCCGAGCCTCCCAGCACAATCGTCGAAAATTGGATCTTAACTAAAATCGAAGGTACGTAACTGCGCTCCAATTCAGTCAAATGTCCGCGCACAACCGTGCCGGCCGGTGTCACTACGCGGCCCGCTTCATCCCGAACGGGTTGAACAAGCGCCGCCTCCACGGCATCGCCCGCCGCGCTGGTGTCCGAATCGATGGTTGAAGTGAATCGCAGTTTGAGAATGGCCCCTTTGGGAGGCGGCGCGGCCGGCTCTGTCGACTTAGCTTGCAGACTCGCGGAGTTTGTATCGTCATCGAACTTCAACACCGACTCCGCCGTATATTGTTTGCATCCCTCATACGATGTTTTGTTGTCGTAATATTCCCCGTTCAAGTAGACAGCGGTCCTCTCAGTCGAGTCGGGAATCAGGAACTCGCCCGCCGAGGTTTTCGCGCGCCCATAGCGCACCGTCGTCTCCGTCTCGCAAATCCCGGGATCGCGGAGATAAGTGGGGCGAACCGTAAGCTGCAGCAGATTCGCATTTCGCGAATCGATATCGAAAGTTCCGCGATAGCCGGAAACATACGAGCCAGCGTTCGTTTTCAGCACATAGCGGCTCTTAGCGCGCGCTACATCGTATTCGAAGCGGATACATCCAGCGCCGTCGCATCCGCCCTGGTACTTCACGGTGGAGCGCGACCCGTCGAAGACGTCGGTCAGAAATCCTGCGAAATCGCCCGACCCTGAGATTCCTGCGGGCAGCAGCGAAGACGGATCGCTCGTCTCGAATTTATGCTCGCCCGGCCATGAGAAGAGCTCATCTTTATCCTGCAGCATGACGTCCAGGCGCGCGCGATCGAGCGACGCGAAACGAAAACGTTGCGGGTCCTTGGCATGCATCGCGAGCACCCCGGAACATCCCGTCCCCGCATGAGGCTCGATGGTGGAAACCAGCCTCTCGATTTTTTGCCGGCACACATAGCGCGGAATCCGCCCGATCTCCGCGGCCACCTTGGCCCGCGCCTTTTCGATCAATGGTCCATAATCGTCATCGGCCGGCCACGCCACGCCGATCGCCGCGAATAATAACAGCCATCTCATGAGCATCACCCGCGCTTCGATCGCCGCCGCCCCGCGCGACGCTGCTCCGGTTCGACCACTCCAAACTGCAACTTTCTCTCAATGGGATCGATCCGATCCAGGCGCACCGTCACTTCATCTCCGATCGAGAATTCCCGCCGCGACCGCTGCCCCACGATCTTCCGCGTGTTCTCGTTGTACGCGTAACGATCGCCCGGCAGCGTGTCCAGCGGGACCAATCCCTCAATGTACATATTTTCCAACTCGACGAAGAATCCGAATTTCGTGGTGCTGACGATCAGCGCCTTAAACTCTTCGCCGACCCGGTCCTCCATGAAACGGACCTTCTTCCATTCCACCAACTCGCGTTCCGCGTCGGCCGCGCGCCGCTCCGTTTCGGAGCTTTGCTCCGCGATCGAATGCAGCAATTGAAGCGGCCGCGTTGCCTGTTTTCGGTCCAGCCAGTCTCCTAAAATCCGGTGCACCATCAAATCCGGATATCTTCGAATGGGCGATGTGAAGTGCGTATAGCTTTCCGCCGCCAAAGCAAAATGCCCGCGATTGTTTTCGCTGTACCGGGCCTGTTTCAAAGACCGCAGCATCAGATAGCTGAGTATGCGCTCCTCCGGTTTCCCTTCGATCTTCGCAATCAGCTTCTGATAGTTGCGCGACGAGATCTGAATCGTTTCAGGGATCACAAAGTCGCGCTGGCTCTGACGGCCGCTCTCGCGCCTGCGATCCGACACCTTGAAGCGCTTCACCGGAATCGAACCGATGCCTAACGAATATCCAAAATGCGACGCCAGATCTTCGAACTCCATCACGCG
>JBEKUT010000519.1:0-4948 GCA_049514735.1 Bryobacteraceae bacterium
GTCGCAAAAACAAAGGAGCGCGATTGATGGACGCACGACGCGCCACGCCGGCTATGAGATCAGTCAACGAAAGCGAAAGCGGATCGAAGAGATTTTCGGCTGGATGAAGACGGTAGGTGGGATGAGGAAGTTGCGGCGCCGCGGTTTGGAGTTGGTGAACTGGATGTTCACGTTTGCCGCCGCAGCTTATAACCTGGTGCGCATCCGCAACCTGGCGATGGTGGTTGGATAAAGGAAGTAGCCGGGGAGAAGTGTGTCTGGACTGGCGACACTGCGCAGGCGCACACGGGAGTCGGGGGTCTGCGTGGCAAATCGCTGGCGAGATGGCTTTTAATAAACGCGCCCCTTGGAGAGAGGTCTCGGCCGCGTCGGGTGCCGATTCCGAAACAGCCCTCGATCATGTCTGCCGCATTAATCAAGCTCGCCGCAAAACGCGGTGACAAGAATTAGTAGACTTTAATCTTCCGCCTATCTCCAATCAATCCCTATCGTTACCTCCCACTGGTCCGCCGCATCGGTCCACAAATACTTGCACTCACCGCATATATTTGAATCAAACGGTGCCTCATGCAGCCACACCCCAAACCAACCAATGACAAAGCAAGACACGAACTGCGGAGGCAGACACCCCATTCCAGCCTCCGCAGAGCCGATCTGAAACAAGTAACCACAAAGGAGTCAATAACATATCTCGGTGTACCCACCCTCGTCGCATTCACCAAATCCCGTGATCGCCATGCCGCCCCGCGCCCAACCGGAAACTTGCGCTTCGCAAGTGATGTTGTTAGCGTGTTCATGTGCCTCGGACACCACAATCGAAGAATGAAGTCGACATTGGGCGAGTACCAGTACTAGACGACGCAAAGTACTATCTAAATACTTCGTACCATTGGTAAGATCTACTTACCTGCCTCGCGTCCCCACGCCGATAAACACTTGATCCTACTTACCTCTCTTTTGGAAATCCGCGTGCAACCTAGGCGTCGTCGAGTAGGTTGCGGTGAGTGCAGGCGCCCACAGTTACAGAGGAGGGGCAAGAGGAGTGGCTGTGGGATGCTTGCCGTGTGTCGCTTCCGGAATTGGCGCCGGCTCTCAATGGCAACAGGGTGACCGGCGCTTAACCCTGCACCCGCTTTTCTTTCCCCGCCCAAAACTTCTCGCGTAAAATCAACTTCCGGATTTTCCCGGTCCCCGTTTTCGGAAGAGGCTCTTCGCTAAACTCCACCGCGCGCGGAAGCTTAAACTTGCCTAGCCGTTCCTGTAGGAACTCCATCAGCGCCTCGCCCGTCAAACTCGATCCTGGTTTGCGCACCACCACGGCCACCGGCACTTCGCCCCATTTGTCGTGCGGCGCTGCGACCACGGCGCACTCGAACACATCGGGATGCGCGAAGATCGCCTTCTCCACCTCCAGCGACGAAATATTCTCTCCGCCGCTGATGATGATCTCTTTCTTCCGGTCGACAATGTGGACGTAACCATCCTCGTCCCATACCGCCATGTCGCCGGTGTGAAACCAGGGTCCGCTCATCACCGCCGCCGTGGCCTCTGGCTCCCGGTAATAACCTTCCATGATGTGGTCGCCCATCGCCACCACCTCGCCGATACTCTGCATATCGTGCGGCACGTCGTTCATGTTTAAATCGACAACGCGCACCCGCACGCCCGGCACCGCCCATCCCGCCATCGCATGCCGCCGGTACCGCTCCGTCCCTGTATCCGCCACCCCGCGTTTCCGCCGCGACGAAGTCAGCACTGGAGCCGTCTCCGTCAGGCCATACCCGGCGAAAGCCTCGCACTTGAAAGCCCCCTCTACACGCTCGATCAGTTCCGGGGTTGACGCCGCGCCGCCCAGCATGATCTGCCGCATGCTCGATAAATCGTACTGCCCCAGATCCGGAGCGTTGATCAGCGCGTTCGCCATCGTCGGCACCAGGCTCATGTGCGTCGCCCGATGCTGCTCAATCAGCTTGAACACGCCGGTCGGCTCGAAACGCCGCACCATGATTTGTTTCAACCCCAGCATCGTCGATGCCTGCGGGCGTCCCCATCCATTTGCATGAAAAAGCGGAATCGTATGCAGATCCACAATCGTATCCGAATTCTCGAACATTCCGCCCACCGAGAGAGCATGCAGATACAGTGTGCGATGGCTCAACGTCACTCCCTTCGGAGTGCCCGTGCTTCCGCTCGTATAAAACAATTCGGCGATCGAGTGTTCATCGATCTCGAACACATCCATCCGGCCCGGCCGCCCCTTGTCGAGTATCTCGCCGTAAGTCAGATCCGCTGCGGGAGTCTTCTCGTTGATCGTGACGTACTTCTGAATCCCCGGGCAAGCCGGACGCAGCTTCTCGATCAGCGGCAGAAAATCGTTCTCGAACACCAGCATCTTAGCGCCGGAGTGATTGAGAATGTTGACCAGCTCAACCGGAGAAAGCCGCACATTCAGAGGCATCACGATCGCGCGCGCCTGAACAACGCCGTAGTAGCCTTCGAGCAACTCGATATTGTTGAAGCTCAGGTAAGCAACACGGTCCCCCGGAGCAATCCCTTCTGCCGCCAACCCAGTAGCCAGCCGCTCCGAGCGCTCCGCAAACTGTTCGTAAGTAAACTCCCGCTCCCCAGAAACCACGCCGATATCTTTCCCAAACAGGTCCACGGCGCGGTGGAGACAACGGATTGGTGTAAGTGGAACAAACATTATCGAGGATTGTACTACGCCGCTGTTCCGAACCACCAACCACGAACTAACAACGACGAACTAACAACGCCCCCGGTGTTATCTTCGAATAAGGACGCATGTGGTCCCGTAGAGCATTCTCGCTGTTAGGATGCGGCATCGGCCTGATGAGCGCGCTCTTCGCCTTCCAGCGTCCCTTCCGCCAATACCCCGGCGTCGAATACTTCGACTTCGAAACTCCCACGGACTACCAGGAAAAAACCGAGTGGGCCTTCGCGCGCCTCATGTATCCACCCGGCCCCAACGACGGCTATGCCGGCCGCTTCGATGGTGACTGGCATCAGGGCCTCTCTTTATGGACCCAGGATTATCCCCGTGCCGACCGCCACTTCTCCCTCGCCATGCGCCGCTTGACGCGCATCCACGTCCGCTCCGTCGAACAGTCCGTCAATCTGGAAGACGGCGACGAGGTCTACAACTGGCCCTGGCTCTACGCCGTCCAGGTCGGCGAATGGGGATTGACCCCAGCCGAAGCCAAGATCATGCGCGAGTATCTCCTGCGCGGCGGCTTCTTCATGGCCGACGACTTCCACGGCAACTTCGAATACTCCATGTTCGAGCAGCGCATTCGCATGGTGTTCCCAGACCGGCCCATCGTCGACATCCCCGACAACGACGCGATTTTTCACACCGTCTACGACCTGGACGACCGTTTTCAGATCCCCGGCCAGGCGCACCTCCGAGCCGGCGCGAAAAACCCCTACGACGGCGGCGTCGGAGCCCATTGGCGCGGCATTTACGACGACAAGGGCCGCATCATGGTGGCCATCTCCTACAACTCCGACATCGGCGATGCCTGGGAATTCGCCGACGACCCCCGCTACCCCGAAAAATTCTCCGGCCTCGCCATCCGCATCGGTGTCGATTACGTCGTCTACGCCATGACCCACTAACCTTCGACAATCTCGATCAGTTGCAAAGCCGTCTTTCGTAACGGCCGCATTAAGGGCAGTCCCGAAATCCGAATCAGAGCGGCAACGCTCTTCGTCCCTACTTCCAGCAGCCGCGCGCTCCGGACTTGATCTGGCGACTCGTCGATCACCCAAAAGAAAATCACACCCATCTGAAACAGCCACAGCACCCCCGGCAAATGAGGTTCCAGATCGCGCGGAATCCGCATGCCGCAATCGACGAGAGTGCGCCGGAACCAAGCGAGGTCGATCTCCCGGATCTCCTGCGTTTGCGGACTGAACGGAGAAAGCGGATGCTTAGGATCGGCCCCGTTGCGCAGCAGCGCCCGCAACACGCCCCGATTGGATTCGAAATGCGCGAGCTTGACTCGAATCAACTCCCGTAACCGGCCCTCCAGTCCAGCCTCGTTTTCGAGCGCCGTCTCAATCTTAGGCTGCATCTCCGCGCAAGATCGCCGATAGAAGTCCAAAACGATAGACTCTTTCGAATCATAGTAATAATAAGCGGCCCCCGTAGCGACCCCCGCTCTGGCGGCAATCCCCCGCATAGTAGCGTTGTCGAACCCCTCCTGCCGGAAAAGCTCCAGCGCCGCCTCCAGAATCTTAAGCTCCGTCCCCTCAGCCTTAACCGTTAACATAATCAATATTGAACACGTTCAAAGCCAGTATCGGTATCCCGCACCCTACGTGTCAACGTAGAACGTAGAACACCACGAACCACGAACTAACAACGCCTTCCCCTGTTCCCCCACCCCCTGCGTGCCGATAAGAAAGGGGTGGAACGCCGCTACGATGATCGCTTCAACTCCGGCCTGCCCGTCCAGGTCACCGGCTTAGACAATACCTCCGCCCCTATCTCGGGCATATTGTTGGATATCTCCGTTTCAGGTATCTCGACGCTTCTCCCCATCCCCATGCCAACTGGATCGGTCGTTCAACTGACCCTCGCCGGTACCGTTCTCTATGGACATATAATCTACGTCACACCTCAGGAACTCGCCTTTCGCACCGGCGTCGCCGTTGAGCGCGTCCTCGTCCAATCCTCAGATCTCGCCCATATCCTTGAATCCGTGCTAGATGGCGACCAGCTCTCGGCCTGCCGGCAACTGTTGGCCGACGCCTCTCGAGCCTGATTTCGTAGTGCAGACGATCGCCTTGCGTCGTCTGCATTTGCCGCCATTAGGTCCAGCGCCCGCCGTGTGGTGCAGACTCGGCCGCTGCTCCAAAGAGGAGCAGCGGGAATTCGAGGCAGCTTACCTCCGGAATCCCAATCTCTTCGACCAGCTAATGGAAC
>JBEKUT010000520.1:0-6428 GCA_049514735.1 Bryobacteraceae bacterium
AAGAACTTTATCGAGATTCAGAAAATCATGGGCGCGGCATCGGTGAACACCGTTTATACCTGGGACTTCCGCTGCCGCAAGCAACTGCTCGAGTTGATGGGCGGAAGTTGGCGCGAAATATGATTCCGGAAGACATCGAGAAACTGATTGGCGGATATGCAACGGGAACGCTGTCCGAAGAAGAACGGCGCAAGTTGTTCGAAGCCGCCCTCGACAATCAGGATCTGTTCAACGCGCTGCATGGCGACCACGCATTGAAACAATTGCTGGACGATCCGGTGTCGCGGGAAATGGTGCGGCGCGCGGCAGCCGGAGCGGTGTCGCGAGCAAGAACCTCGTGGTTTCTAAGACGCTGGATTTGGGCGGCGACAGCCGCGGGCGCGGTCGTAGCAGCGGTGCTGGCGATTACTCTCGTTGACTTTCGGCAGACGCCGAAGCCTCTTTCGGAAATTGCCCAGGTTCGTCGCGAGGTGACGCCGCCGCCCGCGCTTCTGGCTGCGCCGCGGTCTTCAGACGCGGTAACGGCGCTCGCACCCGAGCACGCACTCAAAGCGAGACGCGTCAATAATCCGGCGGTTAATACGATTGCGCCACCAACGCCGAGCGCGCCTGCGCCGCAGGAGTCGACTGGCCAGATCGCGCCCCAAACGGCCAACGGATTCAGGGGACAGGACCAAATGCAAGTGGCCCAGGCTTTGGATAACGCAGTCGAAATGAAGACGAAACAAAGCGTGCTCCGCAGCGCCGCCGTGGGGGCGCTCGCCGCGCCGCCGGCGCAGATCGTTTACACACTATCTCGCAAGATGCCGAGCGGCGACTATCTTAGCGTTCAACTCAACCCGGCCCTGCAACCTGGCGAGATCGTGCGAGTGACTGTGATCCCGCGCATCGCCGGACCGCTCGGCGTCTGGCAGTGGGATGCCGCGCATCCCAATCCATCGCGTATTTTTCCAATTGTCGATGCCGACATGGTCCAACTGCGCGCCATGGAAAGTTATGTTGTGCCGCTTGATATTGTTGTCACCGCCGGAGAACATTTGCGGATAACGGTGGGATCGAGCGCGGTTGAAATCGCGTTTCCACTACGCACTCCGTAACCGTCGCGGCTCTGCAACTCTGTCCAACCTTTTCCGAGTGTTAACGAGCCGTGACCGGCGGGGAGCGGTTGCCCTAGTTTGGACGTTACTTCCTACGGAGCGCTCGACAACACCCGCACATACGATCCTCGATACACCCGCTCCACCGCTTTATGAAAATCCGCCGCGGTTGCCGTCGGAACATTCACGAAAGTCTGCGGGTTACGATCCACCAGCGGGAACCAAGAACTCTGGATCTGCACCATAATGCGATGCCCTGGCCGAAAGACGTGCCCAACATCCGGCATGGAGAACTCAATCTTATCGGGTTGGCCAGGCGTGAACGCCTCCGGTCTAGACATGCTCTTGCGGAAGCGGCCCCGGAATGGTTCGCCGCGTACAAGCTGCTGATAGCCGCCCATATGAAGGTCGGTGGGATTCGGATTGGGGTTAGGATAATCGTCCGGATAAACATCGATCAATTTGACGACAAAATCGGAGTCGGTTCCACTGCTGGACACCACCAGCGACGCCATCACCGGACCCGTTACCGCGATATCACGATCGAGCGGTTCTGTTTGATACACGAGAACGTCGGGACGTTTGGAGGCGAAGCGCTGATCGTAGGTCATATAATCGCCCGGCATGCCTTCGCCAACATCGCCAATCACAGGGACGGGCCGTCCGGGATCGCTGGTGTACTCATCGTATTCGGACGAGCTGGCGACAG
Organism: Bryobacteraceae bacterium; assembly: GCA_049514735.1. GTDB lineage: Bacteria > Acidobacteriota > Terriglobia > Bryobacterales > Bryobacteraceae > JAICMB01. The sequence continues at coordinate 1,807 of JBEKUT010000520.1, forward strand.
GCGAAAACGAAAGCTTGCCATCGGCGCCGAAGTATAAAGACAAAGGCGTGGATTGTTTCGGTGGCCAGGCGTCGTAGCGCCGCCAGCGATTCTCGCCGGTTTCAAATACCCACGCCTTCGGCATCGGCTCCGCGTCCTCATCCTTCAAGCCGGCGTTTTTGCCCTTAAGATTCTGGATAAAGAAGGGCAGCTCGATGTGCTCGCGAAAAAATTCGCCTGTATTGGAATTGAAAGCCAGGTTGCCGAGTTTATCGCCATCGCCGCGCGACCAACCGCCATGACGCCACGGCCCCATCACGAGAGTGTCCGGCGAAACCGGACCGTTCTGTTCCAGCGAATGGAAGAGCTTCAACGGACCCGAAAGATCTTCGGCGTCGAACCAGCCTCCCACGAAGAGGACCGCCGGATGCACGTTTTTCATGTAGGGCGCGAGCGCCCGCGACTGCCAGAACTCATCGTAATTAGGATGCTCCAGCGTCTCGTTCCAATAGATATTCTGGTTCTTCAGATATTTCGCGTTGGAATTCGAGAGCGGACCCATGTTCAAGTAAAATTCGTATTCGTCCGGAGTCCCAAACTCGAACGGCAAAGCGCGTTGAGGCCGTTCCGGCTCCTCGCCGCGAGGTTTGAACATCGTATAAAAACCGAAATTCGCCGCCAGATAAAACGCTCCATTATGATAGGCGTCGTCCCCGTTGCCGACGTCGCCCATCGGCGCTTGCGGTGAGACCGCGACCAGCGCCGGATGCGAATTGATCAGTGCGAAGGCGGAGTAAAAACCCGGATACGAGATGCCCCACATCCCGACTTTGCCATTATTGTTCGGAATATTTTTCACCAGCCAGTCCACGGTGTCGTAAGTGTCGGTGCTTTCGTCGGTATCTTTAGGACCGGCGAGCTTCACCTTGTGTACAGGCACATCGATGAAAGTCCCCTCGGACAAATAGCGGCCGCGCACGTCCTGATAGACAAAAATGAAGCCTTCTTTGGTGAATGACTCGGAGGGTCCCAGCATGCGCGGATAATTGTCGATCCCATACGGACCCACCGAATAAGGCGTCCGCTGCATCATCATCGGATAGCTCTCGCGTGTGTCCTTGGGAATGTAAACCGACGTGAACAGCTTCACGCCGTCGCGCATCGGAATGCGGTATTCGTACTTGGTGTAGTGCGCCTTCGTGTATGCGAGCTGCTTGCGCGCCGTGTCGTCGGGAGTCTGCGCGAATGCCGCGGCGGCCAGCAGCCCGCAGCAAATCAGGGTCTTCATCGGCGCAGGGTAACATGCGGCGGCAGACCACGAAAACCGATGGTCTGCCCTACCTAGTGAGCGAATAGGTTCGCTCCCAAACGGGCATGTCGCCAATGGGTGTACCTGATACGACCACTTCAACCCGGTCGTTTTCCTGTTTGTTCGGCCCCAAGCGCCGGGTGCTGCCATACCCGTATGCTGCAATGGAGCCGGGCGGAACGCCCTGCGCCAGCAGCATATCGCGGACCTGTCCGGCGAGTTGTTGCGACATGCGATAGTTGGCGTTTTCGGCGCCGCCGCGATCGGCATTGCCATCCACCTCAATGCGCAAGCGGGGGTAAGCGGCGATCGACGACGCGATAACGGCCAGGCGTCCGCGAACCCCGTTGGCGCTCCCTTCGAGCAGCATGTCTGGGATCACGACAACGAGACCGCGCGGTGTGTCTAATGTCTGAAATCCCGAATTGCCGAGCTGCTGGCGCAGAGCCGCGCGAGTCTCGCGGCGATTATCGGGCGGTTGTTGGAGACGGTCTGCTGTTTGAGGAGCGGCCGGTGCCGGAGCGACAGGCGTTGGCGGCGGAGCAGGTTGCTGCTGCATCTGCTCGTGAGCGGCACGGTCGGCCTCCTCGCGAGCTTGCGCGGCCGCCTGGGCGGCTTGATTCTGAGCCTGGACTTGAGCCTGCGCGGCTTGCGCACGGGCCTGCGCATCATGCTCCTCTTCCGCGCGCAGAGCCGAAATGGCGCGCGCGTCTTCCGCGACCTGGGCCGCTTCACGCATACTGGCGACTACCTGCTCGCCCTGCGTCTTGCGCGGAAGCTGGCGAGCCTGGTCGAAGATCTCCTGCGCGTGTTTCAGACGACCCGCCGCGTAGCGATCCGCACCCGCCGCAATTGCAATCTGAATGGCGTTCTTGGCCTGGTAGGTGGCCAGGAGTGCTTCATATTCTTGCATGGAGACTGCTGGGCCGCCCGCCGGCTCTTGCGCTACCGGCGTATCCATCGTATATGTGTACTCGCTGCGCGGTAACAATTCGTAAGTTGCGTTCACCTGCTCCACTTGCCCGACGGTCTCAGGCCGTACGGCATTTTCCATCACGACCACTCCGCTGGGTTTCGAGACCGAATAATAAGGTTCGGCTGTGACGATCAACGCAAAGGCCTGCATGGGCGTGGAAGCGGTCAGATGGCCTTTGTCGGAGCCGTTGAGAACCAGCTCGCCGATACTCTGTGCCCGTCCTTCAGGACTGATGGCCCAAACAACGTAAGTCAAATACTGGGAGCCGAAACGAGTGGGCGGCGGAACATTACTGAAATGCGCATCCACCATGGTGGCGCCGCGTTTATTCTCGACCGTAGCATCGCCGTGAGCCTGCGGAAGCAGCGGCGTGCCTTTGAAATCGATTTTTGTGGGTTCCGACCGGTGCGTGTAATTGATCGCCGGCGTGGAGCGCTCGACGATCGTTACGCGGTACAAGGGCTGCGATCCCGTATGAACGGGCGGAGGGGGCGTCTGGGCGAACATTGGGAGCGCCAGCGCCGCGGTAAGCCAAAGGTTTCGTAGTAACATGCGATTCACCTTAATAGTGGGTTAAGCAATTCGTTTGCCGGGAGTAAATGAAGCCCGTTCAATCGCCTGAGTGGAACCGTAATTGCTCGAACGTGTAGAAATTGCAACTGCTACCCTTTGAGTATGAACTCCCATTATTCGGAAGTCGCGCTGTCGACAGTCCTGTGCGGGATGTTTGGAATCTCCGTACTTGCTCAAAATATCGATACAAGTGCCAACAGCTCACTGAGTGGCACGTATGCGCTCCGGCAAGTGTTTCTTTCCGGTATCGACCAGACCACAAGGGCCAGATGTGCGACACGGCCAGCGGGAGCACGGCGCAGGCGTACTCGGCCAGCGGAAGTTACAGCGTGGGAGCGAATGGACTCGCTGAGATTCAAAGCCCCATAGACAGTACGGATACAGAATACGGCGCGGTGGGCGCGACTGGGCCATCCGCGGTTGTGGCGAGCGCCACGGAAGGTTCGTCCAAAGATATTTTCATCGCCATTCCAGTGGGATCGAACGTGAACAACGGCGCATTGAGCGGAACATACTGGGCGGGATTCGAAGACTTTCTCGAGGGCAACGCTTCCCAGGTGCACGATGGTTACTACATGCTCACGGCGGACGGAAAAGGCAATTTCGGCGACATTACCGTGGCCGGGGCGATGGCGAACCAGGGCAGCACGAACGGGATGCAGAGCCTGTCGGGAGTCACATACACGGCATCCGGCGGAGTGTTGACGTTCAATTTTCCGGCGGCTTCAAGTCCTCTCACTGCACTGGTCAGCGGTCCAAAGTCCATGTATATCTCCACGGATGGAAATTTACTCATAGGCGGTTCGCCGAACGGGTTTGACGTGATCGTGGCTATCCCGACAACGCCTGGTGTTCCCACCGGGCAGTATCAGGGAACTTACTTTACCGCGGGGCTCGAGAACGGCGTTGCCAGCGGCGGCAATGAAATCGATTCGTTTTACGGTTCGAACCTGGCTCTGGGAGAGGGGGACACGATATATCACGAGCGCGAGACCACCTTCAATGGCCCGGCTGACGATGTTACCGTCAATTGGTATCTTTTTTACAGTGGACAATATTTCGATGGAATTTATGAAGCGCTTCCCAGCGTGAGTGGACAAGCTTATATACAGGTAGGGACGAAGACAACCTATTCACTGACAGTGGGCATTCAAGCCAAGCAGTATTCGGGTACAGGCGTTTTCATCGATCCATTGAGCATCTTCAATGCGGCAAGCTATGCTCCCATCACCAATCCCGTGGCGCCCGGCGAGTTTGTTTCGCTATTCGGCTCGGGTCTGGCCTCGACAAGCGCATCGGCGCAATCGCTCCCGCTACCTACCGAAGCCGGATTGGGAGGCGTGCAAGTGTTGGTCAACGGTCGCTATGCCCCGCTCAGTTATGTCAGTCCGACTCAGATCAACTTACTGGTCCCCAATGCCACGGGTCCGGTTAGCAACGAAAGCTATGCGACTTTCCAAGTGATTAATGATAAGGAAGCGTCGAATAAGGTGACGGTTCATGCGAATTATTCAGCGCCGGGCGTTTTTTCGCTGACCAGCAATGGAGGAACCTTCCCGCCCGGCATCGGTCCCGCTGCCGTTCTGCACGCCGACTATTCGCTGGTCACGCAGAGCAATCCGGCTAAGGCAGGCGAGACGCTACAGCTTTATCTCACCGGTTTAGGTTCAGTGACTCCGAGCGTGGCGGATGGAGCGGCAGCGTCAACCACGACGTTAAGCACGGTAGACGAACATATCTATGTGATCGTGGGCGGCCCACAGGCGAACATCGCATTCGCCGGTT
>JBEKUT010000521.1:0-4901 GCA_049514735.1 Bryobacteraceae bacterium
GCCTTTGCCCGTTATATAGAAGTTGCCGGTCTGTTCCCAGAAGCGATGGATGTCGGTTGTGGGCGTGCTGCTGACGGGCATCATATTGAGCATCACGGGCAAGTCCACCGCTCTGCGAAGCGCGGCTGAAGGAGCGCTCACGTGTTTGTCGGTGATCTCCTTAACCTCGTCGAACCCGCGCCGGACCACGCGCATGTTGTCTTCCACCACGCGCGCGCCTTTTTTCCCGAACTTGTGTTCGAGCTGCAATTCGATGGATTTGAAAAGTGTCACCTCCGTAAAGTTCGCCTGAGCCATCACCGGTGAGACAGCAAAGAAGGCGCCCTGGAAGGCGTTGCCCTGCATGCGGAACTGTAGCTCGGCATCGGTGGCTTCTTCGCGGGCGATCTTGAACGCGTCCAGACAAAATACGCGGATGTTGTTTTCAATAATTGTGCGCTGGAACTGCTCTGGGATCTGCTTCTCCCAAACTTCCTGCGGCGTGTCGTAACTGGATTGAAGAATGAACACTCCGCCGCGCTTCAGGCCGGCGACAGGATTGGAGTGCTTAAAGACGTTCGGATCGGGAGAGAGAACGACGTCAACATAGAAATAATCGCAATTGATACGGATTGGCTCCGGCGCGGCCGAGAGATAGTAAGTGGTCGGCTGGCCCTTCTTCTCCGAACCGTATTTCGGATTCGCTTTGATGTGATAGCCGAGCAGATCGAAGAGCGTCATCGCGAGGTTCTTGCCAGTCGTGATGGCGCCCCATCCGCCGACGGAATGGAATCGCACCGTGATGCTGTTCTTGGGCATCAAGTTGGGATTCTCGGTACCGTGAACCGCCAGGTCCTTAATCCCCGGATAGGCGTCGGAGACCTCGATCTGATGAATCTCCTGTTTCGGCGTGAACGGCTTGTCGCGGATAAAATCGATGGAGAGATAGAAGAACTTGCGTTTGCCGCCAGTAGGCAGCATGTTTTCGATCGCGCCGATCACTCCCTCGGGCTGCAAATCACGGCTGCCAAGGCCGTACGAACCGGAATAGAGCGGCGGCATGTCGTCGGTCTTCTTGTAATTCGCGTGGTCGGGATAAGGGAGGTGGCCATTGGCGAAGCGGCCATTCTCTAATGACCGGCCGAAGGCCGCGCGTACTTCTCGGATGAGCGGGAGATCGACCGCTAGCGGCTGGTCGGTGCGTTCGAGAACGGCGACGCCTTTCCGTCCCCGCAGAATGTTGCCGAGCAGATCGCCCGGAAACGGCCGGAACATCGTCAGATTGACGACGCCGACTCTTATTTTGCGCGTCTCGCGGAGGTAATCGGCGACGGCTTCCGCGGTCACCAGCATGCTGCCCATTCCGAGAATCAGATACTCAGCATCTTCCACGCGATAAGTAGAGACGCGGTTGTAGCGCCGGCCGGTGAGTTCATAGAACTCGTCCATGGCCTTGTCCGTGATCCCGGCGATGTGATCGAAAAAGTACGGACGCTGCGCGGCGACGCTCTGCATGTAGGCGTCCTGGTTTTGAACCGTGCCCATCATGACGGGATTGTCGACGTTCCAAAGCTCGGGGATGCGGCGGCGGCGAGGACCGTAGAGAATCTGTTGCGCAGGAGTAGGCGTATCGATAATATCGTCGGGACGCCCGAGATATTCGGCAATCAGCTCGCGCTCCGGCAGCAGCAGCGATTCGATAAGATGCGTGGTGAGAAAGCCGTCCTGTGCGCAGATGCCGGGAGTGAGCGCCAGCTCGGCGATGCGGTGGGAGATGATGTTGAGGTCGCAGACTTCCTGCGCGCTCTTTCCGAACACCTGGAAGAAGCCGGTATCGTCGATGCAATGATAATCGTCGTGGCCGCAGTGAACGTTGAGCGTCGCTTTGGTCATAGCGCGGGCGCCCATGTTGAGCACATACGTCAGGCGTTTGCCAACGGCCGCATAGAGCGACTCGTGCATGTACGCGATACCCTGGCCCGATGAAAAATTGGCGGCGCGGAGTCCGGTCATGGAAAGGCCGGCAGTGACGGCGGCCGCGGCATGCTCGCCTTCCGGTTCGATAAAGATCAGCGGACGGCCCGAGATATTGATGTGGCCCTTGGCCGTTTCCTCGGCCCAGTATTCGCCCATCTGGGTGGACGGGGTGATGGGATACGCGCCCGCGGCATCGGTCGATTCGCGCTCGCACATGATGACGGCGGTATTGCCGTCCATCGCTTCTCGGACACCTGGGTACTTGAAAGTCTTCTTGGTGCTCATCAGTATCTCCTCAATGCTTCACCGCAACTGGCAAACTCGACTCTTCGATAGGAAGCGCGGATTTGCGCGTAATTCTCTTGGCTTCGAGTCCCTTGACGGGTCCTCTTTTTTCGTCGATCCAGATAATTGCTCCGGTGGGGCAGCGCTGGATCGGCGCGGGCGTGGCTTTGCTATTTCGGGAATAGTCGACCACGGCGAGGTTGTTTTCGATACGGATTAAACCGGGAGCGTCGGCCGCGCAACGTCCGCACGCCGTACACGCCACTTCGCATTCCGCCTCGGCAAGATCGCCATTCAGCTTGTTCAGGCAGGCGACCCACAAACGATGACTCACCGGATGCAGCGAGAACAGATTCTTAGGACACATGGCGACGCAATCGCCGCAGGCTGTACACTTGGCTTCGTCCACAACGGGCAGCCCGTGTGCATCCATACGGATTGCGTTGAAGGTGCAGACGCGCATGCAATCGCCGAGGCCAATGCATCCCCAACTGCAACTTTTGTCGCCGCCGGAGATTAGCGCCGCCGCGCGGCAGGATTCGATTCCTTCATAGCGGGCACGATGTCTCGATACATTCGAGCCGCCCGCGCAGGCCAGCCGCGCGACCCGCTTTTCTTCCTGTCCGGCATCCACTTGGAGCAGCGTTGCGATGGCCAGAATGCCGTCCGCGGTGTTGACGTTGCATTTACCCGGCGCGATGACGCCCTCCACGCATTTCTCGGCGAACATGCGGCATCCCGGGAATCCGCAGCCGCCGCAGTTGGCGTGTGGAAGAAGCGCTTCCACTTGCGCGATGCGCGGATCTTCCCAAACGTAGAGCTTCTTGTCCGCGATGGCGAGCAGGGCTGCGAGCAGGACGCCCATCCCGCCCATCACTGCACTGGCTACAAGAAATTCCATCATGATGACAAGACTCGAATGGGTGAAATCCCCCAGACCAAGCGAGCGCCTGGGCGCTGGCTGGTCTGAGTTTTATGAAGGGTTGCCATTAAGTATCGGGTTCGTTAGCAATGTGGCAAGCGGGGTTCCATTTGATTTCTAAAAAGCACAGTAGGCTATAAGCGGATGAAATCGCAGGGTTATTACCTAGTTGAAATATTCCACACAGTGCTGTTTCAAAACGCAACTGGGTGAGTTGGCGCTCTATTCTAACGGCGCGAGCACCCAATCTCGCGATTGTAGTTTGTGGCGCGTGGCGTGCTTTGCTGCTAATCAGGATGAAATTCCGCAAGACCTTGTTGCTGGTCGGGGCCGTAGGGTTCGTGTTGGCCTTGCGATTTGCAACTGTAAACGCGCGCGTGGAACCGCCGGGCGAAGTTATACAGGTGCAGCGCCCGCTGATGGGCACCATCTGGAACATTGAGGTCGTAGATCATGGGAGGCCTGACGCGGCGCGGCATGCGATCTCACAAGCCTACGCGGAACTGGTTCGTATCGACGCGTTGATGAGTGAGTGGAAGCCAGAGTCTCCAATTTCTCAGGTGAACGCGGCGGCTGGAAAAGCTCCGGTCGAAGTTCCGGCCGAGCTTCGCGCCATGATCGAGCGCAGCATTGATTATGGTGAGAAGAGTCAGGGTACGTTCGACATCACGTGGCACGGCATGGCGGGTATCTGGCACTTCGACGACGCGTTCGTGCCTCCTTCGAACGTGGCCGTCGAAGCAGCCCTGAAACGCGTCAATTTCCGTGAAATTCGCGTGGAGGGTAACAGCGTGTTTCTGCCACGCGCCGGAATGAGCATCGGTCTGGGCGGGATTGCGAAGGGCTATTCGGTAGATCGTGCGGCCGCTGTTCTCGCGCAAGCCGGATTTCGCGACACTCTTGTCGACGGCGGCGGCGACCTTTTCGCCTCAGGCGTAAGAGAGGACCGAACGCCTTGGCGCCTGGGTGTTCAAAACCCGCGTGAAGAGCATGGGAAAATGATCGGTGTCGTTCTGGCTTCCAATCAAGCCGTCGCGACCTCCGGAGATTACGAACGTTTCCGCATCGTGAACGGAATCCGCTATCACCACATCATCGATCCTCGAACGGGCTATCCGGCAAACGCGTCCATGTCGGTAACCGTGATCGCCGAAAGCGCCGAGCGCGCCGTGGTCTTATGCAAGCCGATCTTTATTCTAGGAGCCGAAAAAGGACTCGCCGTAGCTCGCGCCGAAGGCGTCGAAGCCCTGATCATCGACTCTGCCGGTAAGCGCTATCAAACCGAAGGCTTCGCCCACGTCTTCGAAGAGAGATAGAGACTCAAGAAAGGCGACGGTTTTTCCTTATCGAGCTCTGGAGAGAGAGCATGGACCATCAGCGAGTATTCATCGAGAACCAACCGTGCAAGTGACGTGAGCCGCGAGCGGTGTTCCGTACTCCCTAAGGAACAAGCCCTCATTTTTCTTGGCCGGGGAACATTGCAGAGTTACAGTTGTTGGCTGAGAGGAATCGATACGCGATGGCTAGGGATGGTATTGGCAATGAGTTTCATGAGGTGCCCTTGTCCAACGGCGAACAGGTGAGGGTCACATATATCGAGCAGGGGTGGGCTGGCCAAGGAGGTCTTCGCATTCAGATCCGCGAAACCAATGGTCGTTTGCGGCAGGGACCAGAGATCCCCGTCGATCAGGTTGGTGACGTCGTTTCAGCCGTGATCAATCTGCTTCGCAGCGGGACA
>JBEKUT010000522.1:0-4887 GCA_049514735.1 Bryobacteraceae bacterium
TACTTAAGTTTTTAAGCCGCTTGGTCGATCAGCCGGTTGCGGACTACCGCCAGCCGCTCCGAGATTCGAGGAATCAAGGCTGTCAGCACATCCTCCACGCGGTCGGCGAACAGAAACTCCATCTCTTTGCGCGCCTCTTCGGGCACGTCGCGGATGTCTTTCTGATTCGCGCGCGGCAGCACCACGCGATGAATACCGGCCCGGCGCGCCGCCAGCACCTTCTCCTTGACGCCGCCGATCGGCAGTACGAGACCAGTTAAAGTGATCTCGCCTGTCATCGCCGTATCGTTGCGAGCCGGCAGGCCGGTGTAGACGGAGGTCAGCGCCGTCGCCATCGTCACGCCTGCCGACGGCCCATCTTTGGGAATCGCGCCCGCCGGAACGTGGACGTGAACGCCGTTGTGCTTGAATACCTTCGGATCGATGCCGAAATCGGAGGCATGCGACCAGATGTAGCTCTGCGCCGCTTTCGCCGACTCCTGCATCACTTCTCCAAGCTGGCCAGTGAGAGTCATGCCCTTGCCATCGGGCAGCAGCGTCGCTTCGATGTACAGAACGTCGCCGCCGGTTTCGGTCCAGGCCAGACCCGTGGCGACTCCCGGAGGAACGTCGCGCCGCATCTGCTCCTGAGTGAAGATCTCCGGTCCCAGCATCTCGGTCACGTCTTCCGGCGTAATCGTGACGGGATCGGTCTTGCCTTCCGCGAACCGCAGCGCGACCTTCCGGGTCACGCGTCCGATGGCTCGCTCGAGTTGCCGCAAGCCCGCTTCGCGAGTGTAGCCCGCGATGAGTTTTCGAACGGCTTCATCGGTGAGGTTGAACTGCTCCGCGGTCAGACCCGTTTGCTTCAACTGCCTAGGGATCAAGTAGCGGCGTGCGATGGCGGTCTTCTCTTCCTCGCTGTAGCCGCTGAGGCGCAAGATTTCCATGCGGTCCAGCAGCGGACGCGGAATGGTATCGAGAACGTTCGCCGTGCAGACAAACAATACTCTCGACAGGTCGAAAGGAAGATCGAGATAGTTGTCGCGGAAATTCTTGTTCTGTTCCGGATCGAGAATCTCGAGCAAGGCATGCGCCGGGTCGCCCCGGAAATCGTGTCCGAGCTTATCGACTTCGTCTAGCATCAGAACCGGATTGTTCGCGCCGGCGCGCCGCATAGCTTGAACGATGCGTCCAGGCATGGCGCCAATATAGGTCCGGCGGTGTCCGCGCAACTCCGCCTCGTCGTGCATACCGCCCAGGCTGAGGCGTTCAAATTTACGGTTCAGAGCGCGCGCCACGGATTGGCCCAGCGAGGTCTTGCCCACGCCGGGAGGCCCGACAAGGCACAGAATCGGAGCCTTCGCCTGCGGATTGAGTTTCAAAACGCCGAGATGTTCCAGAATCCGCTCCTTCACCTCTTTCAGGTTGAAGTGATCTTCGTCGAGCACCTGGCGGGCGTTCGAGATATCCAGATTGTCCTGAGTGCTCTTGGTCCAAGGCAGTTCCAGAACGTACTCGAGATAGGTTCGGATAACGTGATAATCGGGCGCTTGCGGCGGCAGCTTCTCGAGCTTCGAAAGCTCGCGTTCTGCTTCCTTGCGAACATCGTCGGGCAGGTCGGCTTTCGCAAGCTGCTCGCGCAGTTGATCCGCCTCCGCCTGCTCGCCGGCTTTATCGCCAAGCTCCTGCTGAATGGCGCGCATCTGCTGGCGCAGCAGATAATCCCGCTGCTCCTTCGACATTTCGTTGCGGGCTTCGGAGGCGATTTTATTGCGCAGCTCCAGCACCTGCACTTCGTGCGCAAGATAAGTGTGCATCAGCCGCAGCGCGTCGACGCGTGAACTCGCTTCGAGCAGCGACTGCTCTTTCTCGAGATCGAGGCTGAACATCGAGGCGAGTAGAAACGCCAGGCGCAGTGGATCCTCGGTGCTGTTCGAAAGCAGGCGGGCAACGTCCTGCGAATTCGGCTGCGCCAACGAGATGGCGTTGGTAGCTAGTTCGACCAGAGCGCCTTGCAGGGCTTCCAGCTCCGCGCTCTTGTCTTCGGGCAGCGGCAGAGCATGGACGCGGGCACGCAGATACGGCTCCGAATCGTCCACGCGAATCAAAGATACGCGCTCCATGCCGAGCACCAAAAGCTCCAGCGTGCCGTTGTTCGCGCGCGACATTTTTCGGATGATCGCCCGGGTTCCCACGCCGTACAGGTCTTCCTGCTTGGGCGTTTCCACCGACGGGTCGCGTTGAGAGAAGACCACGACCTCTTTCTCCTCGGTCGCGAGCGCCGCTTCTACCGCCGCCATCGACGACGGGCGGCCCACCGACAAAGGCATCAACAGATACGGGAACAGGACCGTGTTTTTCAGCGGCAGCAGCGGCAGTGTTTGAATATTGTCGTTTTCAGGCATTTTCTTTTCCTTCATTCACCAATACGGACCAGCAAAAAGCCATCGCGCGCTTCCAAGGTCACGCGAGCATTCTCGAGGTTGCAAGGCATCTCGATGGTGCGCTCAAAGCGGCTGTATGAAATCTCCATGGAATAGTGACTAAAACCCTCCTCCACAATCGAATCGCGACGCTGGCCGACGACGCTGACCTGACGTCCGCGTACGGATACCGTTACATCTTCCAACCCGACGCCGGCCAGATCGAATTTGAGCAGCCAGCCGCGGCGGGTACGGCCTACGTCGGCCAATGGTTTCCAGCCGGGTTCGGACTCGGCAGGAAACAGGGGCCAGAGTTGTTTTCGCTCGTGCATTCGGTTCTATTCAATAGATGCAGCTCAATGCAAAAGAGGCGCAGATTGTTAGATAATCTGCGCCTCGGATTGTCAACTACCAGTATTTAAGTAGGTTAGCTTACTTGTTTACAGCCAGGAACACCGCGCCCCCGCCCCGCTGGACCAACAGCAGCGTGGAACCGCTCGCCCCGCTAGCTTTGACAGCCGCATTGAACTCCGCGACCGTATTGACGGGTTTGTGGTTTACCTGGGTCACGACGTCGCCCTGCTGCAAACCGGCATCAGCCGCGCGCGAGGATTGATCGACATCGGTGATCACGAGTCCATGAGCGCTCTCGGGGAGTTGAAGCTGCTGCCGCAACTCCGGCGACATCGCTTGGACCGAGACACCAGGGAGAGCGCCTTTTTCGCCCTTGCCCTGCATCGCGCCTTGACCGTTGTCGTCATCGTCGTCGCCGTCGCCGGTACCGCGCAGATTCTTCTTCGGCATTTCAGCCAGCGCCACGTCAACATTCTGCTCACGGCCGTCGCGGACGACCTTAAGATCGGCCTTGGCGCCCGGCGACATGCCGGCAATCTGCAAGCGGAATTGGTTAACGTCGGAAACCGGCGTGCCGTTGATTCCGCTGATGACATCGCCTACCTTCAGGCCAGCCTGCTGCGCCGGACTACCCGGCTCGACTTGCGCCACGGCGACACCCTTCAAATTGGGGTTGCCAAATCCACTCGCGAGATCGGGAGTCACTTCCTGAGGAATGATGCCCATGTAGCCGCGCGTCACCTTGCCGTTCTTCAGAAGCTGATCCATAACGTTGTGGGCGAGGTTAATTGGGATTGCAAAACCGATGCCCTGATTGCCGCCGCCGTCGCCGGCCAGAATAGCGGTGTTGATTCCAACCAACTCACCGCGCGTGTTGATCAACGCGCCGCCGGAGTTGCCCGGGTTGATGGCCGCATCGGTCTGAATGAAATCTTCGTATTGCTCGATTGCGCCATGCAGACTGCGGCCTGTGGCGCTCACGATTCCCATGGTCACGGTCTGGCCCAGACCGAAGGGGTTGCCAACCGCCAACACCACATCGCCAACCTGCGCGCGGGAAGAATCGCTCAAAGGCAGAACTGGCAGATTGTGTTGGTCGATCTTAAGCAGCGCGACATCGGTGGGTTTGTCGGTGCCGATAACTTTGGCGGGAAATTCACGTTGATCGGCGAAGGATACCTTCACTTGCGTGGCGCCTTCGACAACGTGGTTGTTGGTCAGAATGTAGCCGTCGGGACTGATGATGACGCCCGATCCCAGGCTCTCCGCGCGGCGTTCACGCGGTTCGTTTTGGGGCATATGGCCGCCGAAAAAACGGCGGAAAAACGGATCTTCGAGCATCCCGTTGCCCATCTGCTGGTTCTTGACTACCTTTGAAGAAGAGATGTTGACGACGGCCGGCATAACGTGTTTCACTACCGGCGCAAAAGTGGTTAATGCGGCTTGCTCGTAACTTGCCGCATGAGCGTTGGTCATGAATACGGGAACGTTGTGGCTGACGCTCATGCTGGCCACCACGCCCCCAATCAGGCCCGCGGCAAGCACCGCGAGCACCGCCGTCGAGCGGCGGATTTGCACAAAATGTTTCATAGGTTTGTTTCCTTCTGTCGGTGTTGGAGAACTGTTGGGAGCCGATGGCCTCCCTGTTTTGTTGGACGCGCGAAAACCGATTATGGTATGCAGATTCCTCACTGCGCTGTCACCTGTTCGGTATGGAATCGTAAAGACCCCGCGGCATCGACATCGATATAAACTGTTTCGCCGTCGTGGACTTCGCCGCCCAAGATTTGCCGCGCCAGCGGAGTCTCGATCTGCCGTTGTATGGCGCGCTTCAACGGCCGGGCCCCGTAAGTTGGGTCGAATCCGGCCCGTACAAGTTGCGTGCGGGCTGCATCGGACAGCTCGATCCGGATGTGCCGTTCTTCAAGACGCTTTCTCAAGCCTGACAGTTGTATCTCGACAATCTGCTTGAGGTGCTCTTCAGACAGCGCGTGGAAGACGATGATCTCGTCGACGCGATTGAGAAACTCCGGACGGAAGTGACGGCGCAGTTCCTCAATCACAGTCTCCTTCATGCGCTCATATCCCGCGCCTTCAAATCCGCCGCTGTATTCGAGAATGCGATGGC
>JBEKUT010000523.1:0-4864 GCA_049514735.1 Bryobacteraceae bacterium
ATGCCCAGCCCGCCCGCGTTCCGCAAAGTAAATCCGGCAGACCAACCGATTTTATATATCGCCGTGGCTTCGCCAACTTTGCCGTTGTGGGAGGTGGATGAATACGCCGAGACCATCATCGCGCAGCGCATATCGATGGTGAATGGCGTCGCGCAGGTGCTGGTGCAGGGCGCGCAAAAATACGCCGTCCACGTTCAGGTGGACCCGCTACAGATGGCCGCCAAACAGGTGGGTATCAACGAAGTCGAGGACGCGCTCCGCAACTGGAACGTCAATCTTCCCACCGGCAATCTCTGGGGCATGCACAACACCTTCACCGTTTTGTCGAACGGACAACTCGAGCACGCCTCCGAATACCTGCCCATGATCGTCTCCTACCGCAATGGCGCGCCAGTGCGGCTGAGCGACATCGGGAAGGCGATCGATAGCGTCGAAGACGACAAGACGGCGTCCTGGCACTATCACAAAACGAAAGGTGAGCGGCGGTCGATATCGCTGCAGATCCAGCGGCAGCCGGGCACCAACACCATCGCCGTAGCGGACGCTGTCAAGGCATTGCTGCCGGTGTTCCGGCGTCAGATTCCGTCGTCGGTCGACATGTCCATCGTGTATGACCGGTCGGTATTGATCAAAGACGGGTTCAAGGATGTCCAGTTCACCATGCTGCTGACGCTCGGCCTGGTCGTCATGGTGATTTTCGTCTTCCTCCGTAACGTCTCGGCGACCATTATTCCTAGCCTTGCGCTTCCCTTCTCCGTGGTCGGCACGTTTGCAGTGATGTACATGATGGATTTCAGTCTCGACCAGCTTTCGATGATGGCGCTGATCCTGTGCATCGGGTTCGTTGTGGACGATGCCATCGTGATGCTGGAGAACATCGTGCGGCACATGGAACATGGCGAATCGCCTATGGACGCGGCCTTCCGTGGATCGAGAGAAATCGGATTCACGATCATCTCCATGACCATGTCGCTGGCAGCGGTTTTCATTCCGGTTCTTTTTATGGGCGGAATTCTAGGTCGGCTGTTCCGGGAATTTGCGGTGACCATCGTCGTTGCGATTTTGATTTCAGGTTTCGTTTCCATTTCGCTTACGCCGATGTTGTGCAGCCGTTTTCTGCGTCCGCCGTCGGTAACGGGCCACGGCCGTTTATTCCGGGCAACGGAGCGCTTCTTCGAAGGCATGCTGCACTACTACGACGTCACCCTGCAGTGGGTGCTGCGCCATCGGCCCGTGACGATGGTCGTTTTCGTCGCCGTACTCTTCGGCACCGGCTACCTGTTCGTCAAGATCCCGAAGGGCTTCATCCCGGACCAGGACACGGATTCGATTTTCGCGATCGTGGAAGCGGCGCAGGGAACGTCCTTCGATCAGATGAAAAAATACCAGCAGGCCGCGGCCCGCATGATCTTGCACGATCCCAATGTGCTGGAGTTCAACTCCACTTGCGGCGGCAGTTTTGCCGGTCTCGCCGGACCGAATTTCGGCCGCATGTTTTTCCACTTGACCCCGCGATCGCAAAGGAAACTGGACGTGAATCAGGTGATGGCGGAAATGCGGCCCAAGTTCGCGCAGTATCCGGGGATTCGCGTGTTCATGCAGAATCCGCCTTCCATCCGCATCGGCGGACAGCTTTCGAAGAGCTTGTATCAATTCACTCTTCAGAGTCCGGATACGCGCGAGCTCTACCGCCAGGCGCCCATTGTCGAGCGCGAAGTGGCCAAGCTGCCGGGCCTGCGCGACGTCACCAGCGATCTGCTGATCAAGAATCCCCAGGTGAACGTCAATGTCGATCGCGATAAAGCGGCCGCGTTAAAGCTCAACAGCAGCCAGGTGGAGAACGCGCTCTACGATGCCTTCGGGCTGCGCTGGGTCTCAACCATTTATGCGCCCACAAATCAGTATCGCGTGTTGATGGAATTGCTGCCGAAATACCAGGCGAATCCCGACACCATGTCGCTGCTCTACTTACGCTCGGGAGACGGGAAACTGGTGCCGCTCGACACCGTAGCGAAAGTGGTGCGCGACACCGGCCCGCAAGCGATCAATCATTACGGCCAATTTCCCGCCGTAACCGTGTCGTTCAATCTCGGGCCTGGCGTCTCTTTAGGCGAGGCCGTGGACCAGATCAAGGAGATTGCCGACCGCGTCTTGTCGCCGTCCATCACGACGACGTTCCAAGGAACGGCCAAGGCCTTTGAGGATTCTCTCAAAAACCTTTCCGTCTTGCTGGTGGTGGCGATCCTGGTTGTCTACATCGTGCTGGGAATTCTGTACGAAAGCTTCATACACCCGCTCACGATTCTCTCGGGACTTCCTTCCGCCGGATTTGGAGCGTTGTTGACCTTGTATATTTTCGGCATCGACCTCAACATTTACGCCTTCGTCGGCCTCATCATGCTGATTGGCATCGTGAAAAAGAACGCCATTATGCAGATCGATTTCGCGCTCTCGGCCGAGAGGAACGAAGGCATGGCGCCAATGGAAGCGATCTACAAAGGCTGCCTGATCCGTTTCCGTCCCATCATGATGACCACCATGGCGGCGCTGCTGGGTGCGGTCCCGATTGCGGTGGGCTATGGCGCGGGCGGAGAAGCGCGTCGTCCATTGGGTTTGTGCGTGGTCGGCGGACTGCTCTTCTCGCAGCTCATCACGCTGTATCTGACGCCTGTCATTTACACGTATCTCGCTGCCCTCGCAACCGGACGAAAAAAGAAAACGGCGCAGGAAGCGCCTTCCGCTGTCGTGGTACAGGTTTCTTAAACTTCGTTTTTCTTGAAGCGCTCAATCAAGTGATCGCAACCGCGCACCGTGATCGCCATCATGGTGAGCGTGGGATTCTGACACCCGGAAGAAACGAAACAGGCTCCATCCATTGAGAAGACGTTAGGCACGTCGTGCAACTGGCACCATTGATTCGTCACCGATGTTTTCGCGTCGTTGCCCATGCGAGCCGTGCCAAGCTCATGGATGGCCATGCCCGGTTCGGCCACTCGTGAGCTGACCTGGATATGCTTCGCGCCGCACGCTTCCAGCATCTCGCCGGAAGCGACGGCGGCATCTTCCATCATGGCTTTCTCGTTCTCGCGATGCGTCATGCTGATGTGCAGCGCCGGAATGCCCCAGGCGTCTCGCAGGTCGGGATCGATGGAAACATAGTTGTCGTTGTAAGCGAGCGACTCGCCAAAGCCGCCGAACGAAATTCCATACGTTCCCTGCACCACTTCCTGCTTGTAGCCCGCGCCGAATCCTTCTGCGGCAAAATTGAATTGCGGCCCTGCCCCGCCCTGAAATCCATAGCCGCGGATGAAGCGCTTGTGCTGCGGACCGTCCATCAGGTTGCGGAAGCGGATCACATAAATGCCGTTCGCGCGATGCGGACCGTTCATGGATGGCTTAATCTCGAAGCCCGGCAATTCGGCCGTTCCACCCGCGCCCGTCGCATGATCCATCAATCCGCGCCCGAGCAGTCCGCTCGAATTGCCCAATCCAGCGGTGCCCTCGCGCGTGGTCGAGTTGAGCAGGATGCGCGTCGATTCCAACGCCTGCGCGCAGAGGATCACGGTTTTACCCTTCACCTCTTTGGTGCGGTGCGTCACGCCATCGACGAACGTCACCCCCGAAGCTCGATTCTCGCCTTTCTCCAGATTGACGTGCGCGACGATGGCGTTTGGAACCAGCGTGCATCGCCCTGTTTTGAGAGCGTCCTTGACGGTCGTAAATGGACTACTGAAGTAAGAATAAGTTCGGCAGCCACGCTCACAAGGCCCACAATAATGACACGCCGCGCGGCCGTTGTGGTTCTTCGTAAGAATGGCCGTGCGCCCGATTGTCACCGTGTGTCCGAGCTTCTTCTTCACCTCGCCGCGCATGAATTCTTCTCCGCACGTCATCGCCATGGGCGGCAGAAAATGACCGTCGGGCAAAGCGGGATTGTTCTCCGCGGCGCCACTAATGCCGACATAATCTTCGACGATGTCGTAGTAGGGCGAAAGATCGGCGTAAGAAACGGGCCAATCCTGGCCGTAGCCGTCGTGGCTGTAAGCCTTGAAATCCAGATCGCTCAGGCGGTAGCTCTGACGGCCCCAAACGAGCGTCCGGCCTCCTACGATGCGCAGCCGCTGCCACGTAAAGGGCTTGTCCTGCGGCGTGCTATACGGGTTCTCCAGATCGTTGACAAACCAATCGTAGTTGTACTCCATGCACGCGTAGCATTGCTTCTGTATGGGCCGCGTCTTTACGATTTCCGGAGACATCTCGCGGAAATGCAGCTTATACGCGGGCATGTGCTCAGTGAACTCGGAGGGCGAAACATTCCGGCCGGCCTCCAGGAGCGCTACGTTCATGCCGGCTTCGGCCATGCGTTTGGCGGCCCATCCACCGGTCGCGCCCGATCCAACAACAATTACATCGAATGTTTGAGAGAGATTGATTTCTGCCATTTAGTTTGCGCGGCTCGGCGCTTGCTTCTGACTCGCTTCCGTGACGCAGCCCGTGAGATCGCCGTGCGGCGTTTCGCCATTCCATCCCAGCGCCTTCATCCCGTCTTCCGAGCTGAAGAATATTCGCGCCACCCAGCCTTTGATGTTTTCAAAATGTCCGTGACCTACCTGCTCGCCTGTTTTGCCTTCGCCCCAGGTCTCGAGAGAATTGGGGTATGAGAGAAAATGCAAAAGCTCGATTTGGGAATCCTGGGGAATATTAATAAAAGCGTCCCCGTAGCGGCTGCGCGCCTCCCCATCGATATAGGCCAGGCTGTTGAGAAAAGATTGCTGCGTCTCTCGCGTCTCGGCGGCAAGCAGAAGATCGATGAACCGGTTCACGAGCGCCGCTTTGGCGCCGGGAGTGTCGGTCTCCGGAATAA
>JBEKUT010000524.1:0-4864 GCA_049514735.1 Bryobacteraceae bacterium
GCACGCTGCTGTTGGGAATATTCCCGTCGGTTTTGCTGCGCTTCGTGAACGGGCCGGGCGTCTTGACGAAGTAGCCGTTGAACGCGAACCTGACATGCCGCGCCATCCTGTTCGATATGGATGGCACCATTGTCGACTCGACTGCCATCGTCGAACGAGCGTGGGGGTGGTGGGCGCAGCGCTACGGCATCCCGCTCGTTGACGTTTTGAAGTTCTCCCATGGCCGCCCGACCGCCGCTACGATGCAGCACTTCCTTCCCGGCGTCGACCATTCCGCGGAATTGGAAGAGATGAAAGCCTGGGAAGAAGAGGCGCGCGAAGGTATCGTCGCTGTGCCCGGCGCGATCGACGCAGTTCGTGAGGCGTCGAAAGGTCTATGGGCGGTGGTCACCTCCGCGCCGCGCCGGCTAGCCGAAATTCGCATCGCCGTTGCTGGTTTTCCGAGGCCCAAAATCCTGGTCGCGGTGGAAGATATTGAGCGGGGTAAACCCGATCCCGAAGGTTTTCTGAAGGCGGCGAATGAGTTGGGTGTTCCGCCTGGAGACTGCCTGGTGTTTGAAGACACCGGCCCAGGCGTCGAGGCAGGACTGCGCGCCGGCATGCAGGTGGCGGGACTGTTGACGACGGTTCCACGCCAACAGCTTTCCACGAACCTTGTGATTCGGGATTTCCGCGACATCGCGATCGACTGGCGGGCAGGCAGGTTTGAGGTTGCCATACTATCGGCGTGAGGGTCCTCGCGTTCTGGAAACCTTTCGACGTAGTGAGTCAGTTCAGCGGCGAAGGGCGTACCTTGAAGGATTTCATTCCAGTCGCCGGCGTCTATCCCGTAGGACGGTTGGACCGCGACAGCGAGGGCCTGATGCTCTTGACGGACGATGGTGCGCTGCAACACCGGCTTAGCGATCCTCGCTACGAGCATCCGCGAACATATTGGGTGCAGGTGGAAGGCGTGCCGGATGCCGAGGCTCTTCAGCGGCTGTCGGACGGAGTTTTGGTGCAGGGCCGCAAGACGCGGCCGGCCAAGGCGCACCTGCTGACCGGCGAACCCGGCCTTCCTCCACGCGATCCGCCTATCCGGTTTCGAAAGAGCATCCCGACAAGCTGGGTCGAAATCACGCTGACCGAGGGCAGGAATCGGCAGGTGCGCAGAATGACAGCGGCGGTTGGATATCCGACGCTCCGTCTGGTGCGGGTCGCGATCGGGAAGATTCGGCTCGATGGATTGCAACCAGGACAGTGGCGCGATTTGACGCGAGCGGAGGTGGATCAAGCGTCCACGGCGCACTCCGCGTTTTTCTAATACTTTCACGTTATTGTGAATCGAGCGACGCCGCCGTATTCTGGAACCACAGCAGAATTGGACCCCCCATAGGGCCGCCCGTCCCCACCACATGACTCATGTCCGGACGGCCCTTGTTTTTCTCCCGCTTCCTGCCGGGCGCGGCTCAGAATGGAGCCAAGCGCATTGCGGGACTCAAAGAAAAGTAGATAGACTTGTAATAACCACCATGCAAGATCTCACCCGCCGTGATGTAGTGAAAGCCGCCGGTGTAGCCGGCGCCGCCGCAGCCCTGACCCAGATCGTTGGCGCGCCCGCGATCGTGAAAGCCGCCCCCGAACAAGTGAAGTATGGAGTGATCGGGACGGGCGGACGCGGAGGCTATCTTGTAAAACACCTGGCAAAGATCGACAACGGCCATTGCGCCGCGATTTGCGATCTCGATCCCAAGAAGATGGATCAGGTGTCTTTAGTGATCGGCACCAATCCATCGAAGTACAAGGACTATCGCGAACTGCTCGCCGATAAGAACGTCGATGCGGTAATCATCGCAGTGCCTTTGTTCGAGCACTACAAGGTCACGAAAGACGCGATCGACGCCGGCAAACATGTCTTCTGCGAGAAGAGCCTGGTGTTCAAGCCTGAAGAGGCGCACATGCTGCGGGCGCAGGTCGCGCAGCATCCGAAACAGACGTTTCAAGTCGGCTTGCAGCGGCGCTACAGCAAGTTCTATCAGCTCGCAAAGCAGATGGTGGACAAGGGACTGCTGGGCAACGTCACGCATGTGCACGCACAGTGGCACCGCAATCCGGGTTGGCGGATGAACGGCTTCAACTGGCGCTTGTATCGCGAATACTCGGGCGGCTTGGCCGCGGAGCTGGCGTCGCACCAAGTGGATATCGCCGATTGGATTTTCGGCGGACCGCCGGAATGGGTTATCGGCGCCGGTGGTCTCGATACTTGGCACGACGGCCGCGACGTCTTCGACAACATCCAGCTCATTTATAAATATCCGAAAAACCAGAAGCTGGTTTATAGCTCCATCTCGACCAACAATCATCTTCCGTATCTCGCCAGCACGCGTCCGGAGTTTGGCGAGTGCATCATGGGAACGGCGGGAGCGCTGGAGATCACGGTCGGCGATGGCGAAGCCACCATGCCCACCGCGATGTGGTTTAAGGAGCCCGAAAAGGTGGAAATCACTTCGGCGGGCAGGACTGAAAAACCGGCAGCCGCTGGCGCGACGTTCGCGTTGGGCTCCGGTCAGAAGGGGATGCCGATCGCCATGGCGACCGGTGAACTCGATCTCAGTCAAGGCGATTCGTTCCTCGCCCGTGAGCAGAAATTCGCGAAGCGCTGGCTCTACGCCAAGGGCATTATGACCGACGACGAGGATCGCAATCCGGTGGAGACCGAGCTCGAAAGTTTCTTCAACGACTCCCGAACCGGCGGCCACCCCAAGGCCGATCTCGAAGTGGGGCTCAACGATTCGAAGGCGGTTATTCTGTCCAATATGTGTATGGACGAGGATCGCAAGGTGAAGTTCAGCGAATTCGACGGTCTGGGTCGAGATGTGACGCCGCAGCAGTGGCAGGCTAATGTGGCGAAGTCGGAACAGAGCTACGCGAATTCGTTGAACGCGAAAAAGAAGATGCCGGCGTAAGCTCCGTTTCCGGCACCGCTTCCTCATGATGCGCGCAACTCCGATTGATTCACGGGCCCGCTCCTTCCGGGGCGTGTGAAACAATCTCAGGATTCGTTACGCTCGCTGACGCGCGCGGCTCAGTAAGGTTGGACAGAGTTGCAGAGCCGCGAGGAGCCGCGCGCGTCACCGAGCGAACGACTTCCGGTGTTTTTCACAGCCCCGGCAGGGAGCGGTACCCATTTTATTCGTGGCGCAGCGCTGCTAGCGGATCGAGACGCGCGGCCCGGTCTGCCGGAATTAGAATTGCCGGCAAGGCCGCGATGACGAACAATAACGGCGCGGCCGCGAATGCAATCGCGTCCGTAGTTTCGATTCCATAGACAAAGCTCGCCATCACTCGACTCAAGGCCAGTGCGCCGGCCGCGCCAAGCAACATTCCCGTGCCGATCATGACGCCAGCTTCGCGCAGGACAAGCGTAACGATATCGATTCGGCGCGCACCCACCGCCATTCGAATCCCTATTTCACGCACACGCAGAGACAGCGAATAGGCCAGCATTCCGTAAATGCCGACCAGCACCAGGAGCAGCGCCAGGCCCGCGTAGACGCTCAGCAAGCGAGTGCGGAAGCGTGGCTGTTCGAACGACGAATCGACTAGGTCCTGCATGGCCATGACGCGTCCGATGGGCTGCGTTGGATCGAGTGCCGTTGTGACTCGACGAATTGACGAAATTAAACTCGACGGCTCCAAACGGCTGCGAACCACTAGCGTCATCCACGGAAGCGAGACCTGCGTCAGAGGATCGTAGACCTGCGGGCTCGGCTCCTCCCAAACGCGCCCCTGCCGCACGTTGCCAACTATGCCGACGATTCGCGCGCCACGTTCGATTTGTCCGATCGGGTTCTGGCCGGGCGGGAAACGCCGCGCGAGAGCTTCATTAATGATGGCGACTCGTGGTGTGTCGCGCGTGTCGCGTTCCGTGAAATAGCGGCCCGCGCGTAGCGGAATGCCCATGGTTTGGAAGTACCCGGCGCTGACAATCCGCCATTCGGCAGTGATCGGTTCTCTCAATCCCGGATGAGGAATGCGTTGAAGGAATGTGTGGTCCGTCACCGGAAGGGCGAGAGTGCCTCCCGCTGCTTCCACTCCTGGCATTGCGGCAACATCCGCGATCAAGCGCTGATAGAAGATGCTCCACGCCTCACGATCTGCGCCGGGCATCAGCGGGCGATCGACTTGTACCGTCAAAATCTGCTGTGGCCGGATTCCGAGATTGACGTTGCGAAGCAAAATGAAGCTGCGAATCAGAAGCCCTGCGCCGGTCAGCAGAATGAGAGAGAGCGCGATTTGAACGACGACGAGTGTGCGCGTGAGCCGGTTGTGAGAGGCCGGTTTTACGCGCGAGATCTGCCACGCGGGAGCGATCCCGAATAGCGCTCCCGTGACGACGGACAGCACGGCCGTGAATGCGAGCGCCAGTGCGTCCACGCGGGCCGTTGCGAGAATCGGTAGATCGGCAGGAGCCACGACGATCAGCGCGCGGATCGCCGCATAGGCCAGGAAGGCGCCTGCCAAGCCGCCTCCAATGCCGAGCAGGATACTTTCGAGAAGCACCTGGTTGACGATCCGCCGCCGCGATGCGCCCAGCGCCAAACGTATTTCGATTTCCTTCCTTTTGGCGATGGAGCGGGCCAGCAGAAGATTGCCGGTATTTGCGCAAACGATGAGCAGAACAAACATGACGGCGCCCATGATGAGCAGGAGCGGCTTGCGATAATCGCCGGTAAGGTCCTCTTGAAGGGACTGTACCCGTGCGCCGAATTCGCGGTCAATATGGAGCGCGATGGCATCCATCTCCGACTGCGCCTGCGCCACGCTGACGCCAGTTTTGAGCCGGCCATAGACAGTGAAGCGCCGCGTTCCACGCGATGCCACT
>JBEKUT010000525.1:0-4860 GCA_049514735.1 Bryobacteraceae bacterium
GGTTAGAATCTTGAGATCGGACTTGCTTCGCGGGCTCGCTGCAAAAGGGGAGAACTCTTGCTGGAATTGATCCTCAACATTGACGATTCGGAATCCAAGCGCTACGCCAGAACGCGGATTCTGACGCAGGCCGGGTTCATTGTCAAAGAGGGGACCAGCGGACGCGAAGCCATGGAACTTGCGGCAAGCGACGATCCGTCGCTTATCCTTCTGGACATTCGCCTTCCGGATGTTAGCGGCTTTGAAGTTTCGAAGCAACTGAAACGGGATCCCAAGACAGCGACGATTCCGATTCTCCATATTTCGAGCGTCGGCCTTTACGAGCACGACTATCCCGCGGCGCTGGAGAGCGGCGCGGAAGCTTATTTGCGGGAACCCGTGGAACCTTCGACGCTTGTTTCCATGGTGACCGCGCTGGTCCGCGGCAAGAAAGCCGAGGTGCGGGCCCGCCTCGCGGAACGCGATGCCAATATGATTCTCGATAGCATCTGCGACGCATACCTGCGGGTCGACAAGAGTTTCTGCCTAACCTATGCGAACCAGGCTGTCGAGAGCATATTCGGGCGGCGTCGGGAGACGTTTATCGGCAACAAGTTTTGGGACCTCGCGCTGGGGCTCCCTGAAGAACAGGCAGCGCAGTTCCGCCGGGTGCTGCGAGAGCGCGCCATATCCGTGTTTGAGACGCCGGACCGCGAGGGAAATCGCTGGTACGAAGTGAGCGCGTTTCCAGTGGACGGTGGCGCGATCACTATTTCGTACCGCGACATCACGGCCCGGAAACGCGCCGAAAGCGAACTGAATAAGAGCGCGTCGATTTTGCGGGCCATCAATGAAGGCACCGACAACATGATTGTCGTGAAGGACCGGGAAGGCCGGATCGTGATGGCAAACCCGGCCGCGCTCCGGGTGCTCGACAAAGACGAAGGCTCACTTCTAGGAAAGACGGAATTGGAATTCCTGCCCGATCCCGCACAGGCGCGGCAAATTATGGAGAACGACCGCCGCATTATGGAGAACGGCCGTTTGGAGGTGGTCGAAGAAACGGCGGAAACGCCGCGCGGAACCGTGACTTATCTTTTTGCGAAGGCCCCCTATCGCGACCGGGAAGGCAATGTTATCGGATTAACGGGAATTGGCGCGAATATTACGGATCGCAAGAAAGCCAACGACGAACTTCGGGCGCTGCAGGCCAAGCTGGCGCTGGCGCTCAAGGCCGGGCGGTCCGGCACGTTCGATTGGGACGTTGTCAACGACATCAACTCCTGGTCCGATGAAACGCTCGAATTGTATGGCTTGCGGCGGGAAGAGTTCGGAGGAACTTTCGAAGACTGGCGTGCGAGCGTAGTTCCGGAGGATGTGGAGGGAGCAACCTGGAAGATAGACGATGCGCGGCAGAACCGCGAACTGAGCTCCGACTTTCGCATCCGGCGTCGCGATACGGGAGAAATACGCTGGATCAACGCGCGCGGAATGGTGCTCTTCGACGGCGCCGGCAGGCCGTCGAGAATGATAGGAATTAATGTCGACATTACGGCGCGCAAGCAGGCCGAGGAGGCGCTGCGAGAGAGCGAGGCGCGTGAGCGGGCGCGCGCCGAAGAACTGGAAGCAGTGATGGATGCCGTGCCGGCGGCCACCTTCATCGCGCGCGATCCGGAGTGCCGCGTGATTCTCGGAAGCCGCACTACGCACGAAATTTTTCGCGTTCCGGCGGGAGCGAATCTTTCCAAGTCCGCTCCTGAAGACGAAAAGCCCACGCAATACCGCATCGCGAAAAACGGGCGGGAGGTCCCGCCTCCCGAACTTCCGGTGCAAATGGCGGCGTCTTCCGGACAAGCCGTCAGAAGTTATGAGTTCGACGTTGTGTATGGCGACGGAACCTCCATTACGCTGATGGGCGATGCCGTTCCTTTGCTGGATGGCTGCGGCCGTCCGCGCGGAAGCGTCGGCGCGTTTGTCGATGTCAGCGAACTCAAGCGCGTCGAGAATGAGCTGCGCCGCTCCAACGAGGATCTCCAAAGATTCGCGTACGCCGCGAGTCACGATTTGCAGGAGCCGCTGCGGTCCATTGGCGCGATGAGTTTAATGCTGGACAACCCGGAAACGGGCTTGTCGCAGGAAGGGCGCGAATGCGTCAGCCGGATTCAGACCTCCGTGAAACAGATGCAGACTCTCATTAAGGATCTGCTCGAATACTCGCGCTATAGCGGCGGAGCGGACATCGAAATGGGGCCGGCGGACTGCGGCGCTCTTTTCCAACTTGCTTTCACGCACTTGCAATCAGCGGTCGCGGAATCGGGCGCCCATATCGCCGCCGAGGAACTTCCCGTGGTTCACGGTAACGATGGCGCGCTTCTGCGGGTATTCCAAAACCTGCTCGGGAATGCCATCAAGTACCGTTCCGCGAAACCGCCGGAGGTGCGTGTGTGGGCGCGCCCGCGGGCCGGGGAATGGGTCTTTGCGGTGGAAGACAATGGAATCGGGATCGAGATGCGTTACGCGGAGCGCATTTTCGACGCTTTTCGGCGTCTGCACTCCCGCGATAAAATCGAAGGCAGCGGCATCGGGCTGGCGATCGTGAAGCGCATCGTCGAACGGCACGGCGGGAGAGTGTGGGTGGAATCGCAGCCGGGAAAAGGCTCCACGTTCTTCTTTACACTGCCGGGCTGTCCGGAAATTGTCGTCAGCAGCGCCGCCGATTGATTACTCTTGATATTGATGGCGCTGATGGCATAACAAAGTTGATAGTCATCAGCTACTTACGCCAATATGTGAGTTCGGATCAGCCTTCCCAGTACTGCCAACCTATTTTCTCTTTTATCGCTTCCGACCCAGGACCATTTCGAAATAAGTGGAGCCGGGGCTCGTTTTAACAATGTTTCACTACTAGAAACAATAAGATAGGACGGTAAACTTCAGGGCTAAGCGCGGGGCGCTACGCCATTGTCCGGGGAAATGAAACCATTTATCATCGAACGGTAACTGTGTGTCTTTGCTGCTTCTCCAAAGCGGAGAGGACAAGCGCAAGTGCAGGCCGCTCCATGCCGCGAGCATGGGGCGGTCTTTAAGACAGCGGTTCGTTCTCCATTTAACGACTGGGCGAGGTCATCATGAGATACCTTTATGCGGCGACCTTAGTCGCCCTCTCGATAACTGTCTGCGCGATGGCGGGACGCGCCGCGGGTCAAAATCTTTCGATTGCAAACTATCAGTTAGTCAGCACACAAGCGAATAGCCAAACTCAATCTTATGTGACCTATCGGGCGAACCTGGTCAATTCCGGGCCGGCTCTTCAATCCGCCACGGCAACGGTGAGCTCTCTCGATCCCACAAACATTCGAGTGATGCCCTCCGAATCGACTCTTAGTTTCACCAACATCGCCGCCAACGGGCAAGTTACCAGTAGCAACACATTTACGCTGCTGATAAATTCGTCGATCCCGCTCAACACTTCGAGACTAAGCTGGACCTTCCAAAGTACCGTGGCTACGGTGTTAGCGAACGCCGGACTGAATCAGACCGCGAAGGTCGGCGAGACCGTGACTTTGAACGGCAGCGCTTCAACGAATCCGAGCGGTTCCGGGCCGCTCTCCTATAGTTGGGCTTTTACGTCGCGTCCCGCTGGATCGTCGACCGTTCTGCATTCCAACGACAGCGTGATGCCTTCATTTATTGTCGACATCGCCGGGAATTACACGATCCAACTGACTGTGAGCAGCGGCGCGAACAGCGATAGCGCGAGCGTCATCGTGAGTACGACTCACACCGCTCCGGTGGCGAACGCGGGCGCCGGGCAGACCGTAGCGCCCGGAGCTACCGCGACCTTGAACGGCAGCGGTTCCACCGATCCGGACGGCAACACGCTGACATACGCCTGGACGCTGCTCTCGCGCCCCGCCGGGAGCAACGCGGCCTTAGCGGGCGCGAATACAATCACGCCGAGTTTTGTGGTGGATCAGCCCGGCTCTTATACGGCGCAGCTTATTGTGACCGACAGTTTCACAAGTAGCGCACCATCGACAGTAGTAATCGACAGCGAGAATACTCCGCCGGTTGCGAATGCCGGCTCAGCGCAGGTAGTAAGTGTTGCAAGCGTGGTGCAACTTAACGGCGCCGGATCGACTGATGTGGATGGAAACAAACTCAAGTATCAATGGAGTCTGATCCTGGTTCCGGCGGGCAGCGCTGCCGCGCTCAGCGATCCGGCGGCAGTGAATCCGACGTTCACCGCCGATCTCGATGGCGCTTACATCGCGCAGTTGATTGTCAACGATGGAATTGCGAATAGCTCACCGGCGACCGTAATCATCACGACGAGCGCCGTGGTAGCGCCAACGGCTAACCCTGGCATGGGCCAGACGGTGGAACCAAACACTACGGTCATGCTAAACGGCTCCGGAACCGATGCGCTTGGTCTGCCCTTGACATATCTGTGGTCGCTTATTACCGAGCCGCCTGGAAGCAAGGCTGTTTTGTCGAGCACGACTATGCCGAATCCGACGTTTGTGGCGGACCTTCCCGGCAATTATGTCGCGCAGCTTGTGGTCAATAATGGCGTGCTGAGCAGCGTTCCAGAGACAGTGACTATCGCTACTACGGACACCCCGCCGGTGGCAAATGCCGGAACAGCTCAGAACGCGACCGTCGGGGTAAACGTTCTGTTGGATGGGAGCGGTTCTTCGGATTCGGATAATAATCCTTTGACCTATTCATGGTCGTGGATGTCTGAACCAACGGGCAGCACGGCGGCTTTGGTGGGGGCGAACAGCGTGTCGCCGATGTTCACGCCCGACGTGGCCGGCGTCTATGTCGCGCAGTTGATGGTCAATGATGGGTTTTTAAATAGCGCTCCTACGACCGTAG
>JBEKUT010000526.1:0-4858 GCA_049514735.1 Bryobacteraceae bacterium
GCTCGATTATCTGCCGCACGATCACCTGATTTTTATTGACGAGAGCCACCAGACGATTCCGCAGTTGAGCGGCATGTTTCATGGCGACCGGTCGCGTAAGAACGTTCTTGTCGATTATGGTTTCCGGTTGCCCAGCGCTCGCGATAACCGGCCGTTGACGTTCGAAGAGTTTGAAAATCGCGTGAACCAGGTGGTTTATGTTTCGGCCACTCCGGGTCCTTATGAACTGACGAAATCGGCGGGCGCTTACGTCGAGCAGATCATCCGGCCTACCGGCCTGGTCGATCCGCCGATCGAGATCAAGCCGATCAAAGGTCAGGTGGACGATCTGCTGCACGAGATTCGCCTGCGCACCGAACTGAATGAGCGCGTGCTGGTGACTACACTCACCAAACGGATGGCCGAGGACCTGGCGGAGTATTACACCGAAGTCGGCGTGAAGTGCGCTTATCTGCATTCGGAAGTGAGCACGCTGGACCGCATCAAGATTTTGCGCGATCTGCGGCGCGGGGAGTTCGATGCGCTGATCGGCGTGAACCTGTTGCGCGAGGGTCTGGATCTGCCCGAGGTTTCTTTGGTCGCCATTCTGGATGCGGACAAAGAAGGTTTCCTCCGTTCGACGGGATCGTTGATTCAAACCATCGGGCGCGCCGCGCGCCATTTGAATGGCAGAGCGATGTTATACGCCGATGTGATGACGGACAGTATGCGCCGGGCGATTGACGAAACGAATCGCCGGCGAACGATTCAAGAGCAATACAATATTGCGAACAATATCACGCCGCAATCGATCATCAAGCCGATCGATATGAGCCTGATCGCGATTGCGGAAGGCGATTACGTCACGGTTCCCGTGGAGCCAGAAGATCCGGCTGAGGACATGACGCCGGAACAGCGTGTGAAGTTCATGCACGATCTGGAAGAGAGCATGAAAGAAGCCGCGAAACGATTCGATTTCAAGAAGGCCGCGGAACTGCGCGACCGGCTGAAGGCCTTGAAGTCGCCCGGAGTCTATGAAGAAGCCGCCGCTGGTAGCACTGCTTTGCGCGGGTAGTTTCACCGATAGCGCGATTCCCCGATTCCGCGGACTTGCGGCGAGGTTGGGTCCTGTGAAGGCGGGGTCGCTGCGCCTGGCGAGCCGGTTTGCGAATGTCCTGCGCGCGGGACATCCGGTGAATAATTACGACGAGTTTCCGGATTGCCAACTCGTGATCATCACGGTGCCGGATCGCGAGGCGGCCGCTGCTATTAAGGAACTCGCGCAGATTGGGATGGATTGGAATGGCAAAGCTGTCGTCCTTTTGAGCGACCGGTTGGAGAGTTCGGAGCTCGTTGCGCTTGCGGATCTGGGCGCGTCGACGGCGACGCTGTGTGCGGCGGCCGGCTTCGACGGACGGCTCTTGATTGCCGAAGGAGACAAGCTGGCGATTCGGCAAATCCGTCCATTGATTGAAGGCGGGCGCG
The DNA here is from genome assembly GCA_049514735.1 of Bryobacteraceae bacterium. GTDB lineage: Bacteria > Acidobacteriota > Terriglobia > Bryobacterales > Bryobacteraceae > JAICMB01. The sequence goes on from JBEKUT010000526.1 coordinate 1,465, forward strand.
CGAAGTTGCTGAGTTTGCCGGCGGGACAAAAGAAGTTTTACCTTGCGGCGTGCGTGTGTACCGGTCCACTGCTGGCCTCTTTGTTGCTGTGCACGTCGGAGTGTTTGAAGTTCGCGGGATTTGCGCCGTCCGATGCGGCTACTATTCTGCAAGTGCAGATCGATAAGATGACGCGAAGTTTTGCGGCGGGAGGGAGCCGGAGAGTGTTTCAAGATCCGGCCGAGGTGCAGCGGTATATGGCGGAGTTGAGTGGTAAGCATGGTCGAATTGCCGAGTTATTCGAGTTGTTGAGGGCTCCGATGCTCCGGTGACGGAGTAAATCTGGCCTCTTTTCGCCTTTTCATTTCGATTTTTGGATTTTGTGTGAAGAGTGGGTACAGCGAGTTAAGTGATTGATGGCTGAGTGGTTGGGCGTTTTGGAGGCGGCTTGCGGAGGCTGGAATGGGGTGTCTGCCTCCGCAGCCCTTGTTTATTCGGTTGGTTAAGAGCTGGGGGGCGTGGACGACGAACCTGTGTTGTGAGGGTTGTGAGGAGGGCATGTGGCTCGCTTTCGATTTGAATATACTGCGTGGCGCAAGCGTTTTGGCAGGCGTGGCCGGGGCTGGCGGCCGTTAAGTTATTGATGAAGTTGATTTAAAGCCACTGAAAAAATGCCGAAAATTCTTTGCACTGGGGTTTACGAACCTCTACAGATTTCCACGCCCGGATTAAACTCCTCGTTTTGTGCTTCGGTTGCGTAGCTACAGACGGCTGCGCCCGTTTCAGCCGGCGTAATCTATCGACGCGTAAGTGTCCTCGCGCTCCGGTAAGCAATTCAGGGATGTCCGTAACGCCGATCCGCATGCCGCGAATGCAAGGGCTGCCGCCGCATTGGGCGTGGTCTCTGGTAATTCGGCTGAGAAGATCCTTCCTCATGGGAGAGGCTTATATCAGTCTAGCGCTTCGAACGCCAATATAGAACAAGGTCTTTCAGTGGTATGGTAATTGGTATGGCGACCCAGAAGATCACCGTCACGCTTGACGTCGGTCAGGTTAAGGAAATTCGCTCGCTGGTAACAGCCGGGCAGGCGGCGAACGTTTCCGCTTTCGTGCAGCACGCCGTTGGTGTCGCTCTGAACGATGCGGCAGGATGGAAAGAGATGCTTGAGGACGCACTGCGGCAAACGGGTGGCCCTCTAACCAAGAACGAACGCGCGTGGGCTGACGGGATTCTCTCGCCGCGGGAGCGCAGAAAGGGCCCTAAGAAAGGGAAGGCTGCGTGAGCGGCGTCACTTTCGATGCGGGTGGCCTGATTGCGTTGGACCGGAACGACCGGCGGGTGATTGCTTTGGTCGCGCGCGCGGAGGAACGTGGAATGCGGATCACGATCCCAGCGACGGCGCTGGCGCAAGCCATTCGCAACCCCGCCCGGCAGGCGAGGCTCTCGCGGCTCATTCGACAAGCCAGTACGGACCTCATGCCGCTTGACGGTCCGGACGCGACGGCTGTCGGCCTTCTATTGGCGCGGCGCGGGATGGCCGACGTCGTCGACGCCCACGTCGTTGTTTGTGCGAGCAGGGCTGGGCAGGCCGTTGTCACTAGCGACGCGGACGATCTCAGGCGAATTGCTCCCGATCTACAGTTGGTAGTCATATAGCACCCGTCGAATGGCGACGGTTAGCGGAGTTCGACGAATTTTTCGCCGCGTTCAAATTTCGCAATTATTCTGGGCCAGTGATCCCTGAAGACGTTCAGAAGGAACGCACGCCGGCAATTTCCGATTCGTACCCACAGTAAACTTGCGGACGGCGTTTGGGAATACAGCGTAACAAAGTCGTCATCTTTCGAGATGACCACGAAGTTATTTTCGGCTGCGTAGCTCCAAACGGCTGCGTCGGCTGAATCTCGCATTCCGATCTCTGTCACGTGCAAGGCTTCCGCTTGGAGGTCTTGGCTGATAAAGCGGGCCAATGAGGGAGGAAGCTGATTATCGACGAGGAATCTCACGCCGACAGGAGGACCGAATGATCAGTCTGTCGAGCGGCATAATCTATGGACGCGAAAATGTCCTCGCGCTCTAGATACGGATAGTCCGATAGAATTTCTTCGATGCTCGCCCCGGCGCCAAGCAATTCAAGGATGTCCGTTACGCGGATCCTCATCCCACGAATGCATGGGCGGCCGCCACACTGCGTGTCGTCTATAGTAATTCGGCTGAGACGATCTTTCTTCATGGGTCCAGTCTAGCGCGCCGTCTTCCTAACCGCTGTGGTTCAGTGATTGTTTCGCCTTCTGTTCGAGCCGATTCGCTCAGGGCCTCTTCAAAGAGAAAATCCAGTTTGCCGGAAGAGGAATCTTCGTCCATCTGTTCGTCCCAGCGCGTTTGCTCTGATTCATCAATTCTGATTCATCAATCATGTATGCGGCCCCGTTATCAGATGTCGTAGTACAAGGCGAATTCGTACGGATGCGGGCGCAGCCGGATCGCGTCCGCTTCGTTCTTGCGTTTATACGCGACGTAGGTCTCTAATAGCTCATCCGTGAAAACATCGCCCTTTAGCAGGAACGCGTGGTCCTCTTCGACAGCATCCAGCGCTTCTTCGAGCGAACCCGGCATGGACGGCACGTTCTTTTCCTCTTCCGGCGGCAGATCGTAAATGTCTTTGTCGAGCGGCTCGCCCGGATCGAATTTGTTCAAAATACCATCCAATCCAGCCATCAACATCGCGGAAAAGGCCAGATACGGATTGGCGGAGGGGTCCGGCGGCCGGAATTCGACGCGCTTGGTTTTCGGATTCGCCGAATACATCGGAATGCGCACCGCAGCCGAGCGATTACGGCGCGAATATGCCAGGTTTACCGGCGCTTCATAACCCGGCACCAGGCGCTTATAACTATTCGTCGTCGGCGCAATGATCGCCGACAGCGCGCGGGCATGCTTCAACAACCCGCCGATATACCACAACGCCATCTGGCTCAGACCGGCGTACATGTCACCGGCGAAAAGCGGCGTTCCATTCTTCCATAAACTCTGATGCGTGTGCATGCCGTTGCCGTTGTCGCCAAACAGCGGCTTCGGCATAAATGTCACGCTCTTGCCGTGAACATACGCCACATTGCGGATGATGTACTTATACAGCATCATGTTATCCGCCGACTTCACCAGGGTGTCGAATTTCTGGTCGATCTCGCACTGGCCGCCGGTGGCGACTTCGTGATGATGGCACTCGATGTTCAGGTTGCATTCGAGCATCGTCTGAACAATCTCCGAACGCAAATCCTGATAATGATCGGTCGGGGGGACTGGGAAATAGCCCTCTTTATAGCGCGGCCGGTAGCCAAGATTGTCAGCCTCGCGGCCCGAATTCCAGCGTCCCTCATCGGCGTCGATGAAATAGAAACCGGAATGCTGGGT
>JBEKUT010000527.1:0-4834 GCA_049514735.1 Bryobacteraceae bacterium
ATCTTATGTCGTCGGCGTTGTCTGCGCCGGGAACGCACTAGTGGACGTCATGGACCTGAAAGCACAAACCGCGGCTCCGAATCTCACCTTCGGCATCGCACTCATCACTCTGGCATTCCTCTCCGCGGCAGTGATGAGCGCGTTTAGCAAAGCCGCCACCGGAGTTCCTCCGCTCCAAATTCTGTTGCTCCAATACGGCATCAGCTTTCTGATCTTCGTTCCCTCGGCCGCCCGTCTCGGACGTGAACATCTAATGACGGAACATTTTCGCCTGCATTTGTTTCGAAGCCTCGCCGGTTCCGTTTGCCAGCTCTTGTTCTTCGTCGCCGTACGCTCCATCCCTCTGCTCGATTCGGTCCTGCTGTCGAACGCCGCGCCGCTTTTCATTCCGCTGGTGGTCTACGTCTGGCTGCACAAGACGGTGCAGCCGGTAGTATGGATGAGCCTGCTGATCGGACTCGTCGGAATCGTGCTGATCATCCGCCCGGGACCGCAAATGTTTCAGAATCCGGCCTCCTTAATCGCACTCACTTCCGGGCTGTTTTCGGCGGTCGCGCTGGTGGCCACCAACAAGTTGGCTGAGACCGAGCCCCCCGTCCGCATCCTCTTCTACAACTTCGGCATTTCCACCCTGCTTTTGATTCCGATCGCCGTCGGGACTTGGAGCAACTTGAACGGCAGACAGTGGCTGCTGCTATTGGCTGTCGGCGCATTTTATGCACTGACGCAATATCTGATCATTCTTGCGTACCGCTACGCCAGCGCAACGGAGCTGTCGCCGTTCAATTACACCGTCGTGATTTTCTCCGGTCTTCTCGGCTGGCTCGTTTTCGGAACCGTTCCCGGCCCTCTGGCCGTATTAGGAACCGTATTGATTTGCGCGGGCGGCATCTTAAGTATTGAGGCCGGCCACGCCGAAGGACGAGGCCATTCTTCCGGCTACGCCCATTGGCGCCAGCAATGGAAATTCAAAGGACCGGGACTTGCTTCTCACAAGTACTGAGCAATCGCCATTTCAAACCTAAGTGAACTTCCTATCACCCACCGTACGCCGGCAGGTGCATACTGACGCGAGGAGGTAAAACAAATGCGGAATCGCTTACTTACCTGCGGGGCCTTCGCCCTGGTAGGCTGTCTCCTGGTGGTCCCAGTCAGCAACGGCTTCGATATTTCTGTCGGAGCCGCCTTCGCCTGTTGCATACTGGCATCCAGCGCGCTCGGATATTTCATCAGCGTGGTGGTGGACGTGTTTTTCAAGGATATCGGCGAGGAGACCGACTCCTGATCACTCGCCTCGCGCCCCTTTTTTCCGACCCGCGCCCGGCTCGTTTTTCCGACCCGCGCCTGGCTCGTTTTTCCGAGCCGTGACCGGAAGGGAGCGGTCGCTCCGGATTGCAAAAAATCGATCCGGCAAAAGCCAATATATCAACACCGCCGACAACGGATGCATCAACCCCGCCAGCAAGAAAATGGGTGCATAGGAAAAATGCATCACGACATATCCGGTTCCAAGCTGCGCCAGTATGCCACCAATCGCCCCGCCCGATCCCGAAAAGCCGCTCACCGTACCAATTTCAGGTCCGCGAAACATATCGGTCGGCAGCGTCTGCAGATTCGCCACCCAAAGCCCGTGTCCGAAAGTCGTGAAGCAGGTTGCGGCAATCGCCAGTGCAGCGGTTGGCACGTAAGGAGCGGCAATGGCGACCGGCATCACCGCGGCCCCCAGCGCCATCACGAATTTCCTCGATCGCGGCAACTTCCAGCCCGCGTCCATCAGCCGGCCCGACAGCCAGCCTCCAAACACATACCCGATCCCGCCAAACGCAAACGGCACCCACGAATAATGCCCCACATCGGCGAGATTGAAATGCCGTTCTTTGCGCAGATATTCGGGAAGCCAGAAGATGACGAAATAAATCACAGGATCTGTGAAAAACCGGGTCAGAATCAAGACCCAGCATCCCCGCGACGCCACCAGGGACCACCATGGAGCCGTATCCGCCGCAGCCGGCCGCGCCTCGTCCGGATCGGGCAAGAAAGGCTTCATAGCCGCGTATTCATCCGCCCTCAGCCAGCGATTCCGATGCGGCGGTTGATAAATCAGCAGCCAGAAAATCAGCCAGCCGAACCCCACGATTCCCGTAAATACGAAAGCGGATCGCCATCCCCAATGGATGGCCAGCGCCGCCACGGCGACCGGCGCCGCCAGCGAACCAATGGCCGTGCCCGCATTGAAAATTCCCATCCCGAGCGCTCTCTGCCTCGCTGGAAACCACTCGTTGACGGCCTTCGCCGCCGCGGGCCAGGCTCCAGGCTCCGCCAGCCCAAGCAGAAAACGGCAGCCAGCCAAAGACCACTTACCTCGCGCGAAACCGTGCAAAACCTGCGCCAGCGACCACGCGAACATCGACCACGCAAATCCGTTGCGCGTCCCTAACCGGTCGATCAGATAGCCCGAACCCGCGTACATGATCGCGTACGCGAGAAAGAAGAACGAAAGAATATAAGAGTAATCCCGCTCATCTAAACCAAACTCCTTGCGGATATCGAACGACACGATTCCGAGCGCCTGCCGGTCGAGATAATTCACTGCCGCGGCCAGGAACAGCAGGAGCGCGATCACCCACAACAGATGAGGTATTTTCATCGATCAGGCCGGACGCAAAAAGTCGAAATCACAGCCGAGGTTCGCCTGTTCCACATGCTCCACGAATAACCGTCCGTACCCGCGGCTGAACCGGAAAGGCGTGGGCGTGAATCGAGCCATCCGCTGCTCGATTTCGTCTTGAGCAAGAAGGACATCGACACGCCGCCCGGCCACGTCGAGAACGATTTCGTCGCCATCCTGCACAATCGCGAGCGGTCCGCCCACAGCCGCTTCCGGCGCGACATGCAGCACCACGGTTCCGAAGCTGGTGCCGCTCATGCGCGCATCGGAAATGCGCACGATGTCTTTGACGCCGCGCCTGAGCAGCTTCGACGGTATCGGAATCTGTCCCCACTCCGGGAACCCGGGCGCGCCCTTGGGTCCGCCGTTCTTCATCACCAGGACGCTCGTTTCATCCACCTGCAAGCCGTCGCTCTCGATGCGCGCCAGCATGTCGTCATGGTTAGCGAAGACCACCGCCTTGCCGCGATGCTGCAGCAGTTCCGGCGAAGCGGCCGTCGGCTTGATCACAGCGCCATCGGGAGCAAGATTGCCATAGAGAATCGCCGTTCCACCCTCGGCATGCAGCGGATTCCCGAGCGGCCGCACCACCTCCAGGTCGAAGCATTTTGCGCCTGCTGCGTTCTCAGCGATCGTCTTACCGTTCACCGTCAACGCGTCGCCATGGAGCATCGGAAGCAGCGCCTTCATCACTGCCGGAACGCCGCCCGCCGCGAAGAAATCTTCCATCAGGAATTCGCCCGACGGCTTCACGTTCACCAGATACGGCGTCTGGCGAGAGATGCGGTCGAAATCGTCCAGCGACAGCTCCACGCCCAGCCTTCCGGCAATCGCGATCAGATGAATCACTGCGTTCGTCGACCCGCCCAGCGCCATCTGCACCATCACGGCGTTCTCCATCGCCTGCCGCGTGATGATGCGCGATGGCTTCAGATCTTCGCCTACCATCTCGACCGCACGGCGTCCGCTCGATTCGGCGATGGCCAACCGGCGCGAGTCCGGCGCCGGAATCGCCGCGCATCCTGGAAGCGTCATGCCCATCGCCTCGGCCAGGCTCGTCATCGTGGACGCCGTCCCCATCACGGTGCAGTGCCCCGCGCTGCGCGCGATCGATCCTTCGATCTCGCTCCACTGCTCTTCAGTGAGCGCGCCCGTCCGGAACATGTCGAACAGCTTGCGCCCATCCGTGCCCGCGCCGAGTTTACGGTCGCACCACTGCCCGCTCAACATCGGGCCGCCCGGCACCATGATGGCCGGAATATCGACGCTCGCCGCGCCCATCAGTTGCGCTGGCGTGGTCTTGTCGCACCCACACAACAACACCACGCCATCCAGCGGATTAGCGCGAATGCATTCTTCCACATCCATCGCCATCAGATTGCGGAACATCATCGCCGTCGGGCGCATGTACATCTCGCCCAACGAAATTGTCGGGAATTCGAGCGGGAATCCTCCCGCCGTCCACACGCCGCGCTTCACGGCCTCCGCCACCTGCCGCAAATGAACGTTGCAATTATTCAGCTCGCTCCAGGAATTGCAAATTCCAATTACGGGCTTACCTTCGAAGACATCCTTGTTAAAGCCCTCCGAGCGCAGCCACGCCCGGCGCGCAAAGTTATAGTATTCGTTCCCGTGGAACCATTCTGCACTGCGAAGTTTTCTCATTTTTCTTCCAGAGCGAACGCCACCACCGCGTCGCCTTGCTTGGTCCCGAGCTTCCCGTGGCCGCCGGCGCATATCACGACAAACTGTTTGCCGCCCGCCGTGTAGGTCATCGGAGTTGCCTGGGCGCTGGCCGGCAGCTCGGCCTTCCAGATCTCGCGGCCGGTTTCGATATCGAAGGCCCGCAGATACGAATCCCTGGCGGCCGCCGAGAAAACGAGCCCCCCCGCCGTGATCATGGGCCCTCCCAAATTCAGACTTCCCGCAGGCCCTCCGGGCCAAAGGGATCCCAACGGCGTTTCCCACAGAATCTTCTGCGATTTCAGATCCATCGCCGTCACGGTTCCCCACGGCGGAGGATTGCAAGGGAACCGCATCGGCGAGAGAAAAGGTTCGCGGTACATCGCATACGGCGTACCGGTTTGATTGCCGAATTCCCCTTGCAGCCGGTTATTGCGCGCCGCGGTCCGCTCGTCGACAAACTTGTCTCGCGGTATCAAGCGC
>JBEKUT010000528.1:0-4828 GCA_049514735.1 Bryobacteraceae bacterium
CGTTCACGCGCGCGCCCGCCCTGACCAGCCGCTCCAATACCAGCACGCGGTTGCTCTTCGATGCCCACACCAGCGCTTCGTCGAGAACCTCCCGCGGATCTGTCGCAGGTTGCCAATCCGGGAAACCGCTGTGCGGACGATAAAAGCCTCTGGCGGCGCAAGCTTCGGGGGTAAGTGTGCCATCGGGGTTGAAGCAGGCGTCCACCAACTCTGGGATGCCGAGTCCGGCAGCCGCGCGAAGATTGTTCGGAGCCACTGAATGGCGGCTCAACAAATCGGCTACCTCGCGATGCCCCCAGAACAGCGCGACGATTAGCGGCGTGCCACCCGCGCCGTGCGCTTCCGCATCCAGCGCCGCACCTTTCTCGATCAGCAAGGCCGCTATTTCAGGCTTGTTGGCGTACGCGGCTGCGTGAAGCGGCGTCCAGCCCCGGTCGTTGCCCTCATTGACATCGGAACCAGCCGCCAGCAGCGTTGCGATGGGAGACATGCCGCCTTTCCAATCCGGCTTCGCCGCGACGCTGACCGCGAGATTTAGCAGAGTGTTGCCATTTGTGCCGCGTTCGCTCGCCAAACGGGAGTTACCGCGCAGCAACGCTTCGAAACCAGCAACATCGCCCGACCGCAGTGCGTCGAATGCAGCCATGAACGGCTCTCCGCTCGCCGCCGCCGCGTTCGAGGCGAGGAGGCTCACCCGGGTTACCAGGTCGTCCCAGGTTTCGAAGCCATGCTCCCTTGCGTAGACTAACCGGGCATCGTTCTCGGTGAAGGGAGCTTGCCGAATCTCGTCGTCGCTGCGATCCGAAAACCGCGGGTGCCATTCTCGAATTTGCTCCAGGGCTGCCGGTCCGGCCGAATTGCGCGTCCGCAGCAAACCATGAACGCGGTCCGCGATCCAGGCTAAATCCGCGACGAACAATCGCGTGTGGCGGGACTGCGCGGACGGCTCGGCATAGGCCTTGAGTTTGGGCCAACTTGCGAACCCTTGTTCACGCGCGAGTACGAACTGCGCGTCGTGCAGGGACACGAGTTGGCGGACTGCACCCTCGTCTATTGCCGCCCAGCGCGTATGGTGACGCCGCAGCCGGGAGATGGCGTCCGCGTTTCCAGACCGGATCGCTCGCAAGAGATCTCGGGCCTGTTTCTTCTGTTGTTCAAGATTCAAAGACTGCCTCCTTCGTATGCCTGGTCCGCATGACAGGCGAAAGAGGGTCAACCAAAGGACGACATTCAAAGGGGCAGGTGGGCGCGGCCCTTTCCGCGGACAGGACGCGTCCTGCACGCGTCTATGTTTAACTTTACCAAAGTGGCCGGGGCGTTTCTAAATGGTTCGTTGCCGTGATCGGGCGGCTTCGACCGCAAGATTCGGATGGCGCGGTTCGGCCGCTGCGAGTATCCTTTCTTGTAATAGCGAAACATTTTCGTCTTGACTCGAAAAGACACACGGAAGGAGTTGACTATGACCTCGGCGCAGTCGGGACTGCGGGTGCCCGATCCCCAAGCCTACTGCGAGAAGCGGTTTGACCTGCTAGCTGGACGTGATCCGATAGAGGTGTTGGGGCAGACGGCATCCCGCCTTGGCCAAAATTGTGTGCAGCACATCCGGCGGAAGTCCTACGTGAACGCGGAGACCGCCCGATAAGGGAGTCGCCGGCAGGATGCGGCGATGCGCTAAGGCGAGTGACGGTGCGAACTAAGCAATTTTCATACTGGCGAATAAAAAGCGAACATGATAGCGTTTAGCTCAGGAGGACGAAGGGAGCTTGCATTTCATTCACCGTTGTGGTGAACTGTGGTGAAGGGTCGGGCGATGAAGAAAGATAACGGAGCAACGAACAAGATGAACACCCAGAGCGCCGCGACCGTCCGCGCGACGATTAGCTTTCCATCGGACGTTTATGAGACGCTGGAGGGCATCGCGAAAGAGAAGAGAGTGTCGCTTGCATGGGTAGTTCGCGAAGCTGCCGAGCTGTATATCGCCGAGAAATGGCCCCTGTTCAAAGGCCGAGTATGAGCACTACGCTGTCTTTTTACGAATTCTTCGCTGGTGGCGGGATGGTCCGCGCCGGGTTGGGGTCGAAATGGGAATGCCTTTTCGCAAATGATTTTGACCACAAAAAGGGGCGTATTTATCGTGAGAATTGGGGCGGCGATGAGTTGAAGACCGCAGACGTAGGAACGCTCACGACCTCGGATATTCCCATGACTGCGAGTCTGGCGTGGGCGTCATTCCCCTGCCAGGATCTTTCGCTGGCGGGAGGCGGCGCGGGGCTAAAAGGCGATCGATCCGGCACTTTTCGCCCATTCTGGAAACTCATGAAGGGTCTGATCGATGAAGGGCGCGCTCCAAGTATGATCGTTCTTGAGAACGTGTGCGGAACGCTCAATTCGCATGGCGGGAAGGATTTCGCCACGATCTGCTCTGGATTTGAGGAAGCCGGATATTGGGTTGGCGCAGTGGTGCTCGATGCCGTTCATTTTGTTCCACAATCTCGGCCGCGGCTTTTCGTTATTGGCGTGCGTGGTGATGTGGAAATTCCGCAGCGGTTACATGCGAGAGGCCCTATGGCTCCGTGGCACACGCGCAGCCTGCTGATGGCCTATGGAAAACTCCCGCAAGCGGCCAAGGACCGGTGGATTTGGTGGAAGCTGCCGATGCCGTCTGTTCGTAGGACGAGTCTTGCGGATGTCGTGGAGGAAGAGCCGAACGGCGTGCCGTGGTTCTCTCCTGAAGAAACCCTACGTTTGCTTGGCATGATGAGCGTGATCAATCAAAACAAGGTCGAGGAAGCCATGCGACAATGCCGGCGAATGGTGGGCGGCGTTTACAAGCGGACGCGCGCTAACGAAAAGGGGCTTAAGGTTCAGCGAGCAGAGATTCGATTTGATGATGTATCGGGTTGTTTGAGGACGCCGGCGGGCGGCTCCAGCCGCCAGGTGATCGTGATCGTGGATGGAAAATCAGTCGCTGCGAGGCTGATTTCGAGCCGGGAAACTGCGCGTCTCATGGGTTTGCCCGATAGTTACATTCTCCCGGAGAACTACAATGAGGCGTATCATTTAACGGGTGACGGCGTCGTGGTTCCTGTAATCCGGCATTTAGCAAAACATATTTTCGAACCGGTGTTGGAGGCAATTGAAGCACAGACGGCAGCAGCATGAGCGTGATTCCCTGCGTCCAAAACGAAGAGCTTCAAAAGCTCATTCACGACTACGTGGAAGCTCTCAAGACGCAGGCTCACAAGCTGGGTTCGCATGGTCTAAGCGAAGAAGAATTTTATAATAGCGGCCTTTTTCGAGCAGCGATTGAGCGGGCGCGCGGACAGTTTTCCGCGACGATGCGCGATAAGCGCGAGTTTGCACGACATGTGCTCAATCACATGCAAGACCGAGGTTTCATTCAGGAGTGGGAATCCGCCGGAGAGGCCAACCGGCACGATTATGTCGTTCGGTTAAAGACCGGACGTATTGGCGCCATCGAGCTTAAGGGGTGCCTTGATGGCAACAACACCAACATTTTCGAACGGCCAGCTCATGCACAGGAGTTCGTCATTTGGAGCGTCTGCACCAATCCAGGCGCCGATCCGCGAAAAAACGCCTGGTCGGGAATTCATACCCGACTCAGCGCGGAAATTATCATGCGTCAACAACGAGTTGACGGCGTGATTATATGGGACATGGCTTGCGGAACAGTTGGTCGCCCCTGTCCAAAGCTGGCGGGCGCGCCAAAGAGGGCCACGACGGTCGCGCATTATCTCTTGCCGCCGCCGTGCATCTATGTGATGCCCGCAACGATTCCGAGCCCCCGGACCAATCCGCGACCGGTTGCCCAAGCGCTTGACGAAGTTCATCTCCTCAAAGCGTTTCACGATTGCTTTCGGGGAAAAGCCGAGGAAGTGAATTATGTCGATTTCGAAGTTGAGCATCGAGGGGCGGAAACGATGCGAAAGACGACGATTCGACGAGCCGGCGCGATAGCGCGTGAGTCTCAGTTAACCGCCATTCAGAGGCTGTAATGGAGACGCCGGAAGTTCGCCGGCGAACCATGCAGGCGGTCAAGAGTAAGGACACCGGGCCTGAGCTTACGGTCAGGCGGCTGGCGCACAGACTGGGCTATCGCTTTCGACTGCATCGTCAGGATCTTCCGGGAAAACCCGATTTGACGTTTCCCCGTTTGCGTAAGGTGCTTTTTGTTCATGGATGTTTTTGGCATGGGCACGACTGCGCGCGCGGGTGCCGAGTCCCCAAAATGAACACTGACTATTGGCGAACAAAAATTGCGCGCAACCGGGCGCGCGACGCTACAAATGCGGCTGCTCTTAGGACGAAAGGGTGGATCGTAGGCGTGATATGGGAATGCCAGCTTAAAGAACCCGCTTGCGCCCAAAGAATACTATCGAATTTCTTAGGTAATTGATGCAGAATTAGAGTAGGTGGACAAAGGTGGACATATGACGACAGGCTTCTATGCTTGGCTGCGAGAAGCGCGTAAAGACGACGATGCGCTTGCGAAGTGCATCGGGAACGTCGTAGACAAACTGGAGGGCACATTCCACTAGTGGCGATCGCCCTGGAGTCCTTCCTGGGAAGATTCAGTCTGGTAAAACCCGCGCCTTCGTCGGTGTGATCGCTTGTGCGTTTGACCGGGGCTTTGATGTCGCCGTGGTTTTCACCAAAGGGACCAAGACGCTTTCGACTCAGACAGTCAGCGGGCTCGCCTACGACTTCCAGAAGTTTGTCGACGATGATGAGCTGATGGTTCTGGACATAATGCGACTCCCTGGGCGTCTGACGCGTGGCGAGCAGAATCGAAAGCTTGTCATAGTGG
>JBEKUT010000529.1:0-4826 GCA_049514735.1 Bryobacteraceae bacterium
GTCTGTGCAAATACCCCTGAAACGAGCGCACAACCAGACAATATTCGGAAGAATCGAGCCAACATAACCCAAACCTCCGGGTCATGTCGATCATACCAATTCCGAACCACCAACGACGAACTACGAACTACGAACTACGAACGCTTAATACAGCCACACCTTCGGTTCCACCGACATCCCCAGCCGTAAGCGATGCTTCGGATCGACACCCGGCTTAAACCTGATCCGCACCGGCAGCCGCTGCACAACCTTGACATAATTCCCCGTCGCATTCTCCGGCGGAAGCAGACTCGTGGCCGCACCCGTCGACCCCGGCAAGCTCTCGATGTAACCCGGAAAAGTCTGGTCGAACGCGTCCACATGAATGTCCACCGATTGGCCGGCCCGCATCCGTCTGACCTGCGTCTCCTTAAAGTTCGCCGTCACCCATATATCGTCAAGCTGGCTGATCTGAAGCAGTTGCGCGCCTGGGGCAACCTGCTGTCCGACCTCCGCCGTGCGGTTTGAAACCACCCCATCCACCGGCGCCACGATCTTCGTGTACGAGAGATTCAGACCCGCCTGATCCAATTGCGCCTTCGCCGCCTGTACATCCGCCTCGCGCGTCGAGACGTCCGCTTGCCGCACCGCAACCTGACGCGGCGCATTCCTTTGCGCCTCGGCGAGACGGCTTTGCGCCTGCAGCAGTTGCGCTCGGCGTTCTTCCACTGCTCGGCGCGCCGCTTCGGCCGAAGCCGACGCCGACTCCACCGTTGCTGTCTGCGATTTGGCGTTGGCCACTACTGTATCGTATTGCTCGCGCGAAACCTCTTCCTTGACCACCAGCAATTCGTAGCGCTTCACATCGGTCAGCGCCTTCACGTTCTGCGCCTCCGCCTGCCGGATCTGCGCCAGTCGCGCCTGATACTCCTGCTCCGCCTGATCGACGGCCTTCTGCGCCGCGATCACGTCCGCCTCGCCCGTAGAAATAGTAGTCTGATTCGTCGTCTCCGTGATCGGCACGTTCGGGTTCGCGGCCTTCAACTGCGCCAAAGATTGCGCATATGAACCCTGTGCCTGTTCGAGCGCGGTCCGGTAATCCCGCGGATCGATATCCACCAGCGATTCGCCAGCCTTCACATAATTAGTGTTCTCCACGTAGACCCGCGTGATGGTCCCGCCGATCCGCGGCGTGATGGAGTTCAAGTGTCCATCGATCTCGGCGTCGTCGGTCGACTCATACGAATTGAAATAGCGCAGCAGCAACGCACCGCCAATGAGCAGAATCACCAGCGCGACAGCGCCCAGCACCAAACCCAGCGGATGCTGCGCCACAAACCCGCGCACACGCTGGAGCACCGGAGGCTTCGGCTGCGGCTTTTCGTCTCCCTTCTTTTCGGATTCCTGCTTCTTCTCGGGCTCCTGTTTTCCCTGACCGTTCCCTCGCCGTAGCTTCTCCTGTTCATCCCTTAGCCGCTGCTGTTCGTCCCGCAACCGCTGAATTTCCTCGCGCAATTCGTCTGTTTGCTCAGCCACGAAAAGTAGACGCTCCCGTTGGCGATTTTTGATATGTGGGGCCCGGGACAATCGGGTGGAACAGACGATCGGTTTTTGTCGTCTGTTCTCTGCTGGATAGACAGTCGCGGCCTGCTAACCTGGACTTTGTCCCCCGATCCAACCACCGTCACCGACCAGATGCGCGCCGACTGGAACCACCGCGCCAAAGAAGACGCTCATTATTATGTTGCCTTTGGCGCCCGCGAACAGGACGAAGTGGCGTTCCAGGCGACGGCCGACGAAGCGGTCCGCGCCATTGAATCCGAACTGAAGCATTTCAGCGCCGATACCCACGCCATGCAGGCCCTCGAAATCGGCTGTGGACCCGGCCGCCTGCTCAAACCCCTGAGCCGCCACTTCGCCCGCATCTACGGAGTTGATGTATCGGATGAGATGATCCGTCTAGCTCACGAAAGAATAAAGGAGATCCCCAACGCGCACGTCGAGGCTACCAACGGCGCGACGCTGTCCCAATTCGCCGACGAATCCCTCGATTTCATCTACTCCTACGCCGTCTTCCAGCACATCCCCAGCCGCGACGTGGTCCTTTCTTATATGCGCGAGGCCCAGCGCGTTCTAAAAACCGGCGGCATCTTTCGGGCTCAGTTCAATGGTCTCCCGCACGATGAGATGCCCGACACCTGGAGCGGTGTGACCTTCTCGGCCGAAGATCTAAAAGCATTCACGAGAGAGAACAATTTCCGCCTTCTCGCACTTGAAGGAGTGGATACGCAATACCTCTGGACCACATGGCAGCGTAAGCCTTTACCACTCATCCGCAGAATCACGAACGCCCACACATCGGAGACCCTCGTGCCCGCCTACGGCCGCCACGCCGTCGCCTCGATTTGGATCGTCGACCTACCCCACGATATCGACCTGAACAACCTCGAAGTCCTCTTCGACGGCAATCCCGGAACGCCGTATTATATAGGTCCGCCCCAACCCGGCAATCTGCGGCAGATCAACGTCCGCCTGCCGCGCGGCCTGCGCACCGGCCTGCTTCCAGTCGAACTATGCGGAGCGAAGAAGTGGATCAGAGTGGTGCCCCCCGGCCCCCTGGTCCCCCGCATCGTCTCCGTGACCGACGGAATCAACATCGTCCAGCACAACCGCATCACCACCGGATACGTGAAAGTAGTAGTTGAAGAAATCTCCGATCCCTCAACAATCTCTGTTACTATCGATTCCTCCCCCGGGAAAGGTTTGGAGTGCAAGTGTACCGATCCCGTCCCGCCCCGCTACGAGCTGAATTTCACGCTTCCAGACAACCTGGCCCCCGGCCCCCACACCCTCCGCGTGACGCCAGTAAAATCCCCCGTAACCATCGAAACCCAGAACTAACAACTAACAACGAACAACTAACAACGCTTCCCCGTACCCTAGTACTACCCCACCCCGTAACGTGCTGCGCCGTATATAGATAAAATCCTTGACGAACCACAACCTGTTGGGCCATCATTACGAACGTGCGACAATGAATAGTACCGTTTATTGCCGCCAGAAGGAGGATCATGGGACAGCTCACCGTTGATCTCGGTAGCAAAATCAAAGACTTAGAACCTAGACGCACTCATAAAGCGTTGCCCGTCGCTGAGCGATCGGGAGTCACATTTCCACGCTATTTCACCAGGAAACTCGAAGCAGGCAAGACGCCCTACGACGAGGTCAAGTGGGAGTCCCGCACCGCCGCCATCGGCAACGACAAAGGCGCGGTGATCTTCGAACAATCCGACGTCCAGGTTCCGGCTGACTGGTCCCAGACGGCAACCAACATCGTCGTCAGCAAATATTTCCACGGCAAGATGGGCTCGCCCGACCGCGAAACCAGCGTCGCGCAACTCGTCCACCGCGTGGTCGACACCATCGCCGGATGGGGCATGAACGGTCGCTATTTTAAAACCGATACGGACGCCGAAAACTTCCGCAATGAGCTGGCGCACCTGATGCTCACCCAGAAGGCCTGCTTCAACTCGCCCGTCTGGTTCAACGTCGGCGTGGTGAAGGAAGGCCGCGGCTACGGCTGGTATTACGACGAAGAATCGGACTCCATCCACAAGCTTCGCAAAGGCGCGTCGCGCCCGCAATGCTCGGCCTGCTTCATCAACTCCGTCGGCGACACCCTCGAATCGATTCTTGAACTCGCCAAAACCGAAGGCATGCTGTTCAAGTGGGGCTCCGGAACCGGCACCAACCTGTCGAGCCTCCGTGAAGAGAATGGAATCCTCTCGGGAGGCGGCCGCGCTTCCGGTCCGCTCAGCTTCATGAAGGGCTTCGACGCCTTCGCCGGCGTCATCAAGTCCGGCGGCAAGACCCGCCGCGCCGCCAAGATGGTCGTGCTCGACGTCGACCACCCGGACATCCGCGAGTTCATCTGGTGCAAGGCCAAGGAGGAGGACAAGGCCGCCGCGCTGCGCGACGCCGGGTTCGACATGTCGATCGACGGCGACGGCTTCCACTCGATCCAGTACCAGAACGCGAACAACTCGGTCCGCGTCACCGACGACTTCATGCGCGCGGTGGAGCGTGGGGACGACTGGCACCTGATCGCGCGGACGAACGGCCAGCCGGTCGGCGAGCCGATCCCGGCCCGCGAGCTGATGCGGGAGATCGCCGAGGCGGCGTGGCGGTGCGCGGACCCGGGCGTCCAGTACGACACGACGATCAACACGTGGCACACGTGCCCGAACTCCGGGCGGATCAACGCCTCGAACCCGTGCTCGGAGTACATGCACGTCGACGACTCGGCGTGCAACCTGGCGTCGCTCAACCTGATGAAGTTCCGGCGCCCCGACGGGAGCTTCGACGTGGAGTCGTTCGAGCACACGATCGACGTCCTGTTCCTCGCCCAGGAGATCATCGTGTCGCCGTCGAGCTACCCGACCGACCGGATCGGCGAGAACGCGCGGGCGTTCCGGCAGCTCGGGCTCGGCTACGCCAACCTCGGCGCCTACCTGATGGCGAACGGGATGCCGTACGACTCGGACACCGGGCGGACGACGGCGGCGGCGATCACGGCGCTGATGACCGCCCGCGGCTATCTGCGCTCGGCCGAGATCGCAAGCGCGATGGGGCCCTACGACTGCTATCCGGAGAACCGCGAGGCGCACAACGCCGTGATGCGGATGCACCGGGATGCGTCGTACGGGATCGCCGATGGCGGCTGCGCCGACCCGGCGCTGCTCGAGGCGGCCCGCTCAACGTGGGACGAGGCGGTCGTGGCCGGTGAGGAGCACGGCTACCGCAATGCGCAGGCGACCGTGCTCGCGCCGACCGGGACGATCAGCTTC
>JBEKUT010000530.1:0-4821 GCA_049514735.1 Bryobacteraceae bacterium
ACGAACACTCAGAACCAAGCGAACCCAATCCCATTTCCGAACGCTACGCACAGAAAAAGAAGCTTCGCCAACTCGCGCCATAGCATCGACGTATGGCGGCGCGATTCTCAATCCGCATCAATCGCTAGACCTCACCTTGGCCCCCGAATGGCTGCGGGAAGAAGGCAGCTGACGGCGCGCGATCCAAACAGAATCGCCTTCGACGTTTGGGAGCGTGTGCCCGATCGGTCCGCCCTGCCAGCTACCGATTCCGCTGACGTGGCTGGCTGAGCGACAATCGAAATAGTTCTAATGTCGAGTCTGCGCGATTTCGAGAACGTTCTGGGCAAACTGTCTTCCGCCAAGAAGGCCCAAGTGCTCAAGTGGCTTGTCCAGGACCTTGGGGATGCATTTCCCGGTATCGAATCCCGGCCCGGCGTCTGCGGCGGCGAACCATGTATTGTCAGAACGCGAATTCCGGTCTGGCTGCTGGAAAGCGCGAGGCGCGGCGGCGTGGCCGAGCAGGTTCTGCTCGCCGCGTACCCCACTCTTCGAGCGGAAGACCTCGTGAACGCCTGGAATTACGCACGCTCTCACGCAGCCGAAATGGACCGGCAGATCCACGAGAACGAGACAGCTTAGTGGCGCGATTCTATTCGAACGAGAACATCGCACGACAGGTTGTACTGGAGCTACGTCGACTTGGTCACGATGTGCTGACATCGCTGGAGGCGGGAAATGCTGACGCACAATCGCCGTCATTTCATGCAGCTCCATTTACGCCGCACAGAGAGCCATTGCGGCATCGTCCTCTGTACCTTCGACGCGGATTTTGCCGGTCAGGCGAGCCGCATAGACGCGGCTGTTACAGCCCTGCCCGGCTGCTTGGATCAACTGATCCGGATAAACCGGCCAGCGTGATCCAAGCCAAACGCTGGCGCCCTATTTGCGCTATAATACTGACGTAAGCGAAGTTAGTCCGCATAGCCCGCTCCTCGTTTTTTGCAGTTGGCCGCGCTGATTCTCCTTCCACAAATTTTTGAATGAACACTTTTTCTGAATTGACACTCTCGCCTCTATTGCAGGCGAACCTGGCGAAGAATGGCTTCGTCACACCGACGCCCGTACAGGCGGAGTCCATCCCCGGAGCGCTCTCCGGCCGCGACATCGTAGCAACGGCTCAAACCGGCACAGGCAAAACCCTGGCCTTCGTACTCCCCATGCTGGAAATGCTTTCGAAGAAAAGCTCCGGCAACATCGATGCAATTGTGCTGAGCCCCACGCGGGAGCTCGCCATGCAGATCCAGGAGGCTTTCACGAAGATCGCCTCCGGCACTGGAATCCGCGCCGCGACCGTTGTCGGCGGCATCAACGAAAACAACCAATTGAAATCGATACGCGCCGGCGCGCGGGTCCTGATTGCGACCCCTGGCCGGCTCTGCGACTTTCTGAATCGCCGGCTCGTGAAACTCGGCGCCGTAAGCATGCTGGTCCTCGATGAAGCCGACCGCATGCTCGATATGGGATTCCTTCCCGCTATTCAAAGCATCACCGCGGCGCTTCCCGCGAAACGCCAGAACCTGCTCTTTTCGGCGACCATCGAAAATTCGGTGAAGCACCTGATTGAACGCTACTCGAACGATCCGCTGCGCGTAGCGATCGGCTCCATGACCAAGCCGGCCGAGGATGTCGACCTGCATCTTTATGAAGTGGGCCAGGACGGAAAGCTCGCTCTGCTGCAGCAGATGCTGAAGGATGCGGCTGGCTCGTATCTCGTTTTTGCACGCACCAAGCGCGGGGCCGACAAGTTGGCCCGGCAGCTCTCGGTCGGCGGTTTTAAGACCGCCTGCATCCATGGCGACCGCACGCAGAGCCAGCGCAATCAGGCACTAAAATCGTTTCAGCAAGGCCATCATCGCGTCCTGGTTGCAACCGATGTTGCGGCGCGCGGGATTCACGTGGACGGCATCAGTCACGTCATCAATTTCGATTTGCCGCAAGCTCCGGAAGATTTCATCCATCGCGTGGGCCGCACCGGCCGAGCGGGAGCGCGCGGAACGGCCTCTACTTTCGCAACGCCTTCAGAGCGTGGAATGATTCGCCAGATTGAGCGTCTGATTGGCATGCAGTTGATTCGCCATTCGCTTACGGGTGAGGTCCTGCGCGATCAGAAGGTGATTGTGCTTCCGGTCGCGCGAAACACGCGGTCGTTCAAGCCGCGGGCGAGGCGGCAAGCCGGGCGCTGATCGGGTGATCCGGTCCGCGCGAAGCGGCATAGTACTGTATAATGATTGAACCTTTTGGGCAAAGTCTTTATAATCAGTATTAAGGACACTTTCGGTGAGCATGACTCCTCGCAACTTCGAGATTCTGCATTCGATAGTCCGGTCCTATATAGAGACTGGCGAGCCAATTGCGTCCCGCACAGTCTCACGCGGACGGCGGGATGCCCTTAGTGCGGCCACTATTCGAAACGTCATGGCGGATCTCTCGGACGAGGGGTATCTTTCACAACCGCATACATCGGCGGGCAGAATACCGACGGAAAAGGCTTTCCGGAACTACGTTCACTCTTTAATGCGTGGACGCGTTCTGGTGGCCGAATTGCAGCGTCTGAAGTCCGCATTGTCCCAGCTCGAGACCGTTGAAGAACGGGTAGAGCACTCTTCCCACATCCTGATGGAGATGACCCGCGGCGTGGGAATTGCGGCGGCGATTCCCACGTTCAGCCAGACCCTCGATCATATTGAGTTGATCGATATCGGCAACCGCCGCGTGCTCATGATCGTGGTAACGAACGACCGTATTGTCCGAAACCGCGTGGTTACGCTCGAAGAGCCGGCTTGCGCCGAGGAACTGATCTCCATCCGGAACTACGTCAACCGTTCTTTCAGCGGACGCACGCTGCACGAAATTCGCGCCGAGCTGCGGCATCGTCTGGACCAGCAAAGCGCCGCTTACGATTCGATTCTGAAAAAGCTCACGGTTCTCTATTCCAAGGGCCTTCTCGACATGGAGATGTCGCCGGAGGTTCACCTGGAAGGAGCCAGCAACCTGGTGGGTCTGGATCTGCATCTGACGCGCGAGAAGATGCGCGAACTGTTCCGGACGCTCGAAGAGAAGAAGCGCATTCTGCAGTTGCTGGAACAATTTCTGGAGCAGCCGGCAGGAGAAGTGATGGTGCAGGTCGGTTTGAGCGAGGCTCATCCCAGCATGCGGGAATTGTCGTTCATCGGCGTCGCCGTGGCGCTGAACGGCGGCTTCTGCGCTAAAATCGCGGTTCTTGGTCCCATGAGGATGAATTATGAAAAAGCCATTTCCGCCGTCCTCCACATGGGCCAAGCTTTCCAGAGCATACCGGCATAGAAGAAATTCGGAATCTTACAATAGGAGTATGGACAGCAAGAAATCACTTGTCGATTCCCAGGACGGGGAAAACGGAGCGGCCCAGCCCAACGAGGGCAGCGGGATTGCGACGTCGGATTCGACTCTGGACGCTGTGACCGCGGAGCGGGATCGTCTGCTCATGGAGCGCGCCGATTTGCAGGACCGGCTCCTACGGCGGCAGGCTGAATTCGATAATTTCCGGCGCCGCGCGGAGAGAGAAAAGGCGGATGTGGTCGACTATGCCAATACACAGACAGTGCAGGCGCTGCTTCCCATCCTCGACGATTTTGAACGCGCTCTTAAAGTAGAATCCGCCGACACCGAATATGCCCGCGGAATGGAGCTGATTTATCAGCGTCTTACGGACTCGCTAAAGAAGCTGGGTTTGGAGCCGATTACATCAACAGGCAAGCCGTTCGATCCAAATCTGCACCACGCGGTGGATAGTGCTGAAACGGACGAGGTGGAGGATCACACGATACTCCAGGAGTACCAGCCAGGATACAATTTCCGGGGCAAGCTGTTGCGCCCAGCCATGGTGAAGGTAGCAGTTAAGAAAACATGAACGCTACAAAGCGAGACTACTACGAAGTACTTGGTGTAGGACGTGAGTGTGAAGATCCGGAGCTGAAAGGCGCCTACCGGAAACTCGCGCTCAAATACCATCCGGACCGCAACCCTGGCGATGGCGTAGCCGAGGAGAAGTTTAAAGAGGCGGCCGAGGCGTATGGCGTTTTAAGCGATCCGCAGAAGCGCGCCGCTTACGATCGCTATGGATTCCAGGGTCTGCAGGGCAGCGCCTCCACCGTGGATCCGAACGCTTTCGCGGATTTCAGCGACATCCTGGGGGACTTCTTCGGTTTCGGCGATTTGTTCGGCGGCGGCGGACGCCGCAAAAGCCGGGTGCAGCGCGGCGAGGATCTGCGCTACGACCTCGAAATCTCGTTCGAAGACATGATGCAAGGGCTTGCGGCCGACCTGCAGGTCCCCCGCATGGAACCCTGCAAGACCTGCTCCGGCAGCGGCGCGGATAAGAACGACGGCCTGACCACGTGCCCCATGTGCCGCGGGCGCGGGGAAGTAATTTATCAGCAGAGTTTCCTGCAAATCCGGCGAACCTGCGGGCAGTGCAATGGCCGCGGTCAGATTATCAGGCGTGTTTGCCAGACCTGCAAGGGCGACGGCCAGATCAAGACGGAGCGCAAGCTCAAAGTGAATATCCCGGCGGGCGTCGACAACGGCACCCGGTTGCGCCTGTCTGGCGAGGGCCAGCCCGGGGCGAACGGCGGACCTTCCGGCGATTTGTATGTGGTCGTGCGGATCAAGGAACATTTGATCTTCGAGCGCCAGGGCGACGATTTGCACTGCACGGTGCCGATTAACGTCGCGCAGGCGGCGCTGGGAACCGAGGTCGAGCTCTTAACGCTCGACGGTCTGCAAACCGTAAAGATACCG
>JBEKUT010000531.1:0-4816 GCA_049514735.1 Bryobacteraceae bacterium
GATTAGTACTAATAAATTAGTATGCGCTCCAAGAGCCCGACCTTGACCGAGCAGGAACTCGAAATCATGAAGATCGTCTGGGACCAGGACGCCGTCACGGTCCGCGATGTCTACGAAGCCCTGCTCGAGAAACGCAAGGTCGCCTACACCACCGTCATGACGATGATGAACATCCTGGAGCAGAAGGGGCATCTGCGCAAATCGCAGGACGACCGGGCCTTTGTGTATCGCTCGACCAAGCCTCGCCACCAAGTGATCAGCGGAATGGTCCGCGAGTTCGTGAATCGCGTCTTCAACGGATCGGCCGAGCCGCTGCTGCTGCACCTTGTCGAAGATCGAAAGCTCTCGGAGAAAGACCTCGAGGAAATCCGCACGCTGATCCGAAAGGAGCGCTCCAAATGATCGAGCTGATTCTGCGCAATCTCCTTGCCTATAGCGTGCAAATCGCAATTCTGATCGGCATTGCAGCACTGCTGAGCGCGGTCTTAAAGATGACGCCAGCCGCTCGGCTGTATTCCTTCCAAGCGCTGCTCGCGTGCTGTCTGGCGATTCCCTTCCTGCAACCCTGGCGACTCCCCGACGCCAAATCTGCGGTTACAACGTCCACCCTTATTCTCTCGACAGAGCGGCCAGCGAAAGATTCAACAGCGGCATGGCGACCCTCACCACCCGAAGTCGCGCTCGCAGTCATAGCCGCCGGCATGCTTGTGCGGATCGGTTTTATTCTGCTGGGATTCTGGAGACTCCGCCGATACCTCGACCGCGCGCGCTTCCTGCCCACGGCGTTTCCAGTTGAAAAAGAGCGCACCGGCGCATGGCCCGACGTCTTCGTTTCAGAGGAATTAAAAGGGCCAGTCACCTTCGGATTGTGGAATCCCGTGGTCCTGATTCCGGCCCGCTGGATACATAACCCCACCATCGCGTTTCATGAACTGCTGCACGTACGCCGGCGCGATTGGGCGTTTACCGTTCTTGAAGAGATCGTCCGCGCGGCGTTGTGGTTCCATCCGGCGGTATGGTGGCTGATCGGCCAGATTCAGCTCGCGCGTGAAGAAGTGGTCGACCGTGGAGCCGTTCAATTGATGCATTCCCGCGAGCAGTATATCGATACGCTGCTCGCAATCGCAGAGGCGAAGGCCGGTGTCGACCTGGCCCCCGCCACTCTGTTTCTCAAAAAGCGCCACCTGCGTCAACGCGTGGCTGCACTTCTGAAAGAGGTAAGCATGTCTCAGTTCCGCATGATTTCATCGCTGGCGGGATTCGCCTCCGTTCTTACATTGGCCGGTTGGATGGCGACACGTTCTTTCCCGCTGCAGGCAGCGCCGCAATCCGTAAGAGATGCGGCAGGCGTAAAGGTGCAGCAGGACGAAACCAAGCTGTTGCATCGCTCGCCGGTGCGCTATCCGCAAAGCGCCATCGAGAAGGGCATTCAAGGAACGGTGGTTGTCGAAGCCTCGCTCGATTCGAAAGGTGAGGTCAGCGACGCGCAGGTGATCAGCGGCCCGCAGGAGTTGCGCAAGGCCGCGCTCGAATCGGTTCTGCAGTGGCACTACAACCTGGAAGCGGGCGTGCCCCCGAAAGTTCAAGTCGCCATCGATTTTGTTTTACCGTCCCAAAACGCCCACGCTCCGAATACGCTTCCAGTGCCGCCCGCGAATGGAATCGTCCAGCGGATTAATCTCGGCTCGCTGCCTGCACCATTGCGCGAAAAAGTAGAAGCTCGCCTTCCCATCCATATCGGCGATGAACTCACGGCTGCGAATTCGCAGGAACTAACGGCTTCTCTCAGCGCCATAGACGAACACCTGCACGCAACCTGGACGCCCTCAGCCGATAACAGCGGTTCGGTAATCAACGTTTTTCTGAACACGGGATCGGCGGACTCTCTTGCGCCGAAACGCATTAAGGTCGGCGGCAACGTCCAGGCAATGAACATTATCAGTAAAGTGACGCCGGTCTATCCGCCCCTGGCGAAGCAGGCCAAAATCCAGGGCACGGTCCGGTTTACCGCTTACATCGCCAAGGACGGACACATCGAGAGTCTGGAACTGGTCAGCGGCCATCCATTATTAGCCGCCGCCGCGCAGAATGCCGTGAAGCAATGGGTCTACCGTCCCACTTTGTTGAACGGCGATCCGGTAGAAGTGGTCACGCAGATCGACGTAAACTTCACGCTGCTCGAGTAGGACAGGCCATCGGTTTTTGTGGCCTGTCTCCGGCGCGGGTTTTTTAGAGCTTCTGATTCCTTCCAACCTGTAACCGCAAAGAAACGAGATTGACAATCCTGAGTCTCACCTTTGTACCCTGGGGTGGGGTGCGTTTACATGGTTGCTAAGGCATGAGATTTCTCAGGTTTTTCTTTATGATGGCGATCTGCTTAGGCGCCGCGCGTACGCAGGAACAATTCTATGAAGGAAAACCGATTGTCGCCATCGAATACGACCCCGCCGCGCAACCACTGGCGCCGCAGGATTTGAACGCCGCGCAACCTCTGAAAATCGGGCAGCCTCTCCACAAGGAAGACCTGGCGAACGCCATCGACAAGCTCTTCGCCACCGGCCGTTACGACGACATTCAGACCGCCGTCCAACCTCGTGGAAATGGCGTCGTGGTTCGCATTATCACGAAATCGAAATCGTTCATCGGCCATGTCGGCACCCAAGGGAAGGTCAGCTCGCCGCCGAATCGCGGCCAGGTAGTGAACGCGGCACAGTTGAGCCTGGGCCAGCCATTCGACCC
Organism: Bryobacteraceae bacterium; assembly: GCA_049514735.1. Classification (GTDB taxonomy): domain Bacteria; phylum Acidobacteriota; class Terriglobia; order Bryobacterales; family Bryobacteraceae; genus JAICMB01. Next base: position 2,740 of record JBEKUT010000531.1, read on the forward strand.
CAAGGACCTGGACCCCGCGCTGAAGAATATCAAAGATCTTTTCGTTCGCAACGGTCTCTTCGACGCCACTGTTCAATATCGTCTGGAACCCGTACCGACCACGCAGCAGATGAACGTCGTCTTCGAAGTGCATAGCGGCAAACGTTCGAAATATACGGATCCGGTGATCACGGGCGACACCAAGCTTCCTCCGAAGCAGATCGTAAAATCCACTCATTGGCACCGCTTTCTATTGCCAGGCTGGCGGCCCATCGGCGAAACGCGCACGCGCGACGGCATCGACGGCGTTCACAAGAAGTATCAATCTAAGGACCGTCTTCAGGCCAAGGTCGAATTGAAAAAGCTGGACAACGACCCGCAGAAACATGTCGCAACCCCAACCGTCGACGTCAATGCCGGGCCCATCGTGAAGGTCACGACCGTAGAGGCCAAAGTCCCAAAGCGCAAGTTGAAAGAATACATCCCCGTCTACGACGAAGGCGCTGTGGATAACGATCTGCTGGTAGAGGGCGCGCGCAACCTCCGAGCTTATTTTCAGAACCAAGGCTACTACGAAGTGCAGATCGATTTTCGCGAAACGGCCGTCCCCGGCAAGGACGAAACGAATATCGAGTACATGATCGCCAAAGGGCCGCAACATAAGTTGGTGGAAGTCGACGTCAAGGGGAACAAATATTTCAGAACGGTGGAGATCAAAGAGCGCCTGATCCTGCATAGGGCGTCGCTTCTCCAATTCCGCCACGGCCGTTACAGCGAGGAGTTTCGCAATAACGACGAAGCGACGGTTGCGAACCTTTATAAGGAGAACGGGTTCCAGGAAGTAAAGGTCACGTCCACAATCGCGAGCGACTACAAAGGCAAAACGGGCGACATCGCCGTCACCTACAACATCGACGAAGGCCGCCAGTGGTTCGTCTCGAAGCTCGCGATTACGGGCATGACGACCCCCGACGCGACACGCGTGCAGCGGCAATTAAGCTCGCTCGAAGGCCAGCCCTTCAGCGAGTACAACGTGGCGGCCGACCGCAAGACGATTCTCGATTATTACTATTCGAACGGGTATCCCGACGCCAAATTCGAATTTGCGCGCGAGCAGATCGACGCGAATCACATCAACTTGAGCTACCGCATCACCGAAGGCGAACAGCAGTTCGTGAGGGACGTTATTGTTACCGGTATCCGCACAACGCGGCAGAGTCTTATCGACAAGAACATGAAGCTGAAAGCCGGCGATCCGCTGGCCACCATTCAGATGACCAATGAGCAGCGCCGGCTCTACAATCTTGGAGTATTCGCCAAAGTGGACGCCGCCATCCAGAATCCGGATGGAGAGGAGCAGCGTAAATACGTTCTTTACGACATCGAAGAAGCGAGCCGCTATACCATGAGCTTCGGCTTCGGAGCGGAAGTAGCGCAATTCGGACCGACCGCGAACGAGCTTGCTGCTCCGGTCGGCTACAGCGGTTTCAGCCCGCGATTCCTGGTCGACGTGAGCCGCAATAATTTTCTCGGCCTCGGGCAAACCATCAGCTTCCAGGGTCGGCTATCGAATCTGGATCAGCGCGCGATCGTAAATTACCTCATTCCGCGCTTTCGCAACATCGAAGGCAGGAACATCACGATTTCGGGGGTTTACGACAACTCGCGCGACGTTCTGACCTTCGCTTCCCGGCGCGAAGAAGCTTCCGTCCAGTTATCGCAGGTCTTCACGAAGGCCCTGACTGGCCTGTTCCGCTTCGATTACCGCCGCGTATCCACCAGCGACGTCGTGATTCCCGCGCTGCTGGTTCCGCAATTACTGCAGCCGGTGCGGATCGGAATTCTCTCCGCGAACCTGTCGCAAGACCGGCGCGACAATCCGGCGGATGCGCATCGCGGCATGTATAACATGATCGATGTGGGAGTGGCTGGCAACTTTTTCGGCTCGCAGCGCAGCTTCGGAAAGCTCATCGGCCGGCAGGCGACCTACACGACTATTCGTAGGAACTGGGTCCTCGCACGGCAGCTAACGTTCGGCGCGATTTTTCCCTTTAAAGTGGCGCCAGGCTTTACGGCGGCAAACTACATTCCGCTGCCG
>JBEKUT010000532.1:0-4812 GCA_049514735.1 Bryobacteraceae bacterium
TGGTGTCAGCCTCGTGTTTCCGTCTTCGGGATATTCAAATCGCGGCAAGTCAAAAGCGGTCTTAACCCCCCGCTACACAGGCAGTTGCCGGCGGCGTGTCGAGCGTTAGCCGGACACTACTGATAAAAAATATTGCCTGTGTTACCTTTCTGGGTAGATAATGTCTAGACAACTGAGAGGAGTGTATTGTGCCAGTCCTCGCTGAACGTCCTCCAGCAACTGCGCGAGAACCGAAGGCGAAAACGCCCGGAACCGAATGTAATGTGCTTCGCTGCTTGGTCTATCCGTCCGGCGGCTCCTACGCGGCCGAGTGTATCGATTTGGACCTCATGGCTTCGGGAGCGACCCAACTGGAAGCTTATCAATCCCTGATTACAGCAGTCACAGGCTATCTTGCGACGGTTTCAAAAGGGGATTCCGAAGGGCTGGTCCCCAGGCGTGCACCGCTATCGCACCGCATTCGCTATCACTTCTATGCGTTACTTGCAGCCCTGAGCACCGCAAGACACCGACGTTTCCTCATAAGCGATTATCCGGTTGCCCCCTGCCGATCTACCGGCGAGCTAGCATAAGCCAGCGTTGACATCCCTCCCCCGAATGTGTAATTATTCACTTAGCTGAATAAAAATTCAGCCCAGGAGGATCTCATGGCTGCTACGTCGCCCCTCAACATCTCCTACATTGCTCCCTCCCGGATCGCCGCCGGGAATCTCACCCGCGACCTGGACCTCACTGACGACGAGTTGAGCGGCCTGCTCGATCTGACCGCGCGCATCAAAGGCCATCCGGCGCGCTTCGCGCAGGTCCTCAACGGCAGCTATATCAGCCTTCTGTTCGAAAAACCATCTCTTCGCACCCGCATGACGTTTGAGCTTGCCATCAAGCAGATCGGCGGCGATGCCGTTACCAGCATCGGCCCGATTGGCGATCGCGAGCCGCTCAAAGACGTGGCCCGCAATCTCGACCGCTGGACCAATGCGATCGTGGCGCGGACCTTCTCGCAGCAGACCATCGACGGGCTGGCGCACTGGTCGAGCGTTCCGGTGGTGAACGCTCTCAGCGACATGTATCATCCCTGCCAGGCGCTGGCCGACATCTTCACGCTGCAGGAACAGTTCGGCAATCTGCGAGGCCTGAAGCTGGCTTTCGTTGGCGATGGCAACAACGTCGCGCATTCGTTGATGCTCTGCGCGGCGCGCTTGGGCATGAATTTCGCTCTGGGATGTCCCGCCGGGTATGAGCCGAACCAAGAAGTGCTGGCGGAGGCGTTGGGGTTGGCGTCCATGACGGGCGCGGCCATCGAAGTCACCGACAATCCGTTCGCGGCCGTGGCAGGCGCGGATGCCATTTACACCGACGTGTGGACCAGCATGGGGCAGGAAAGCGAAAAACAGCAGCGGGTCGCCGATTTCGCGGCCTTCCAGGTGAACGCCAGGTTAATGGGCCATGCCCGTCCGCAGGCCAGATTCATGCATTGTCTCCCGGCAAAACGCGGCGAAGAGGTCACCGATGAAGTGATTGAGAGCTCAAGTTCCGTAGTCTTCGACCAGGCCGAGAACCGCCTGCACGCCCAAAAAGCCTTATTGTTGATGCTTTTAGCATAAAGGTCCTGGGGCGTATCCCTGCAGGCTAAGAGTTTTTGAAATTCAAAATAGTACGAAGAGCCAGTTGGACTGTTGTGGCCAAAATGGCACAATGAGTCAGATCGGAGATCGCCATGGCAGGACATATTGTCACCTTCATCGTCCGGATGAGAATATGGAAGGATAACAGCGGCCAGGACATGCTTGAGTACGCCTGCTTCATCGCCGCGATTTGCCTCATGTACGCAGCCGTCAGCCCCACCATAGTTACATCGCTCTCGACGATATTCTCGAAGATTTCGGTCCAGGCCGCATCGGCAGCCAGCACCAGCTAGGCAATAATTTCGCACTCCCGGAAACGTTACAAAACGTCGCCGAAGATTCTCGTCGAAAACGGGACCTCCCCTTCTTCTATCGTTTAGAATGGTGGATCGCGGAGGTCTCACAACAATTTGCCCCACAACCGTCTTCAGGAAGTGCTTCAAAAGCACGAGGACTCGCTTCTCAAGGATTGGCTTGCATTGCAGGCGGCAACCGCCGGCCGCCGGCCCTCGGCTGCCGAGGAACAAAAGTCTGCCGCACAGTCACGCGAATTTCTGGCCACGCTTCGCCAGGCAACTGAACAGGGCGCCGGCGGGGACATCGCCAGGCCCGAATGGGCGTCAGCCCGCGAGTTTCTGAACGCCGTATCCGCGGCGCGGGCAAAGTCCGGCTCGACACCCACGCAGACCGCGATGTTCATCTTTTCGCTCAAAGAGCCGCTCTTTCAACGGCTGCGCCAGGAAATAGGAGACGGACCGGAGCTGTCGAGCGAATTGTGGAACGCAACCACGATTCTCGACCGGCTGGGACTGTACACCATGGAGTCCTTTTCAAGGACCCGCGAAGAGGTTATTTCCCGGCAGCAACAGGAATTGCTGGAACTCTCGACCCCTGTGGTTCGCCTGTGGGACAACGTCCTGGCTCTTCCGCTGATCGGGACGCTCGATAGCGCGCGCACCCAAATCGTGATGCAGAACCTGCTCGAAGCTATTGTCGAGACGCGGTCGGATATCGCAGTGATCGACATCACGGGCGTTCCGACGGTGGATACGCTGGTGGCGCAGCACCTCTTGAAAACAGTGGCGGCGGCGCGGCTGATGGGCGCCGATTGCATTATCAGCGGCATCCGCCCGCAGATCGCACAGACCATCATTCATCTCGGCGTGAATCTGCAGGACGTCATCACCAAGGCCACTCTGGCGGACGCCTTCGCGATCGCACTGCAGCGCACCGGCTATACTATATCGCGCAGAGCGGCGCCGGCGGCGAGGTGATCTAAGTGGAGCGCATACCCATTTTGAAAATGGGCGAGTTCCTCCTGGTGACCATTCAGGTGGATATGCACGACCAACTCGCTCTCACTTTGCAAGACGATTTGACTGAGAAAATCGTCAAATGGCACGCCCACGGAGTACTAATTGACATTTCGGCGCTCGAAATGGTGGATTCCTTTATCGGACGCATGTTGAGCAATATCGCGAATATGGCGCGATTGCTGGATGCCGAAACCGTGGTGGTGGGAATGCAACCCTCGGTGGCAATTACGCTGGTTGAGCTGGGTATGCCCATGAAGGGCATTCGCACCGCGCTGGACGTCGAAAAGGGTATGGGCGCGTTGCAGGCGTCGCTCAATGCGAGCCGCAACGTTGGTGGCGATGGAAGTACAGACTTCTGAAACATACGAGATCCGGAGTTCGGAAGATGTGGTTTCCGTACGGCAGGCGGTGCGGCGTTGCGCGGTCGAGATCGGCTTCAATCTCGTGGACCAGACCAAGATCGTGACCGCCTCGAGCGAGTTGGCGCGCAATACGCTCGACTACGGCGGCGGCGGAATGGCAACCGTGGAAGCGGTCCGCAACGGATCTCGATCCGGCGTGCGTATTCGCTTTGAAGACGAGGGACCCGGGATTGCGGACATCGAACAAGCGCTGAAGGATGGCTTCACGTCTGGCTCAGGCATGGGGCTGGGGCTGGGCGGCTCAAAACGCCTATCGCACGAATTCGAGATCGATTCGGCGCCCGGAAAGGGGACCAGGGTAACCATCCTGCGATGGAAGGGTCTATAAACGAGTGCCCACGTTAACGGCGTGTATCGAAGACCCTAGCCAAATTTCAGAAGCCCGCCGGAATGCCCGCCAGCTTGCGGCGGAGATGGGCTTCAACGAAGCGGCTGCCGAGAAGGTCGCTATCGTTGTTACCGAAGCCGGAACAAATCTGTTGAAACACGCGTCCGCAGGCCTGATTTTGATGACGCCGACGGAAGCTGGCGCAATCGAGGTGATCGCGCTGGACAACGGACCCGGCATCGCGGATTACGAAGTGTGCCTGGATGACGGCTACAGCACCACGGGCACCTCCGGTACGGGCCTGGGAGCTATCGCGCGCTTATCTTCGTTCTGCGATATTTATTCGCGTCCGGGGCGCGGCACGGCTTTGCTGGCGCGGGTCTCGCCGGACGCCGCGAAGCGCCGGACCAGCGTCGTCAGCGGCGTGCAGGTGCCCAAACCCGGTCAGGATGTGTGCGGCGACCATTGGGGCGTGAGCGGATCGAACGGGCACTCTACGTATCTATTGGCGGATGGCCTGGGCCACGGACCGGAGGCGGCGAGGGCCTCGCAGACCGCCGTCGAGATGCTCTACAAGCATCCCGATTTCCCGCCCGCGGAATTGATGGACGCCGTCCACCACGCGCTGCGCTCAACGCGCGGCGCGGCCGTTGCCATTGCCGAGATCGACCGCGAGCGCGGCATCGTCCGTTTCTCAGGGCTGGGAAACATCAGCGCTACGGTATTCGCGGAAAATGAGCCCCCCAGGCGCATGGTTTCGATTAACGGTACGGCGGGGATGGAAGCGCGCCACATTCGCGAGTTCACCTATCCATGGAACGAGCGCGGGATCGAAGGCGCCGCGCTGTTCATGCATTCCGATGGCGTCGGCACTCATTGGAATCTGTCGGATTATCCTTCTCTGATAGCGCGCGATCCGGCCGTCATTGCGGGAGTCCTCTATCGCGATCATGTGCGCCGCACCGACGATGCAACCATTCTTGTAGCAAAATGAATTTCCCGATTCTCACCGTCAACATCCGTTACGAGAACGACACGGTCGGCGCGCGTCAACGGGCCCGGCAGATTGCACGGCTGCTCGGCTACGATGCGCAGGACCAGACTCGCATCGCGACGGCCGT
>JBEKUT010000533.1:0-4811 GCA_049514735.1 Bryobacteraceae bacterium
AGGACGATTCATAGATCGGGGTGAGCCGCGCCGAGATAACGTAAGTGGCCGCGACGCAAATAACAACAAAAATCAGGATTTTCCAGACGTGGCGGCGGAGAATCCAGAGGTAATGGGAAATAGGTACGGCGGGAGCTTCGGCCTCATAGTCCTGCGACGAAGGCGCCGTGATGTAGTAGTTCGACGCCGGAACGTTTGACGATTCAGCGGGGAGGCGAACCAGTTGTGTCTTAGTCTCTGGCATTTTATTTACGCCTTGTGGGCGGTCTCCGATTTTGTTTCTAACGCAACACGTAAATGGAGGCAGCGCCTAGCGCTCCGCCCATCCCGACGACTCTGTCCATGACGGTCGCCAGATTTCGCTTGCCGGTGTTATCCGGGATATAAAGGATGTCGTTCGGCAACAAAGGCACGTCGGGAGCTTTGCGCGCCATGATTTTGCTGAGCTCGATGGGAATTTCATTTTTCGAAGTGCTGCCGGCTTCCCGTCGATAAATATAAGCTTCCTTGGTGGCAAATTTGTCGAGGCCTTCGGAAAGAGCCAGCGCCTGGAGCACGCTCGATTCGGAAGCATCGTGCAGGGGGAACGCTCCGGGTTTCTTGACATTGCCGACCACGTAAACGCGTCCAGCTTCGGGGACGCGGATCTGCTCGCCGCCTTCCAGCTTGATGTTGAGCTCCGGGTCGGCTCCATCGATCAGAGCTTTGACGGCAATACGCTGGGTCAAGGTTATGGGTTTGCCGCCGGCACCGGGGATAGTTTTGGAGACGAGAATATCGGGCCCGGCATCTTCGGATATGCCATTGGCACGGGCAAGGGCGTCGAGCAGGTTCATCACGCCTGAGGCCTGAAACGTAATCGGCGCTTTGACGGCGCCGGAGACGCTGATCGGGCGGCTGCGCGACTCCACCACGGAGACGGTGACGATGGGATCCACCATAATCTCTTCTTTCGCTAACTCGGTGGCGACGGCCGCTTCGACCTCGGAGGGGAGGAGTCCCTCGACAGGGATGCGCGCCTTGACCATGGGAAGGCGGATGGCGCCGTCGGAGGCCACTCGCACAGTTCGAGTGAGTTCAGGCGAATCGTAGACGGAGATGCCAATAAGGTCGTCAACGCCGATCTTTTGGACCGGAAGGTTGGACGTGGAATCGAGCGGAAGAGCCGACTGAGCGGGCCGCGCGGCGATTTGGGCGAAGGCGGCAGCGCAGGAAAGCAGTAATATAACGATGCATTTGTTCATTGTGTTTTCTCCTGCGCGAGTCCGATTTTGCTGGACAGGCGTGCTACTTCGCGATTGAGTAAGTCGATGCGGACGTCGATTTCGTTTACCCGGGTCTCGATGGCAGGGCCGCGGCTTTGGTGTTCCATAACGAGGAGTTTCAAGGCGGCGCGAGCGAGCTCGGAAATGCTGTCGGCCCCTTTGATGGCGCACAGGCGATGTAATTGGTCGTATTCTTCGTCGCTGAGACGAATACTAACTACCCTGGAACGGCGATAGAGACGCGGCATAGGTCGCTTTCAAAGGTTGGTATAAGAAGAGGGCGGCAACTTCGAGACAAAGTATTTTGGACAAGCTACCGCGCAATGAGTCCCATGCTCATTTTTCTAAACGAATAGGCACACGTCACCTGTGCGGACCCGGGTTAGAGGTTCGAAACTAGGGACGGGACGTGCGCGGTTTCCCGAAAGGTTTCGCAGCCGAGAATCTGTTACTTACTCAGCGTAAATGCTCCCAGCGTTTCTGCATTTATTTATAGCCCATTTCGGTATACATAAGACTACAATATTAACGGTTTGAACGTCAAGACAAAAAGCTTACAAAATCGATCACATGTATGACGAACTGTGCCGGACCATCTGACAGGGAGGAGCGAGGCGGCGCATTGTGAACTTTATAGCCAATGGATTCAGCATCTTAAGGAATGCCTTCGATGCCCGTGAACCTCGCGGATCAGTACCGTCGAAATAGTACTGCTATAAAGGTTTGCCATTTGCGCACGAAACTATTTGACAATTTCGGAATAGTACAGACGGACTAAAGTCATTACGAACAAGATGGGTCATTGGTTCTAAAGTGCAGTTTACAGTTCGGCAAAGTTCAATAAATAATTTCTTATGCTGGAGCGCTGCCACCCGTCATCCGGAACGTCGAAGCGATTGCCGAAGCCGCCAAACGGGTTTCGGCCAAGAGCATTTTCTAATCGGAGGACGATCCTGTGATCGAGTTCCGTTTCCAATACAGAGTGATCTTGAAAAACGGGCGTGAGGAGGCTCGTTACACAAATTCGTACCGCTCGGCCCCGGTTCTGGCCCTGGGATTCGGTGGCTTGACCGGCTAACGGGTTCGATGTGACTTGTTGCCACGAACCTTTTCAAAAGGTGAACGTTCAGCCGACGGTCTCCTCCGTCTCCTCGATATTTTCGTCTTAACCACGCGATGCGAAGAGTGAAGACGACTAAACTAGAAGGAATCGGGAAATGGAGATCTCAGTACGGGCAGTCTGCGCATTTGTAACCCTGCTGGCGGGCTTCGGCAACCCGGCACTCGCCTTCGACGAATCCCAGCCAGCCTCCAGCTTTGTGCGCAGGGCCTTCACCGTCGAAGATGGACTTTCCTCTAACATCGTGCACGTCGTGTTGCAAACGCGCGACGGCTTTCTTTGGGTGGGCACTAAGGAAGGGCTGCTCCGTTTTGACGGGCGGCATTTCACGCCCATCGAGTTTATGCCGCAGGCTTCGCCTGTCTCCGCCGTCGCGCTGGCGGAAGCACCGGACGGCGCGGTTTGGGTGGGAACACCCGGCGGCGTGGCGCGCATTCCAAGCGGAGAAGCGAATCAATCGGGACACCTCACATCTTCGATATATCATCCCGGCACGGGCGACAGCGATTCGATTCAATGCCTTCACTTCAGCCGGAACGGCGGCCTTTATGTGGGTACAATCGCCGGCCTCTACCGTTTCGATCGCGGAAGATTTGTGACCATCATTCCAAATCTATGGACTTCCCGAATCGAGGAGTCCTCCAATGGTCATCTTCTGGTGATAACCTCCAAGGGGTTCGTCGAGTGGGATGGCGCTCACATCGTTCCGCATCCGGACTTGCCCGCTCGCTTAGGAGTGCATTACAACGAGATTTTTCACGTTCATGAAGACCGCGCCGGCGTTATTTGGTACTGCACCTCGTCAGGACTGGCGCGCCAGGTAGGAGGCTCGATTGAGCGAATAGCGCCCTATGGCCACGATGTCGTGTTTCGCGTAAGTGAAGACCCGCTGGGCGCTATCTGGTTCTCCCAATCCGGCAATCTGTATCGCATCAGCCACGCTGGCCGCGAGTTGATTGCGCCCGATACGAAGGCGGCCGACATTGCTTTCGACCGGGAAGGCGATGTCTGGACCGGCGCGAAGTCCGACGGGCTCGTACGATTGAAGCCCCAGGCAGTGAGAATGTTCACCCGCGCCGACGGTTTGCCGCTCGGCGTTCCCACGTCGGTATTGACGTCGAGCGACGGCAAGCTGTGGGTGGGAAGCGACTGCGGGGGACTGTCGGTGTGGGACGGAAACCGTTTTCATACCTATTCCGAGAAGGACGGCCTGACCAACTCCTGCGTGTTTGCCCTGGCCGAGGATCGCAATCGCGATATCTTAATCGGTACGTCTAGCGGGGGCGTCATTCGCTTCCGCGACGGCCGGTTTACTCAATTTATAAAAGAGGACACGCTGAAGAACAATATCCCCGTGGCCATCCTACCCGCCAGGGATGGAACCCTCTGGGTTGCGTTCAGTGGGGGGCTCACACGCGTCCGGAACGGGCAAGTTCGCCAGTTCACCACCGCCGACGGACTTTCGAGCAACAACCTTCTGGCCGCGTATGAGGACCAACACGGCGTGATTTGGGTCGAGACCATCGTGGGCATCGACCGCCTTGAGAATGACCGTTTCGTGGCCGTCTCGAAAACACACAACGCCTCCATAGGCGAAGGGCGATTCGGGTTTGGGGAGGATCGATCCGGAGAACTCATTGCGTTTGGCCCGGTCGGCGGAACCTTCCATGTTCAGGAAAATCGGGCGGTCCCGCTTGACGGCGCCCCCAAGATTACGGGAATGGTGAAGTCCCGCGAGAATCTGTGGTTTTGCGGCGACGGTATTTACCGCGTCGAACCGGACAGCCTTGAGAAGTGGGAGCGTGACCGGGACGCGCCTCTGGACTATACCCGGTTCGACCGCGCCGATGGGATGTACTCGCCGGAATGCGGCGGCGGGTTTCGTAACATGGCCGTCACCGGCGACGGCCGGCTATGGGTGGCAACGGAGCAAGGCGTCGCTATGCTCGAGATTTCCAGGCTGCGTCATGGCCCAAGCAATCCCGCCATTTTCATGGAAAAAATAGTGATCGGGAAGAACGCCCAGCCGCCTGGCCGCGAACTGGTCTTGCCGGCCGGCACAAACCACGTGGAGCTGCATTTCGATACGATCGAACTGGCGTCGCCCGAAGCGATTCGAGCGCAATATCGGCTGGATGGCGTCGACCCCGAATGGCTGGATGCCGATGCCAGCGTCACCGCCACGTATAGCGGCATTCCCGTCGGGACTCATCGATTCCATGTGCGGGCGTGTAACAGCGACGGAGTATGGGACCCATCCGGCATCGTCTATGACGTCACGCAGAAACCGTATTTTTACGAAACTAATCTGTTCCGCTTCGCCGCGATCGCGGTCTTGGCATTGCTCCTCGGCGCGGCCTACCGGCTTCGCCTTCGCCGCATCACTGCTCAGATGAATGCCCGGCTCGATGAAAGAGTTGCGGAGC
>JBEKUT010000534.1:0-4775 GCA_049514735.1 Bryobacteraceae bacterium
CTCTCTTCGCAGCGTGCGGTCCTCCAAAAAGATGTAGAAGCCGCTGTCGCCGCCGGCGGATACGGGCAGCAGTGTCATGGCTACGTGGGTCGCGCGGCTCTGACGATACCCGATACGGGTTTCCACTTCCGCGCGTCCGCTGGCCCGCATTAGGCCGATGGCCGCCACCACTTTCGCCAAATCGTCCGGATGCACGATTTCCGTGATGTTGACCCGCACGCTGGACTCCGGTAGACCCGCCAACTCGGCGTACGCCCTGTTGTACGACAAAGAACGGCCCGCGGCATCCGCTTCCGCGATTCCGTGTAAAGCGTTTTCGAGAATGCTGCTCCTGCGCCTGAGGATCTCAGCGGCCGCGGCGATTCCCTGGCCTAAAGCTCCGATTTCGTCCCGCCCTGAAAATATTGCCTCGAGGGCTCCGCCCGTTGCGAGCTGGTCCACGTTCTCACGGAGCTTTCCAATGCGCTCCGTGATGCCGGATGCGAACAGGAACGAAATTACGAAACCGCCGGCTACACCGAGGACGACGCAAATTGCGGAAACCGCGCGCAGGATGTTCCAGAGCCGGTCGACGCGTCGATAGCGTATTTTGAGCAGGCCTTTCTCGTGCTCCTCCATAGCCGTAAGATCGCTGTTCATCACCTCGCGTTCGGTTTCCGCCGCACGGATGCCTTTGCGCAGATTTTCCCACGGTAGCGCTCCCGACGAAAACCGCGCGATGGCGCCGAAAATGCGCTCCACCCTGGAGCGCTGTATGTCCGCTGCGCGAGTAAGATAACGGCTTTGCGGAGCGTCCCCCGCGGTTAATTCGGAAATCCTCTGCCGCGCCGCATCGAAAGAGGCGACGGCATCGCGTGTTTTGTTCGCGAAGACCGGGTCGGCGGTTATGAAATAGGCCCGCACGGCGCCGCCCAGTTCGGCCTCGCTGGCCCGCAACCGTTGGATCGCCTCGCCGACCTGTAAATTATGACGTAACGCATACTCCTCGGAGGCGATCTGCAAGGCGAGCATGTATAGGATGGAGGCGAGAACTACCGTGGCGCTTGCCGGAACCGCCACCACAAACACTCCTTTGGTGCGCAACCGCAAGTCGCGCCAGCGCTTCACTCGCAGCCGCATCGCACCCGGCATGGTTATCGATCGAGGATCACGTTCAGCAGCGCGCAGAGTGAGGCGACCCGCGACTTGTGCAAGGAGGCGTCGGCGCCCAAATAAGACGAAACCGTCAAATACAGGTCCGAGTCGGCCGCGCCCGACACCGTCACGACGCGGACCCCGGGGAAACGGATTTTGATCTCCGACAACGCGTCGATACCGTCGCGATCCGGCATGACCATATCGAGAATCGCCAGATCGATTGGATGGGAGCGCATATACGCCAGCCCTTCCGCCGCGCCAGCGACGGTACTGACGTGGAAGCCGGCGCTTTCTAGCAAGCGTGCTGCCAAGGCACGAAATTCCCCATCGTCATCGATTACTAATATCGAGTCACCCGAAGAAGCCCCCAGGGGAATAGGACACGCGCACGCCGAAACCTGAGTTGTCACGATTCATCGTATCGGTGTCTACGGAAGGAGTATGAATGATTCAAATCTAGTTTCGTGTTTATCCCGTTTGGGCCGATGAGACTTTCGTGCGGAACTCTTCGTCCCGGAAAAAATCGTGATTCTGGCTATTGTCTCATCCGACGCCGGCTTCCGCAGAGATGTGCACGCGGCTCTGGATGCGCACCTTCGCGTGGAGGGTGCCTGGGACCTTAGCTATGAAGAGATATCCCGTCTTCGGGGTATCGAAGCCGGGCAGAAAGTCATCGTCATCATAGACTTCTCCGACTTCGCTCGCGCCATGCCGGCGGCGCGCGCCGTGGACGGCCGTCCCTTGATTGCGGCCATCGCGGTGGGCGCCGGAAGCACCCGCGAGGAAGTGGTGCGCCTCATGCAAGTGGGAGTGCGCGACGTCCTGCCCCATTTCACGTTCCGCGAGATCCTCCAGGCGGCCAATCGCGCCGCCGCCAGCCTCGGATGCGCCGGGGAACTGATTGCCGACCTTTACGCCTTCGTTCCCGCCAAACCGGGATGCGGCGCAAGCACCGTAGCGACCTACACCACCGCCACGGTGGCGAGTGGCGCCGAAGAACCCGTCCTGCTGTTGGATTTCGATATCCGGTTGGGCGTCACCAGCTTTCTGTTGAAGGCGGAGGGTGGCAAGACCATTGTCGATGCGCTGATGTATGCCGGCCGGCTCGATGACGACCTTTGGGCCAGCCTGGTGTGTCAGCTCGGAAATCTGCACCTGCTCGGTTCGGGTCCGGTCGATTTCTCGAGTCCCGTCGCACCCGAGAGTTTTTCCGAACTCCTGGACTTTGCCGTGCGCCGCTATTCGACCGTGGCAGTGGACCTGCCGGGCTCGATGGAGCAGTACGAAAGCGAGGTCCTGATGCGGGCGAAACACATCTTCCTGGTCTGTACTCCCGATGTGGGGGCCCTCCATGTGGCGCGGCGCAAGTCGGGTTGGTTGAAGGACCTGCGGCTCACCGACAAAGTATCGGTGGTGCTCAATTCGCTGGAGCGCCGCAGCGCTTTCTCGGTGGGAGAAATTGAACGGATCATTCAATTGCCAGTCCGCTATCAGCTTCCTCCCAGCAGCAAGGAGCTTGCGCGGGCGGCTGAAAATGGCGCCATCCTGGCCGGCTCGTCGCCGCTGGCTAAACAAATTGCGGCGATCGCGGACGCCATGACGTCATCCCGGTCCGTCGTAAAGAAGAACAACCCCGTGCGTCGCTTTGTCGAGTATTTTTCCATCAGCGCGGCGCGCAAGCCCGAAGCGTCGTCCTGATAGTGAATTTGGAGCAAGGACATGACCAAACCAGCGATTCTGAACATTTTGAACAACCTGTGCAAGGAAGCCAGAGAATCCGTAAACACGACTCTCGGTTTGATTGAACTGCGGCGCGATGAGAATTCCTGCACGGCATCGCGAAACTGTCTGGAGACCGGACGAAGGAGCGCGGACGGCCTGCTGCGCTCGATCGACGATATCCGGGAGTTGCTCTCAGGACCTCCCACTCCCGCCAAGACCGTGGAGCACTTCGACGCGGCCGGCAGCGTGGTGAAGATAGTCGAACTGCTCAACTTGGCGGGCGGGGAAGGGGCGTGCCCTATTGTTCTCGACGAAGGGCCTTCCGAACCCGCGCCGATGCGACAGGACCGGGAGGCGGTGGAACAGATGCTCTCGCGCGTTTTGAATGCCGCGACGAAGCTCACCCCCACCGGCGAGGTGCGTATCTCTATCGCCCCAGGCTCCGGCGTTGACAGCTTTCGATTCGCCATCACGCTGCCGGATTCGGACCTCGCCATGAAACTGCTGAACTGGCTGAACGCCGATCCGGAACAGGCCGGCTTCCCGGATGGAGAGGACGTGATGTTCGCCGTCGCCGTAATGGTGGCCGGCAGGCGTCTGCAAATTCTGGGAGGAACTTCAGAACTTGCCTGGCCGGCCGGTGACGGCTGCCGTCTTGCGATCGCCCTTCCGTCGCAACCGGAGGAAATCAGTAGTCCTAACTTCCTGGCGCTCCTTCAGGACTCCGGGCCGGACAGTCTGAACATACTTGTCACGGAAGATTGCGATGAGAGCTACGCTCTGAGCGAACTCCTGCTGCAGAAAGAAAACGTGTACCGCGCCCGGAACGGCCCGGAGGCCCTCGATATCGTGCAGAAACACCGCTTCGATGTCGTATTCATGGATGTGCATATGCCCGGGATGGACGGCTATTCCACCATCCGCGCCATACGGGATTGGGAAACCCAAACCGCCAACGCCCGCACCGTCATCGTGCTTCTTTCCTCCGACGATATAGCAACGCAAAAGCGGCTGGCCGCGCAATCGGGCTGCTCCGGCTTTCTCAAGAAACCGCTGCGGAACAGCGACCTCGCGGGCCTGCTCCAGCGCCTCAAGGTGGCCCGTGCCAGCGCGGCCCTGATGCTGACGTGAACGGGTTAAATCCAGACCTTCTCAAGCGGCAATCCCTTACGGCAGAAATCGCAGTGCTCGGCGTCCTGCGAATAAAGCGCGTCGAGCTTGGCCAGATAGTAGAACGGCAACGGGCTAAAATCGATGGTCCTGGGCGTCGGCTGGTAGATCATCACCGCGAGCCCCACCACTTCGGCCCCTTTCGATTCCAGCAAAGCCTTCAATTCCCCGAGCTTTCTTCCGGAGCGCAGGATATCGTCCACAACCAGGACTTTCTCACCCGGCGTCTGCTCCAGGTACTGCCGGAAATGAAAAGGCTCATGCTCATCGTTGCGCTCCGCCCAATAAACCTGGTGCGCCTGCAAAGCTTCGCAGATGCCGTAGGCGACCGGTGAACCGCCGGTATCGGGACATACGATGGAAAGCTCCGGAATCATGGCGCGGATCTCGGGATTTGCACGCAATAGCCGGCTTAACCCCACGCTCAGCGTCTTGGCGATACGGTGGTACCGCATGGCCAGCGCGATTTGCATGTATTCGTTGGAGTGAAGTCCGTTAGGATATTCGAAATGGCCGTCGCGTAGAGCGCCGGTCTTACGCAGAATATCGACCACTTCGTCTTGCTGTGGCACTAAGTGCATTTAATGAGCTCCCTTCCCGGTAAGGACGCGGGGAATAGTACGCAGTATAATTTTCCAATCTAAAATTAACGACCAGTTATCGATGTATTGCATGTCCATCTTCATCCACGTCTCGAAATCCACCGCGTCGCGGCCTTGAACCGCCCACAGGCATGTGAGTCCCGG
>JBEKUT010000535.1:0-4758 GCA_049514735.1 Bryobacteraceae bacterium
TATCGCGTCCGGACTTTGTGATGTCCAACGCAGACTGGTCGTTCTTCTTCTGGCCGGCGGTGACTTCGTCGCTGACGGTGTTGTTGAGGCTCTTGTCGAGTTCGAAGCCGCGCTCGCCCCACAGGTCGGCCCGCTTCTTCAGCTCGTCACCCTGTTCCTGCAATTCCTTGGTGTAAGCGATGGCGATTTGCAGGTTGGATTCCTCGTGCGTGGCCGCGTTCAGCTCCGCTAATTTCTTCGCGTCCATGGCGGCGAACTTGCGATTATTTTCCGCGATCTCGTTCTCGGCCTTGGCGCTGAGCCTTGCGATCTCTTCCTGGAACTGTCCAAACTCGCTGAGCGCCTTGTCCGATTCGGCCTGCCGCAAAGCATCGAGTTGCGCTTGGTATGACTTGACGGCCTCCTGCCGATGGGCGAGAGCGTCTTCGTAAGAGCTCTGCGTCTTGGCGTTCTCGGGCTCGATGTCTTCGGTGGGCGCGGCGTGATTCTCAGGCGGCTTCGCGTACAGATGTGCAAGATCCTGGGTGTACTGCGTCATGATGTCGCGCTGCCGGTTTTGCATTACGCCGGTATTGATCGTGATCGCGGCGTTGTATACATCTCTCGCGGCGTTAACACCCTGCATGTCGCCCTTCATCGCGGCGCTCATCATTGCCTGCGCCTGCTGCAAACGGGCCGCGAGCGTCATCATGCCGTGCTCGATATCGTTCAAAAACAACTCCCACCCGGCTCTCGCCGAGAGCAGAGCATCCGTGACCCATCGCAACGTGCTGACTACGAGCGGCAGGGACTGCGCGGTCCAAAGCTGCCACATGTGATGGAGATCCTGCTGGACCTTGTTCAGCTCCCGCGCCGGTCCCGTGTTCGCTTCAATCGCATCGCCAAGCTCTTTATGACTGGTAACGAGATCCCTCAGTGCATTGGGGCCCTCCTTCAGGACGGAATAGTAAGCAGCCGCCCCGTTGCGCATCACGAGTTGCAGGTTTGCGTAATCCTGAAGCGGAGTCTTGCTCTTCTCCATGTGCTCGGAGATCTTCTCCATGATGGCGAGGACGTCGTTGTGGTGCTGTTTCACGAAGTCCGCACTGACACCCAACTCCCGGTAGGCCTCCACCTGCTTCGTGCTTCCCTGCGTCGCGGCCGTGATACTGCGCGCCATGCGGCCAATACCAGCTTCAAAGCCGTCTGACTTGCCCGTGACGTCCTCCATGGTCGCCTTGAGAGCGCCGAGTTGAGTGACGGAGACGCCGCTACGTTCGGACAGTTCGTGCAACTCCATCGCCGTCTCTTTGGCCTTATTCGCCATGTCATAAAGCGATTTGCCGACCTCGGTGACAGTGTCCTTGATTGCCTCGAATGCGAACCCGCCGGCAAGCCCGCCCGCGAGGCCACCAAGCGTCGAGTTCTTGCCCACGATCTCCTGAATCGCCTGGGTTACTCCTCCACTGCTGCCGCCCTTCTTCTGCTCGACCTCGATCATCCGCTCATAGGCTTTGGTGACGCGTTCGACCATACCCTGCTCGTCGCCGAGCTTCTTGACGAGCCGGTCACGCTGCGCCACGAGTCGCTCGATGGGCGTCCTGCCATACGCGCTGGCCTGCTTTTCGATGGATTGCGTTAGGCGCTCCATCGAGTTGTAGGACTTGTCGTTGACCTTGAGCAGCATCTCGGCCATGCGCTCCAGCGACTTCTGCATGCGCTCGCC
The DNA here is from genome assembly GCA_049514735.1 of Bryobacteraceae bacterium. GTDB lineage: Bacteria > Acidobacteriota > Terriglobia > Bryobacterales > Bryobacteraceae > JAICMB01. The sequence goes on from JBEKUT010000535.1 coordinate 1,706, forward strand.
CGCGCCGACCGTGCCTTTCTCCCAGCCTTCGACGGCCTGGTTCGCCTGCTTGATGACACCGAGGACCGAGCGGCCATCGATTTCGAGAACTATGGATTCCTGGTCCATGTCAGTATTAATAGCCTTCGGAACCGTGTTGAGTTGGTCCGCACCCTGTGTTAACCATTGGATTCTGGAGACCTATGCGCCGCACTTCGGTTCTTAGCACCAACTCTTGGGGCACTGATTTTGATCTGTTGTTCTGGCTGCGGCGGCAGCGACCGCCCGATCTTCGTCTTTGATAGAACCCTCTTGCCTCTGAAAATCAGCGGTGCATGGGGATACGTGGATCGTCAGGGGGCGGTGAAACTCAAGCCTCAGTTCAAGGAAGCCTCCGAGTTTTGCAATGGTTATGCGGTCGTGAAAGTAGGAGACAAATCAGGACTGATTGCTTCATCCGGGCAATTCACCATCCAGCCAATATTCGAGGAAGTATTGATGCAGAATTCGGAAAACCTCGTCGCAGTTTGCATGGGAGAGTGCGGTTGGCGTAGCAACAACGGTCGTTGGGGCTTCGCGGATGTCCGGACCGGCGCGATCAAGATTCGCCCTCAGTTTACTAGCGCTCGGCCGTTCACTGAGCACCTCGCGGCCGTCTGTACCGGCGGCTGCAACGAGACCTACGACGACAAGACCTACACGACAACAAAGGCAACCGGCAAATGGGGATTCATTGATCCGTCGGGGGCCCAAATTATTAGCCAGCAGTTCGACGAGGCCCAGAATTTTTATAAGGGCATCGCTAAGGTGACACTCGGTTCTGGAGACAGTGCTAAGTCAGGCTACATCGATCCTCGCGGCGCATTTGTAGCCGGGCCCTCGAACTGACTCGCTCTGTCACAAGACGTTACTATGCAGCCTTCGCGACACGCACCACCCGCGCCTGTTTGAGAACCGCGAGCACGATGGCGTTTAGTGCAAGCCCGTCCCTGGGCGACACCCCGAACTGCCGTTCGCGGAGATTGTTCACGTGTGCCACGACATCAGCTTTCGGATCGACAAACCCAATCACGGCGCGGTTCTCATTGGCGCTTTTCACTTTGAGCGACCGCATCGTGCGCCCAGTCCAAAGCCAGTCGCGGAACGGCTGCAGGCCGTGCGCAATCTTGTAGTCCGGGTATCCCCGATGACCGTTTCTGCCTGGCTTGAGCGGCTTCGCGGGCTCATCGTTAGCGTTCAAGCCCTTTCCAATTCGCTGCGCTATGGAGTCACGGACGACGTTGCCGATGGACAGCATATCCTCGGAAGTGAACGGCCCCAGGACCCAACGGGCACGCGTGATTTTAGCTTGGAAAGGCATTCGGTCGTTTCTGCGCCTGCTCGCGTTGATAGCGGTTGCGCTCTTCTTTCAGGATCTGGATTCCACGGGCTTCCTCCACCGTGATATCGCTCCACGGAATGCTGAAGTGTTCCGCGGCGAAGTCCATCTCAAGTACTCGCTCGAAGATTCTTCCCGCATTTGAGTGCGTGCGGGCGTCATCGAGATCGTCGAGCCCACACCGTTCGCAGCGATTGACGGTGCACTGTGTGGACCCGCAGTGGGGACATGCGCCGGGTACGGTCGTATCTTCCACGGTACGCACCCGGCCACAACCGTGGCACGTCACGTCGTTCGCATTGGGACAGCCGCGTGGCCCATCTCTTCCGCCGTCGCACAACTCGTCACAACGAATCGAGCGATAAACCACCAGCCGGAGTGGAATTGGCCGAGGCCACTCATCCGGCGCTAAGGGTTTGGGTCAAAAGCGGGGTCGAGATCGTCCATGGCCTGGATCAGTTCCACCACGACCGCCGACATGTGGTTTGGCGGCACGCCTGACAACTCGATTGCATCAGCGTATCCGTCGGCGGCTACCGCGACCAGCTTGTAGAGGTCAACCGCGGGCTCGATTCGGAACCGCAGCTCCTCCTGGTTGTGCGGAAGATCGATGGCCGACACCACGGTGCGCCGGTAGATACTGATGTCGCGCAAGGTCGGCACCTTCACGTGATGGACGGTTTCACCGAACGGCGTGTTCAGCGTGATGTCGTACGTCTCGCCATTGCGTTGGCAGCCGGTGATCTCGCAAAACGTAAGCTTCGAGATGGCGTTGCCCGCCTCGAACTCGTCGAACTCCGGGCCGTCCTTGTCGAGACGTATCTTGTTAAAGAGATCGATGTCGGCCTTCGGATTCGGAACGAACTCCGTCTACGACTTCCGCCGTCCCATGCTGCGGCGTATCGATTTCTGCTGCGCCAATCGCACCAGCATCTCGTCATTGGTTGGAAGCCGCAACGACGCCGTCTTCGGCGGGTTGGGCACGCGCACAGTGATTCCGCCAGCAGGTATGTTCCCGTACATTCAAGCTCTCCTTGTGATGTGTTTTTACTGCGCGATTCCGGTAATGCCGCACTTAGTCGTCACCGAAATCACCGTGTTCTGCGTGGTGTTGTATTGCGGCGCGCCAGTGACGCTCACGGCCACGATGCCATCGACCTCGGTATTCTCGGCCACCTGAAATGCGAGCTGTGGGAACGAGAACGCCACCGAGTTACCGGCATCATGTTGCACGCTGAGCGTCGCCGTGCCGGTGGTCTGATTGACCAGCGTGTTGTACTCGGTCGAGCCGTTCACGAGACGAACGGTGAACTGGAAAGCGGGAACGCGAGCGCCAATCTCCATGCGGCCGCGCACCTGCAAACCATTCTGGAGACCTGAGCCTGGGAAGAAGCCCGCATTCAGTAGCAGGTTGTTCTTCCACGAAACCGAACCGGAAAGAATGCGCTTGTTCGCTACGTAATCGACACCGTTGATCGAGAGCGCCATCGACGCCGCCAGCATGTTGTTCTCGGTCGTCAGTGCCGGAACAACGACGCCGCTGGGCGTTGTCAACAAGCCCGAGCCGACCCAGTTCACAGCGCGGCATAGCCGCAACCAAACACTGATGGCGTCTCCCGTTCCCGTATGATGATTGGTTGTTCGAAAACTAAACATCACAAGGGAAGGGAAACGCCATGAACGAGTTTATCGCGAA
>JBEKUT010000536.1:0-4724 GCA_049514735.1 Bryobacteraceae bacterium
GCATACAAACTGTATGCAAACGTGAAGACGCAGAATGGCGCGCAAATAAGCAGCAGGAGCGTAACGGCTCGGGTTACGGCCTCCTGATAGCGGAAAACGGCGCCGGCCAGGACGACGCCCACGATGCCGAAGAGCGCGAAGGAGGGAGCGCGCGCCAGAAGAAAGGCGGAGGTCGGGATCACCTGCTCCGGCAGGAGTGCTTGGCCGCGCAGTATGAGAAAGGCGAATCCGGCTACCAGAACGCCGGCCCTCATCATGCGCGGTCCGCGGCGGAGCAAAGCATCGAAGGCGACAACAATCAGGGCGCAAATTAGAACGCCGCAAATGGCGCCCAGATACTCGCCGCTCGCGGGGAGCGTCTTAATGGTGAACTCAGCCGGCTTGCGAATATCGAGAAGGCGCTTCCAGACCGCGGCGTAGCAAAGGTTTACGAACGATAGTGCGATGACATATCGTCTTAGGAAAACGCGCAGGGTAGAACCGGTCCCCGCCTGGACGGGGACTTGAAGCGTGTCCGGCATCAATGCTTCCGCAGGAGGTAAAGAGTACGTAAACAGGCGGGCAGCGGGGCTCGCTCGACGATATCAAAATGTTCCAGGCAAGCGTTTTCGAAACGCTCCGGCGTTAGATCGGCGTGTAGATGGTCCCGTCCGCGGGTCAGGCGGCGGAACATAGGATCTCCCGGACCGATGTATTCGACAATCGCGTGCGCCGTGGTCAGTTCGGCCGCGAGGCCCATGATTTGTTCCAAAGGCACACGCTCGGTCACCAATAAATGATGGATCAGCGCGAGCATCAGAACGGTGTCGAACCCGCCGCGCGTGCGATCCAGAAAGGACGCGTTCTCCTGGTATCGCCAGCCGAGGGCGGGAGTGGGGCGGGCGATGTCGACGACTAGTGGAAGAATGTCCAGGCGGCGCTCGCGCGCCTGACGCCAGAGCCTGCCGATAACCGCCGCGTCGGCGTCGGCGGCCACCACGGATGCGCCATTCTCGGCCGCCAGCAGGCTGTAGAATCCAGTGTTGCAACCGATGTCGAACAGGTTGCGCGGCGCGATTCGCCTCAGCGTGGTCTCGATGAAGGTTCTCTTCGCGGCGGCTTGTTCATCGTTATAGCTCGGCGGGGCGTTTCCATACTCGGACCAATGTGAGCGGCCTTCGCCAGGCTCGAGTTTCGCCATGGTCCGCTTCAGACTTTTCAAGAGAGAGCGGAGTACGAAACGGCACTGCTCCTTGCCCATAGAGCGCGGCTTGTAGAGACGATCGCTTTCGTAGCGCGACAGCCAGGACGGAATCGTGATGGCGGATAGATAAGGAGGCAGCAGACGGCGTAGAGGTCCCACCCAGGCGTAAAGCTCGTCCGGCCTTATCCCGTCCCGGCGGCTACGGAAGATTTGATCCAGCGGAATACCAAGGCGATTCGAGGCGAGCAGCGGAAGGTAGAAATTTCTGGTGAACTGAGCGTAGGCAAGCCAGGTTGGATCGCCAGGCTCGCGGCGCTCAAACGACAGGACATCGACGAAGATCGGGTCGGGGCCCCGGAACAGTACGTTATAAGGACTCGCGTCCTTGAGGCCGTAGCCCTCGTCCAGGCACTGCTCGGCGATCTCGATGGTGAGGACGCCGGCGGCATGGAGCATTTCAGGGGCCCATTCATAAGGAAAACTGGGGAACGGAATCCGCTCGTGCTCATAGAGCGAAACTTCCTCTAGCGACGTCGATAAATTAAGAAGGTCGCCGTGGACGCGCTCCGTGCGGACGAGCACTCCGGATTGACGGAGACTGCCCGCCGCCGCGGTGGCCATGAACGGACCAAGGTGTTCTTCTCCGACACGGTTGACAACCCGAAAGATCCTGTTATCGCGGAAGACAACGTGACCGGCCGGATCTCGAAAAGAGGGCGCTAACGTAACGTCTTGCACTGGTTACTCCCGCTTCCGGAAGATGATCCGATACACGACCCTACGAATCTGATACAGCAGCCCTAGCACTCCAGCGGCCAGGACCTGCCATAAAAGTAGACCACTTCCCGGATCTGCGTACAGCATCGGCGGGGTTCTCTCCTCGGTTAAAGAGTAAGGACTCTTACTATTTTCGGCTCTTGTTGCGTAGACTTTTACTTATTACTTCTTACAGTCCTACAGTATATCGACAATTCTGCGAGCCGGAAACACGGTTCAGGGCAACAAAGTACTGTTTTCAAGCGTAGTTCACCTTACGTTCGCTACGGATCGGTTGGCTGAGGCAACGGAAGTTATTTTCCGTAGAATCCTTTAGATATTGCAGGCGAATTACCTGAACACTGGCCAACAAGTGTGATATTGTTTCAAACCAGCCGAGGACAAGATGACCCTTCACAATCTGGATGTAGCGATCGCGTTGGCGGTAGTGATGCTGGGCGTAAGCTTATTGATTACGATTTTGACTCAAGCCGTTGCGACAGGACTGTGTACCCGCGGCCGAACCCTTCGGAAATCTCTGGCGGTTTTGTTTAAGACGGTGTCTCCGGAAGGCGCAGAACAGGCGGAGACAATCGCGACCGACGTACTCACGCATGAGTTGATTTCGGACTCTGCGATTTCGGCCTATTTTAATAAGATATTTTTCTTAAGAAACTACCGCTTGGCAACGGCAGTGCGCGTGGAAGAAGTGATCGGCATTCTCAACCTGATGGCTCTAAGGCAACCGAATTCCGATAAAGCGAGCGCAATGTGCGAACTTGTGCGGCGGGCCAGGCAGACGCTCACCCCGGAGATCGATGCGGTGACGCAGCAAGCGGTGGCGGTAGTTGAAAAGTTGCAGGGAGCCGCTAACGGCGGGCAGCAAGACAACACCGACAAGCGCGTTTCAACTTCTATCAGCGTCGATCGTCTGCTGCAGGACATCCCGCCGGCGGCGGAGATCTTTCTTCCGCCCGACAGTATGAAAGCGTGGTTCAACGCGGCAATGGATCGCGCGTCGCAGAAGTTTATTCTCAAGACGCGGCTGATTACGATTGTCTGTTCGTTGATTGTCGCGTTCGCTTTGCACCTGGACACCTTCCGTTTTCTTTCGCAGGTATCGAACGACCCCGAGCTACGCGCAGGGCTGGTGAGCGCGTCGCAGGCGATGGAAAAGCATGCAGCCAGGGTTTTAGAGCCAATCGAGAAGCCGAAGCCCGGAGCTTCGGAAACGCAGGAGGTCCACGTACCCGCGATTTATCGTAAAGCCCTGGAAGGAACAGTTAACAACCTCAAGAACCCGCCAGCGGCACTGAAGAATGCAGCGGCGAATATTCCTTATCTAAATAATCGGGAAGCGGGAGAACGTTGGCTCCGAAAGGCCATGGACCTCGATCCCGGAACTCAGGAAGCGGTCACTCAGTACCAGTCGGCTGTCGAGCGCGGATTGCAGTCGGACACCGACAGACTGCTCGATAACGCCGCATCGATCAAAGGCTCACTCGACTATGCGGGTTTCAAGATAATCCCCGATCCGTATCATTCGTGGGACTTCTGGCCTGGATGGCGATTGGACAACCTACATTTCTGGGGCATTCTCTTTTCAGCGGGATTGCTCAGCCTGGGTGCGCCGTTCTGGTTCAATGCGCTAAAGACGCTGAGTTCCCTACGACCCGTTGTAGCATCAAAGGCAGAGCAAGAGCAGCAGGCTGGATAGGAGGAGCCACCATGCCTGGAAGATTACGGATCTTCATTTCGAGCACCATGGAAGACCTCGAAAATGAGCGCGACATGGTCGCCGCGCGTCTCGAGGAATCGAATTTCGAGCCGGTCAACGCAGAGGCCATGCTTCCGGATGGCGCTTCGTCGTGGGATCGCATTTCAGATCAGATCGATACGTGCCACGCGTTAATTCTGTTGAGCGGGATGCGCTACGGTTGGATTCCCACGTCCGGCCCGCTGGCGGCAGAGAAGATCTCGGTTACGCACGGAGAGTATCGGGCCGCGCGCAAGCTGCAGTTGCCGATTCTACCTTTTTTTAAAGTCTTGAAGTACGCGTCCGACGGAAGCACCAGCGACGATAGCCGGCTTCGCGACGCGTTCCGAAAAGAAGTGGCCGATTGGGATGAGGGCCAGTTCCGGATGGAGTTCACCACCGCTCGCGACCTGGCTGGCAAGGCCGCGGCCGCGGTAACGCGAATGCTCTCGGATAATTTTCAACGCGCGCTGATCGCGCAACGGCGCGCCGACGCCCGGCCCACAATCCCTCCCGCTCCGCCGCGCATCGGCAAACAGCAACTGCCGGCAGGCCTGGTCTCGGCAGTGGCCGCGGGACGCGCGGTGCTGTGGGCGGGCTCCGGAGTTTCGCTTCGCGCTGGACTTCCTTCGGCGGGAGCTTTGGGAACAGAGATGGCGCGCTCCGTTCAAGAAGTGCTGCCCGGCTACACGCCCGCACCAGTGGGCAGTGGATTGGCCTCTGTCGCCAGCGATTTCGAAATGACGCTGGGACGTCCCCTGCTGCTCACGAAATTGCGCGAGTTGCTGGATTTGCCCGGCGGCGTTAAGCCGACCCCAACGCACGCCGCGGCAGTGGCCCTATTTCGAAGAATTGTCACCACGAATTACGACCACCTCTTCGAGACCGCCGCAACCGCCGCCGCTTCGGGTCATATATTGATTGCGGGCCCTGACCTGCCTTCGCCGCTTCCCGAAAAATTTGTGTGGAAAATCCACGGTGCTTCGGATTGGCCGGGCGTTCTGGTGATAAGCGAGGACGATATCGCGC
>JBEKUT010000537.1:0-4720 GCA_049514735.1 Bryobacteraceae bacterium
ACCACGACCACTGCGGTGGACACGCTAGGCCGTTTGGTTGACGTTCCGCTTGTAAAGGGAGCGTTCAAGACGCTTCCGAACAACCCCTTGCGTAAAGACGGCTCCATACACGAATACTGCCCTCCTGAGCACGTTGCATCGGAGATGGATCGGTTGATCGAGGCGCACACGGATCATGAGAAGCTAGGCGTGGCAACAGAAATCGAGGCAGCATGGTTGCATCACGCCTTTACGCAGATTCACCCGTTCCAGGACGGGAATGGACGAATCGCACGACTGATCGCCAGCTACGTCTTCATAAAGGGCAACTATTTTCCACTAACGTTAGTGGATGATCAAGATCGAGATGTGTACATCTCGCGCCTTGAACTAGCAGATCAAGGAGACTTGCGCCCCTTGATAACGCTCTTCAGTTCAGTTCAGCGGCGAACCTTCGTGAAGGTGTTGGGAATCGCCAGCAACGTCCAAAAACAAGTTGGAGTTGACCAGATCATATCTGCGGCACGCCACGCCATCATGTCGAGGAAGGAAGCTCACGCTTACAAACTCGAACAGGCAAAACGAACTGCCCGGATGCTGCACACCTTGACGATTTCCACCTTGGAGTCAATTGCGGAGAAGCTCCGTGTTGACCTTGGCCCCCTCTCCGCTGATTTTCATTTCAGAGTTGATTCGGAGACCAACGAGGGGCAACGCCGTCATTATTTCAGAGGGCAGGTCATTGAGACGGCGAAGTCACTGGATTACTTTGCAAACGCCAGCGTTTACCACGATTGGTGCCGATTGATCCTTCGGACTGACGATCAGTCAGAAATCCTTGTGTCGTTCCACGGAATTGGATACGAGTATCGAGGCGTCCTGGCGGCTTCCGTGGGGTTTTACAAGCGTGTTGCAACCGAAGAAGGTGAACGAGAGACGACGAAGACGACGAATGCCTGTGAAACCGTTTTCCAGATGAATTACGTTGAAGACCCGAACCAAACAAGGCCCCGATTTCAGCAATGGCTGAGCGAGGCCATTACAAAGGCGATGGAGATGTGGCGAACCGGGCTGTGATGTTCCTAGATGTGAAACTCCTTTGCCATCGCCAATCACATCCGTCGCCTCCCGAGCGCCACGAGATCCCAGCGCCGTCACCTGAACGTCAACCCGGCCACCCAACCAAATTGGATCAGCGCCGATGAAGAAGAAACCGCCCGTCCTTCAATTTCCAAATCGAAAGGCAGTAATCGAAAACGACGACCGCCGCTGGCACAACGGCGGCGACATCGAGATCGGATTTTACGCACGATCCCTTCACCGAGCCGCCAAGACCTTGATCGCAACTCTCGATTTGCAACCGAACCAGAAGGCGGCGTGGGATGCTTGCCCGGTCATCCTGCTCTACAGGCAAGCCGTTGAACTCCAGCTGAAGGCGTTGGTCGATCAGGGTTATTACTTCTTGCCGACGCCCACCGATCCACTTTCGCTTGCCAAAACTCATTCCTTGCGGTGGCTGGCGCAGATCGTCTGCCAGATTGTCAAGGCCGTTGGATGGGGAAACGAGTTCAAATGCAAGGGCATGCCGTCACTGTCGGATTTCAGCGCTCTGGTCAGCGAACTCGAAGCGTTGGACCCTGCGGCCGTTGCGGTCCAATCCAAACATCGTGGGCGTCCCGGTGACGTGCCGTGTTCGCTTCAGAAATCCGAGGTTCTTCAACTGGTGGCCAAGCTCGACGCCCTGCTCGACCTGTTGGCCGCAACCGCCGATGGGCTTGCGGCGACGTGGGATCTGACGACGGCAGACGGCACCGAGGCCGGATTCAAGCCCACGGTTCAGTGATCCTTCGGTTGCGTTTTCCGAAAGGCAACGACCCGAGCACGAGCGGCGGCGGCAACGCCTGGGTCAAGCTCGGAGCCCGCCAGCCTTTGCGCATGAGTCCGCTTGCGAGCAGGTCAACCAGTTTCAAAGGGCGGCGAGCACCTCCTTATATAGATACTTAGCGCCTTCGACTCCGTCCCACGGGCCATCCTCGTATTCGAGGGCGAAGACGCCTTCGTACTTCGCAGCGGTCATGATGCGGACCGAGCGCCGGATATCGTTATCCTTCCAGCGATTCCAATATTTCGCGTGGACATTGGTGTGGGCGTACGGAGCGAGATCGGCGAGGCCGTGATACATGAGATACTCGTGCTCCCAGTTGCCGAAATCGGGAGAAGCCTCGCACCACGGGCTGTTCACCTCATCGACAATGATCCGTATGTTTATGGGATTTGCGGTGAGGCCCCAGTGGTTCTCGAGCGTGACCTTTACTCCGACTTTGCCGCCGTAATCGGCCATCTCTTTGAATGACTCGATGCAGTTGGTGAGGTATTGGGCGAGAGCATCGTTCTTCGGATAATCGGTGGTGACCACAGCGCACGGGGAAATGCGCGGACCGCCGCTGTTCACGCGCATCGATTTCGTTCCGAGGACCGCGGCTCCGTCGAGCCATTTCTTTGCGACCGCGGTGCCGGTCTTGCGTTTCTCAGGATCGAGCTCGCAGATGTCGCGCGGCGCGTTGTTCGAGATGTGATGGCACTTCGTTCCGGTCTGTTCCATTTTGTTCGCCAGCTTGTCGAGCCATTTCCTGCCTGCCGCGCTGGACGGATCGAACTCTGTCGCGGTGCGGTAGATATCGCCGACGTGAATGGGCACCTCGACAAACATGCTGTCGTCGTCCATGTCGCCGAAGAGGCCGGAGAACAGGTCCATATGGTACACGCCAGGGAAGGTTTCCTTCGTGAACGCAGGGAAATCGAGCATGGTGATCTCGCCATACTTCTTCTGCATCGCCTCTTTATGCGGGTCGTTGCGGAACATGCGGCTCTTGAAGACGTAGCGGATGGGCCAGGTGTTCGAGGCGATGCGAGCCAGCTTTTCCTTCTCGGTGAGCGGGCGCGCGGCAGCTTGATTTTCAGCGGCGAGCATGAGTCCGGTGCTCAGTCCAGCGGCCGATTTGAGAAAACCCCGGCGATCGGTATTTAGCGATTGGGCCATGATTGCATGAAAGAATATCATGCACGCTTGGGCGCGTGTCATCGTCAAACCGGGCGATGCGGATAGTGTGGTGGTGGCTGGCGGCTGTATTTGCGGCTCAGGCGGGCCTGGTGCAGGGCGTGGTATTGGAACACGTCTCGGGACGTCCGCTGGCTCGAACGTTGGTGCAACTGCAGCCGGTCGCGAAGGCCGGTTCGGTTCCGCAAACGCTCTCGCTGCGCAGCCAGAACGGCGGACAATTCACATTCGAGCATGTACCAAATGGGCTGTATCTAATCGTCGCCACGCGGAATAATTATTTTCCGGCGGCCTACGGCCAACGGCGGCCGAGCGGGCAGGGAACTCCCGTAGAAGTCACGGAAGACTCCACGATTTTCGCGGAGTTGCATATGCGGCATAAAGGCGCCGTGACAGGCCGCGTACTGGACGAGAACGGCGTGGGAATGTCCGACGCGCCCGTTCTGGTGTATCGAGCGCGATTGCCGATTCGATTGGCTGGGAGCGCGATTTCGGACGATCGCGGCGTTTACCGGATTCATGGGTTGGAGCCGGGCAAGTATTGGATCCGCTCGGGTGCGTTTGTGCTCGAGGACGGCGCCGGTCTACTGCCGACGTTCGGGCCGGAATCGCTCGAGTCGCGGGAGGCGCGAATACATGTTGTGACTTTGGACGCAGATACGCCGGATGCGGATGTGCGGCCGGAGCAAGGCCGGTTATTCCGGGTTACGGGAGTGTTGCAATGCCCGACGGACGGGATCCCCGTGACGGTGACCATCTCATCTGAGACAATGCGGCGCAGCGTGCAGTCAGCATGCGGAGGGGGTTTTACTTTTGAAGGGATCGCTCCGGCGATTTGCGAGGTGTTCGCGATCAAGCAGGGCGGTTTGGAATCGGGCTTTATCGATTTGCCAGTGTACCGCGATGAAGTTGCCAATATGGTTCTGACGCCGCCGGGGAGGGTCTCGCTGGAAGTGGTGCGGCCGGGTTCGTACACACCTTCCGATATTCCGGTGACAGTAACGGCTCGTAGGTCGGATCTGTACTCGGCCGATGTGGAGCGTGTTTTACAGGTCTCCGATTCGAAGCTCACGCTCGCTCCGGGACATTGGGAAATGAGCGCTACCGCGGGACCGGGTCAGTATGTCGAATCGATTGGGAATGGATTCGCTGCATACCGGCGCAACCGAGCCGAGCAGCCTTCCGACTGGTTCGATGTTTACATCGACGCCGGGCGGTCGTCACGCATCCGGATCACGGTGTCGGATAAAGCGGCGCAAATCGCCGGCAACGTCATGGGTGATGGCAAGGGAATAGCTGGCGCGCCGGTATTTCTATGGCCGCTTGCGGAGCAGGCTCGCAAGTCGCTGCGGGGATGGAAACAGGTGTTGACTGACGCGGACGGTTATTATAAATTCGACGGTCTGCCGCCGGGCGATTATCGCTTGCTCTCGACTTTCGATATCAGTGAGGTGGATGAAGAAGTACTTGATGAAGCTCAAGCGGTGACGGTGAAAGTGGAGGTGTCGCAGAAGTCGAGCTTGGATCTTGCTGTCTGGGTCGCGCCCTAATCACGATATTATGGGCCAAGGAGCTCCAGCCGATGACTCGCCGTAATTTTCTCAACGCGACCAGTGTCGCATCTACTCTCGCCCTGGGCAGGGCCGCGATGGCGCAGGATGAATCGAAGCCGCGATCGCCGAA
>JBEKUT010000538.1:0-4696 GCA_049514735.1 Bryobacteraceae bacterium
GTTGGCTGCGAGGTCATCTTTTCGACACCGCCCACCAGCACCACGTCGTGGAGCCCAGCGGCCACGGCGGATACAGCGTGGTAAAAAGCCGCTCCGCTGGAGGCGCAGGCGGCTTCGAAACGCGTCGCCGGAACGCCCGTAATTCCCATGCCTGTAGCAACATACGGGGCAAGGTGATTCTGTCCGGTGAAGGACGGACCGGCGAAGTTGCCGAGATAAAACGCTTCCACCTGGGAGGGCGCGATGCCCGCGTCGTCCATGGCTTTCTGGCCGGCTTCGACTGCCAGCCCCCGAAGATCGCGATCCGGGAAAGCGCCAAATGCCGTTTTTCCGATGCCGATAATGGCAACAGGTCTCATATAATCAGGATAGCTCCGAATACCGATCAAACAGGTCAGAGGGCCTGTTGCGCGAGATGGGTATGAAAAGATTTGGGACTGCACGTTTTAACGGTCCATGCGTCAGGATTATTGAAGCATGGCGTCACTGGTGCAACAATTCGAGGTCACGATGAGCGACCGGGGCGTACCGTCCGAGGTGGAGCGGCTTCTCGAATCCACGCAGGAGCAGCAAAGCCGCTTTATTTCCGAGAACTTACGCCGTGTTTTCCTGCTCATTTACCGGATTGTCGGGAACGTCGCCGACGCCCAGGATCTGACCCAGGAAGCGTTCATCAAGGCGCTGCAACGGCAGGATCAGCTTAAGGACCTCGATAAGGCCGCGCACTGGCTCTCGCGCATCGCAAGCAACACCGCAATCGATTTTCTGCGCCGCCACGGCAAAGTTAACTTTTGTGAAATCGATACGCTGCTGGAACCGCTCTCAGAGCCGTCGGCCAGTCCGGAGCAAGCGGTTCTGCGTAATGAGCATCGCGAGTATCTGGAACGCGGGCTTTCCGTGCTGACGGAGCGCGAACGCACGGCGCTGATCCTGAGAGATGTGGAAGGGCTGCCGGCCGATGAAGTCGCAAGGCAGTTGAACTGCTCCAAAGCGACAGTGCGCTCGCATATCGCGAACGCGCGTATTAAGTTCAGACGATATCTTGAAAGGAGAAAAACGTGAATCACCCGGGTGAGATCGAACTGGCGCTGTTTGCCGGCGGCGACCTTGGGTTTCGAGACCGATGGCGGCTCCGAAAGCACCTGCAATCGTGCGAGCATTGCCGCTCCGAACTGGAAGTTCTGCGCTATGGGAGCGAGAGGCTCCGTTCGCTTTCCGATGAATTGCCCGACGGCGTCAACTGGACGCGCCTATCCCAGGAAATGACCGGCAACATCCGCGTTGGTTTGGCGGCCGGTGAATGCGTCGGCCCTATTCCATCCCATCACCCGAAATCTCTGGGGTGGCATGCGGCCGCGGTAATGGCGGCTGCGTTTGTGGTGGTGCTCGGCGCAATGTGGATGAACATGCCGCGAGAACAGACCGATCATTTGATCGCGTCGCTGCGGTCGATTGGTTTGCATCGTCCCGGTGTGGTGATACAGCCTGCCGCATACCAGGAAAGCGTGGTTCTGGAAGCATCCCCGTCGTCGATCGATTTGCGGGCGAGCGGCGGCACCATGTCGTTCCTCACCTCGCGCACCGACGGAGTTGCGGTGTCCGTAGGCATGCAGGGAACTGCCGGAGCGCAATTCGTGGATTCCGATACCGGTCAGGTGACCATCAACACGGTGCATTATGCGGCGCAGTAGAATCGCGCTTCTGGCTTCTCTCCTGGTTCCGATGGGCGCGGCGCATGCGGCCGTGCTGCCCAGGATCGAGTTGCCAGTCGATTCCCCGGTCGCGGTGCTCTCCTCCGATTACGGCGATTCGAGTGAAGCGGCGCGCGGTGGCGCCATGATTGTCGATCTGCACGCCTCGCTGTCTCTGCGCAACTCTACACAGCGTCGGATACGCGGCATCACGATAGTAGTGACGGCCCAGGAAGTTACGCCCGGCGGCAAGGGCACGGTGACGATTCCGAGCATGGATGTGGGTCCTAACGAAACGTTCCCGGTGCACATTGATGTTCGGCTGCTGCGGCCCATACAGGCAGCGGGCGGCGCTCCGGTTGTCGTGGGGCTGGATGGCGTTCTCTTTGACGATCTCGGCTTTTATGGACCGGATCGGCTCGGGTCGCGGCGCATCCTGACGGTCTGCGAACTCGAAGCGCGGCGCGACCGGCGTTATTTCAAAACTCTGCTGGCCGAAGGCGGAGCGGAACATTTGCGGACGGAAGTGGTCGCGATGCTGCAGCGGCAGAACGACCGGCCAGGCGTCGATGTGCAGATGGTCCGCGGCGGCCGCGCGACAAATATGGAGGTTGAGCACTCCGTCCAGTTCGCCTTTCTGAAGCTACCCGATTCACCCGTCGAGCCGATTCAAGGCATGGCGCAGGTTGCGGGTAATGAGGCGCGCGCTCCTAATTTAGAAGTCAGGAACCGGTCGGATCGCTCCGTTCGATATCTCGAGATCGGCTGGATTCTGCATGATCGGACTGGGCGCGATGTTCTCGCCGGGTCGGTGCCGTCGGATCTCAAACTGGCGCCGGGCCAGAAGAGTCAGGTGTTGAAGGACACGACGCTCAAGTTCCCCACGCGAGCGGGTCAGACGCTGTCGATTGAAGGCATGACGGGTTATGTCAGCACCGTCGAGTTTGCGGATGGGAGTGTTTGGATTCCCAGCCGCTCCGACCTTGCCGACCCCATGCTGAAGAATGTGGTCGGACCGTCGCCGGAAGAGCAGCGCCTGGTCCAGTTGTATCGGAAAAAGGGGCTGACCGTCCTGATCGAAGAACTCAAGAAGTTCTAGTAGCCCTTTCGCGGCTAGATCGATACCTCGCATACGACGGGTGACGTCTGAATATTTTCAACGAATCGGCTGGGCGTTAGCTGAATAGGCGTTGATGTAACGTCGGAGTTTGCGAGTTGCGGGAAGGGATCGAGATCGCGCGACGCGCGCATTATATACTCTCGAGAAAGGGACACCATCGGAAATGAAACGAATCCTATTGAGTGCTCTTTTGTTAAGCGGCATGATGCTGACCGTCGCCGAAGTGAAGAAGGAAGAGCTGGCCACCAAGAATACCCTCAGTCCGGGCGCCGAAACCAGCGTCACCGTCAACGGCCAGAACATTTGGATCTACTACCACGCCCCCTCCGTCAGGGGCCGCCACATTTTCGGCGGCGCCGACGCGCAGCAGCCAGATGGCAGCGTGTGGCGTCTGGGCGCCGATTACGCCACTGTTCTGCACACCGACGCCGACCTCGACGTGAATGGCCTCGCCATTCCCAAGGGCGACTACACCCTGTACGCCGACCTCGACAACGGCCAGTGGAAACTGATCGTCAACAAGACCTTGATGGCCGGCGCCCGCCACATCTGGGGCGTCGGGATGTCACCGGACGGCATTCGCGAGGGCGCCACCACCGACGATCCGGCCACCGAACTCGGCCGCGCTTCGCTGACCATGGGCAAGCCATCATATCCGGTCGAAACCCTCAAGATCACGCTGTCGGGGGCCCGCGGCGCCAAGGGAAAACTGCTCGTCGAATGGGAGAATGTGACGGCATCGGCGCCGTTCACCCTGAAGTAGCGGTTCCGCGACACGAGGCCCCCGCTTCTTAGTTCCCAATCGCGATCAACAACGTTTGCGTACCCGCGTTTCCGCCGAGTGAGAACGTGAACGGTACCGTATCGCTGGGGGCCACATTCGGCACCACCACGTTGAACTGATAAAGTCCCAGATAACCGCCGGTCAGCCCGGAGTAACTCACCTTAGCAGGAGTGCCTGCAAATGAGGCTTGGAAATTCCCGTTGAGCGTGTTGGCCACGGTCACAATCTCACCGGCCGGACTGTCCGGCGTAACTGTTCCAAAGCCGATGCCATAAAGAACGATCGTGTCGCCGGGCTTGGCGCGCGCCGATGCCACGCCTTTGAGAGCGCCGGGGGGCAGAACGAAAGTGGACCCATCGGGAAACAGCGCGACCACGTATTGTCCCGCGCTCAGTTTGAACGCAGGCGGCGCCAGCAGACCCGGCTCCGTGGTGTTTACTGTAATCGTAAAGGGCAGGCTGCTTCCGCCGGCCGTAGTCACCACAACGGGCTGCGATCCGGTCGCGACACTCGATGCCACCTGGGCATTCACCTGTCCTGGACTCACGTAGTCGATATACGCCAACTGGCCGCCGATCGTAACCGTCGTGCCTCCCAGAGCGGTCGGGCCCAGGTTGCCTGTAAAATCGGAACCGGCCCACAGCTGCGAGCGGACGGTGGCAAGATTCTCGCCGTAAATTTCCATCCAAGTGCCCGGCGCTATCGCGGAAAATCCACCGTAGCCGGAAGCGCTGACGGCGCTCTGGATCACCGGCGTGGTATCGAATGCGCCGCTGATCGATCCGGTGATTGTTGCATTCTGCGTGAGTCCCACCTGTCCGACCGCGCACGAAACGACCCCGGTGCAAGTGGGATTCGAAAATACAAAATTCCAATTCGGCGTTTGATAAAAATTGACCACCGTTCCGTTCGTCTCTGTCAACGTCACGACGAAAGAGCCGGCCGTGAGGCTCAGATTTACGTAATCACCCCCAGGAGTGATCGACGTGGCTGTAAGTGGCGCTGGGCCATTGCCCGGGTAAGTGATAACGAAACCGATCGTGCCGCCCCCGCCGACACCGGTATACGGCGCCGAAACCGTGCACTGCGTATTCGCATCGT
>JBEKUT010000539.1:0-4681 GCA_049514735.1 Bryobacteraceae bacterium
GGCCCTACGGGCCACCAAATGGTGATGAAGAACTTCGACCGTAACCGAGCCGTGACCGGCAGGGAGCGGTTGGCCCAATCATACATGTTCTTCAGGGGAGCGGCCTCTGCCAACAGAAGTCGCCGCCTACGTCCGCATGCGCGAAAAGAAATAGAATCCCGCCAGCGCAAATACCGCATCGGGCGCCCATGCCGCGGCGGCTGCAGGCAACAGTGCGACGTCGCCGAGTTGATAGAAAACCGAGTTGATGGCCCAGTACGCGATCGCGATCGTGAAGCTGACGCCAACTCCCGCCATGGCGCCCCGATTGCCCGCCAAAAAGGCGAACGGTATCGAGATCAGCGCCATGATCAGCGCGAACAACGGAACCGAAAACTTGCGGTAAAACTCCACCTGCAACGCGATGGTCTCCACCCCGCTCTGCTTCAGCGTGCGTATGTAGGATTCCAGCTCCTGGAAGTTCATCTGCTTCTCCTGCAACACCTCTTGCAGGAACCAGTTCGGTTTTTCCTTGATCTCGGAAAATGTCACGGCCTGACCGAAAAAGTAACGCGTCTCCTCCTGACCCGAAATCCAATTGCGCTCCCAGCCATTTTCAAAAACCCAGGTGTTCAGGTTAGGTTCCCAATGAGCTTTCTCCGCCGAGATATGGCGCAGCAGCCGGAAGCTTGACTTGTCCAGCTCGTAAACCCTGACACCCGCCATCGACTTTTCCGACGGAGACAGATAGTTGTAATAGAAAATCCGCGAGCCTTCGCCGAAAATCCAGCGATGTTCGGGGTGCAGATAGGTCTGCGCGGGTTTCCCTTTGATCTCAGCTCGTAAAGCGTCCTGTATGCGATTCGCCTTAGGCAGATAGGTATGATCGAACGCGAAGAGTCCCACGCTCAGCAGCGCGGCGGCCAGCAGAACGGGAATTGAGAGACGATACAAGCTAACGCCACAAGCCTTGAAAGCCGTAATCTCGTTGTGCTTGGTAAGGATTCCGAACGTGATCAGAACCGTTACCAGGACGCTGACTGGCGTCGAATCGTAAATGAGTTTGGGAGTCAGGAAGAACAGGTATTTAAGCACCGTGGTCATCGGAATGTTGTTCCGCACGATGTCCTTCACTAACTCGAAGAACGTATAAACTAACGTCATCGCCACGAAGCTCGCTAGCAGTAAAACGAAATAAAAGACAAAGCCGCTGAGGACGTAATTATCGACAATCTGAGCAAATAACGCGAAACGCAAGCGGGGCCGGCTGCTGCGCCCAACCGGGGACGCGCCTGCCATTTCACGCACGCGCGCGAACATGGCAGCAAACCAGCCCGCCACGATGCCCACCCAGTCGCGATTCCTGGGAGACTCCAGCCGCAGCAGCAACGAAAAGCCGATCAGTGCGAAGACGGCGTTGGGAATCCACGCGGCAACTTCCACGGAGAGCTTATGCTGCGTGGCGAGACCGTTCATCGCGATCGACGCCGTCCAGTAGAGAAAAGCAAGCGCCGCTGTGACGACGAAAGCAGTCGATTTGCCGCCTTTACGCGTCGAGACGCCGAGCGGAATCCCAATCAGCGCGAGCAGGATACAAGCCAGCGGCAGAGCGATGCGATGCTGGAATTCCAGCCTTGCCTCGGTGCGCTCCTCCGGATTGAGCGTTCGATCGTGATACGCCGCGCGATATAGCGGAACGGTGTCCATCTCCGTAAATTCTTTGGGGGTCACTTCGTTCGCCTTTTTCGCTTGAAGAAGCTGGTCTCCCTTCGGCGAACCGCTCACGTAATACTGCGCCACTTCCTTGCCAACCTCGTAACTGTTCTGGTTGTGCATGGAGAGTTGGATCAGGTTGTGCGACACATCCGGAACGGCGATCGCCTCCGTGGCCACTGTGATAGTGGGCTCATCGCTGCGGTCGTGCCCTTGATTAGTGCGCTCTTCGGGAGGAGTGAGGTCGGCGATAAAGACGTTGCGCCACTGCGCCACCGGCCCTGGGATCACGTCGCCGATGTAAACAATTTTGTTCGGAAACTGCTCTTCAAAAACTCGCGGCTGAACTTCGGCGGTAAGCTCGGCCGCCAGCAACTGATTCACGATCCGGTAGGTCAGCTTGACCGAATATGGCGTGAGCCACATGGTAGAGCCGGCGGTGAAGAGAGTCGCAAGAGCTGCAAAGAAGAGAATCGGAGGCATAACCTTGCGGCTCGAAACGCCGGCTGCCCGCATGGCCGTGATTTCGTTGTCGGTGGACATGCGGTTGAGCGTAATCAGCACGCCAACCAGAACTCCCAATGGGATGGTGAAACTGAAAGTAAATGGAAGAGCCAGCGCGAACAGTTTTCCGACGGTCGCCGGAGGGGCGGAGCTTCTTACCAGCGTTTCGAAGAGCTTGCTCACCCTCTGCAGAAAGATCACGAACGTGAACAAGACCGTGCCAAGGAGGGAGCTTGTGATCGTTTCCCTAAATATCGAGCGGCTGAGAATCCCCATACTTAGTTCGCCGGTGGAGATGGAACAATTGGCAGGCTCGGTGTTTCGTCCATGATCTGCTCCATCTCTACTTCTTCGAATAACACGGAGGGAGCCACAATCGTAGAGTTGGCGACGAACGCGCCTGCCCCCATTAACGCGAACGGCGCGGTGGAATCCATGTAGTTGTAAACGTAAGGCTGATCGGAGGCGGCCAGGATATCGCGGAAAGACCGCGTCGAAAGACCGCGAAAACGCACGCCGCGCACCAGTTCCTCTTTGCCATCCGGATAGACGCGATAAACCAGGATCGGTATGCTGACCGGCCGTCCGCCGCCGCCCGACATCGACATGCCGGACATCTCGCGCCGCAGTTCTTCGTAGCTCGCCGACGATGGCCAATCGAGCTGGCGAATCAGAATCGCGTACGGCTTGTTGCGCTGTTTGCAGAGATCGATCAGTTTCTTTTTCAAATCGGCGGAGGATACGGTTTGCGCCGCGCGCACGAACAGGTTTCCGAAACCAGGCGCGTCGGCGCCATGCGGACCCGGGAGGCGGGCGTGGCCGTTCGAAGATTCGAATCCCTTGAGGGCCGGCGTGCGCGTGCGCAGGAAATCTTTCAGCACGCCGTGTTCGACAAGAGTCACCGGTTTCGCCGCAACACCTTCCAGATCGTATTGGTAATGCCCGAGGAGTCTCTGTCCGCCGAACTCAGTTTGCGATGGGTCGTCTACGATGTCCATCCAATCCGGCAGGATGCGCGTGCCCACGCGTGTTTCGAGTTCGCTCGGCAGAAACTGTAGCTGACGGCCTGGCTCCGCGACGGGCTTGCGTAAGAGCTTCAGGTTGTCGCCGAGGAGCTGGCCGAACAACTGCGCCGACGCGCGTCCTTCAAAAAGTACGGGGCCATCGTACGCGTAACCCTGCGGCGCGTGCGCGAGCGCGGTCACCGTCTCGGCTATTTGAGTCACCGCATGCCGTTGTTCAGCGTCGGAAGGCAGTCCATTTACATCCGACGCCTTCACCACTTCGGTGTCGCGCACCGGATAGCCGTCGGATGCTTGCGCCTCCGCACGGATTCGAAAGTATGCGATGTTATCGGGCTCCCGAATTTCCGTTCCTTCCGAATTGACTAAGTAGTTCACCGACTGGACGGACTGAAACTCGACATTCGAGTTTTGGATATCGGGGTACGCGGCAAAGATAGCCGAAAGATCGACGGTTCGTTTCTTCCAAGCCGCCTCGTCCACATTTAAGCGCGGAACGGGCAACAGTGCGCGGGCAGTTTCCGTTTTTGAAAAATCCGGCAACGCATCCGGCAGATTGATGTTCTTGAGCGCCGATTTCTTGCGCGCCAGAGTTTCTTCCGCGGCCTTGAACTCGCGGTCGGTCGCGAGCCAGAGAATGTGGCGGAGGCCCAAATAGTTGGTCTCCAGTGGCAATTGTTCCGTGTCGTAACGGGCGCCCCGAAAGGAATCGGGGGAGGCGTAGTTAGTGTTGTCGAAGTTCGAGTCTCCGACCCGCACTTTGACGTGCTGGATCCGTAGAGGCGAATGTTGCAACGTTTCGAATGCTCCTAGCGTCGCAGTCACAACCAGGATGTCGGCGTCTTCCACCGTGTACTCGACGAAATACGGCGCGTCGAGTCCAGGCAGTCGCAGCGTCTTCGACCGCTGCATTTCGTCCTTCATGGCCTTGAGAATGAAGTCGTCGTTTTGGGCGAAGGCGCTCGCCGCCGTGAGAAGCGCGATAACCGCAGCGAGTCTCACTGCCCGCCTCCAGTAACAGGGCGCGGCAAAACTGGACGTGTCTCGCGTCCACGGTCCTTTTTCTGGATCTCGATCTCAGTTACTAACAATGCCGGGGATACGGCCGAAACCGGTACGCTGCCTGATTCAGCGCCACAATATCCGTTGAACACTTCTGTGTGATTCGATGTTGCGGCGATCTTCGCGAAGCTGGCCAGCGGCGTCCCCACTATGTCCACGCCGCGGACAAGTTCGTCCGGCCGTCCATCCGGATAGACGCGATAGACCACCAGCGGCATTACGGTGAAAGCTTGCAATCCGCGGCGCTGCGTGGTGGTGTAACCGCCGGTGACCTGCTCGAAATACAATCCGTAAGGCTTGTTCTGTTTCTTGATTTCGTCCACCAGCATCTGGCGGAGTTGCGCATCCGTGACCTGCTTCTTCGATTCGACAATGAGATTCGATTGACGTGAAACAATCTC
>JBEKUT010000540.1:0-4668 GCA_049514735.1 Bryobacteraceae bacterium
TCGATATTGTCGCCGCCGAGCAGGATATGTTCGCCAACCGCAACGCGCTCCAGTTGCAGTTCGCCGGCGCGCTCCGTAACCGCGATCAGTGTGAAATCGGTGGTCCCGCCGCCGATGTCGACAACCAGAATGAGGTCGCCAACCTGCACGCGTTCGCGCCAGTCGGGATGCCGCTCGATCCAGGCGTAGAACGCGGCTTGCGGTTCTTCTAAGAGGACGAGATTCTTGTAGCCGGCCTGCTCGGCCGCCTGCAGCGTCAGTTCGCGCGCCACGGCATCGAAGGAGGCGGGCACGGTGACCAGGACTTGTTGTTCGATAAACGGCGAATCCGGAAACTTGGAGTCCCAGGCGTGGCGCATGTGGGCCAGGTACTCACGGGAGACTTGAATCGGCGAAAGTTTTTCGACGCCTGCGGGTGCGTTTACGGGAAGAAGGGCCGACGTTCGATCGACGCCGGTATGCGAGAGCCATGATTTCGCGGAGGAGATAAGGCGTCCGGGATTTTCGACGCCGCGTTTGTGGGCTAGCGTTCCGACGAGGAATTTCGGGTTCGTTTCCCAAAACAAATCGAGCGTGCCTGCGGGAAAATCGGATGGCCCAGGGATGTACAGAAACGACGGGAGCAGAGCTTCGTCGCGCACTTCGCCGGGATTCACAAGTTGCGGAATTTCCATCAAGGTGACCGGCGGCAGCGCATGGGGATCGTCGATCGCGCCCGTGTCCGCATACGCCAGCGCGGAGTTCGTCGTCCCGAGATCGATTCCTATCACGTATTGATTTGCCAACGGTGCTACTCAACCTCGATTTCGGCGGGCGCGATGATGGTGGAGTTCTGGCTCGCGGAGAGTTGCGGCAGCTCCACCTTATCGGCGCGCCATCCTTTATGCCGCAGCAAGCCGCCCGGAGCTTTGCCAGTGGCAGGAACGTTGCCGAGCAGTTTGACGGTGTTCGGGTCGTTCGTGTCGATTTTCGTAAATGTTCCCTCAACGCCATCGATCACTGGTGCGAGATGGACATAGCGTTCCAGCGCGTCGCGGCATTGATCGTGGATGCTGCGCACGGCCGTGCCCACCTGGTCGTCGGAGTAGGGCGAAATATCTTCCATCAGGAAGTCGATCAAGCGCGAATCGCGTTGCAGGATTGCGAGCATCTGAAGAGCGCCGTCGGAGGGTTTCAATTGCGGTACGGGCTTCGCCGCTGGCGCCGCTTTCGGGACCGCCTGCGGCTTGTTGGGGACAAATCCATAGGCCTGTGCGATGTCGGCCGGCAGTTTCCCTGTGAACAGAATCGCGAAGAAAGCTCGAATAGCGAAGGTCAGTCGTTGCAAAAGGACTCCTAGATATAAGATAAACGAAGCTGGAGAGTGCCCGGCGTTCGGCTCGTTGCGAAGGGATCGTTCCGTTCGGAAATAGGCTCGCATATGCTGTTAACATCAATTGGTCATGGGTTCAATGCTCGAGCGACGAATTGATGTTGGCACGTCGAACGATGAGCACGATGGCGAGCCTCAAGAAGCCAGCGTGGACGCTTATTTCTCGGCCGATGTTGAAACGGACGGCCCGATTCCGGGGCCTTTCTCCATCCTGTCGTTTGCCTTAGTATATGCGGGTTCATTTGACGGTACGCGCTTTGAACGCCCGCGGGAATACAGCCGGAGCTTGTACAAAGAACTGAGGCCGATTTCCGAAAACTTCGAGCCGGAGGCTTTGCGGGTTAACGGTCTTGATCGCGGCCGACTGTGCTCTGAAGGAGAATCACCGGACCGGGCTATGACCGAGGCTTCCGATTGGGTCAGAGAAAACGCCGGACGCGCCAGACCCGTGCTGGTCGCCTATCCGCTGAGCTTCGATTGGACTTGGTTGTACTGGTATTTTGTCCGATACTCAACTAACGGGTCACCGTTCGACTACTCGCGCTGTTTCGATGTAAAGACGGCTCTCGCGGTTAAGGCCCGCATTCCGATCTCAGAGGCGGGACGATCCTCGCTTGCCGATGCCTTGCGAGGTAAACGCGTCCATACACACCACGCTCTAGACGACGCGATCGAGCAGGCCGAAATATTTGCCAACATTTTCGAGTGGGAGGGTGTGAGTGGGCGAACTCGCTCGTCGCCGCTCTGAAACGGCAGCCCGACTGGATCAGCTGCGCGAGGAATTGAAAATGGCTGAACGCCTCGCTGCAGGCAAAGCTTGTGTCTACGCCACCGGCTCCTTTGGCCGATGCGAAGCAAGTCCGCACAGCGACTTAGATCTTTTCATCGTCGGCAAAGATGGCGGGAGCCCCCGCCACGATGGAACGGAAGGCAGTATGCTTAGGCGTCTCGATGAAATCTGCATCAAAGCGGATCTGATTTATGCTACGCGCCGGATGAAGATCCCGGAATTTTCAGGCGACGGCCGTTATCTTGTGCATTACTCCGTTAACGACTTTACCAAAACGCTGGGCACGCCGGAAGATGACGTAACAAACACGTTCACCGCAAGACTGTTGCTGCTTCTCGAAAGTTGTCCTCTTTTGGAGCCTTTGGTTTACCGTGACGTGACACAAGATGTCATCGCGGCGTACTGGAGAGACTACGCAGACCACAAAACGGATTTTATGCCGGCGTTTCTTGCAAACGACATCCTGCGCCTATGGAGGACGTTTTGTGTCAACTACGAAGCCAGGACCGCACGAGTTCCCGACGAGGAGAAGGCCAAAGGAAAGCTAAGAAACTACAAACTAAAACATAGCAGGCTCCTGACATGTTATTCCGCGATTCTCTTCCTGTTAGCTCTTTACGGCGAGTATAAGTCGGTCAGTCCCGCAAATGTCGTCGAAATGATCGGCTTAACTCCAACGGAGCGGATAGAGTGGCTGATACAACAGCCGTACCTTGCCCCTGCAAAGAGCGCGCTCAGTCTACTTCTGGATCGGTATGAAAGGTTTCTGGACACGACAAATGCCGACGAGAAGGAACTCGTCCGCCGGTTACTGAATCACAAGACGAGCCGTACTTATATGAGCGCAGCCCACGAGTTCGGAGACACGGTTTTCGAAGCTATGACGCTCATCGGTCAAGGAAATCGATTTCACCGTTTGCTGGTGGTCTGAGTTCGCTCTAGAGACCCTGTAGAAAAGGATTCGAGTCCCGCTCGCGCCCGATGGTCGTGTTGGGGCCGTGGCCTGGTACGACGACGGCCTCGTCGGGGAGGACGAGCAGCTTGTCCGCGATCGAGCGCAGGATCTTGCGTCCGTCGCCCCCTGGCAGGTCCGTGCGTCCGATGCTGCTGCGAAATAGCGTGTCGCCGGCTATTAGCTTGTTCTCCGCCGGAATCCAGACGCTGATGCTGCCCTGGGTGTGTCCCGGCGTCTGGAGGATTTGAAACTCGGCGTTGCCGAGTAGCAGCTTCCCGCCTTCCTTCGCGTCTACGTCGATCGGCGTCCTTGCGGGTGGTTCAACTCCAAGCCAGCCCGCCTGCATGTCGAGGTCGTCGTACATGGCCTGATCCTGCTCGTTCATGTACACGGGAGCTCCCGTTGCGGCCTTCAGCTTGGCCGCGCCACCGATGTGATCGATGTGGGCGTGCGTGATGACGATCGCCTTTAGTTTGAGCTGATGACGATTGAGGATCTGCTGGATCTCTTCGATGTTGTCCCCGGGGTCGACAACGATCGCCTCTTTCGTTGCTTCATCTCCAAACACCGAGCAATTGCACTGCAGGATGCCCACCGGCAGGATTTCGTGTATCAATCTGGCTCCTCTCTATCGATCATCCCACTAAGTTTCAACTATTATTTGTTCTTCACGATGAAAGCGTAACAGAACCAACAGAGGAGCCCGCGCATCTAAGGTGGTAGGAAGGAAGAAGGCAATGATCTTCAAAAAGTTAGGTTTACCGGGGATCGTTCTTGGAGCACTACTCATTTTTTCTACCCCGAATGCAGCGCTGGCCCAACGCGGAGGCGGAGGTCACGGCGGTGGGGGCGGACACGGCGGCGGTGGTGGACACGCCTATTCGGGCGGCGGTGGACACGCGTACTCTGGTGGTGGACGCGCTTACAGCGGTGGCGGTGGTCACTATTATGGCGGTGGCGGACACGCCTATGCGGGAGGCGGTGGCCGCTACTATGGCGGCGGACGCGGCGGCTATTACGGCGGACGCGGTGGATATTACGGAGGCCGGGGATATTATGGTGGCGGCGGAGGCCTCTACTTTGGCTTCGGAGGACCCTACTACGGCGGTGGTTATTACGACCCTTATTATTACGGCCCCGGTTATTACACGGCCCCAGCGCCATGCAGCCCCGGATATTACGACACTTATGGCAACTGGGTGCCGAATCCTGCCTGTCCGGCTTACTAAATCGCAAGCCAGTCTTTTAGATTTTCGAACACGCTGCTAAGCTTCTGGGGCTTGGCAGCGTCGTTCAAAGGAAAGTCGGGCGGGGCGATGGTGAGCAGTTCGTCGGTGCCGTCGGCAACGAATAAGAATGCAGTATTCCCGCGATACTCCGTGTATTTGCTAAATTCCTGCCAAATATATTGATGGAAAATCTCGAGATCCACATACGATCCAAGCATGTCGGACTGAGTGGGGATGGGATTTGCGGCGTCCTGGTCCGTAAAAATCAGCAGACTCGAAAACGGCTTCACCTTGTTGCGGATCCCGTACGAAATGACGCTCA
>JBEKUT010000541.1:0-4642 GCA_049514735.1 Bryobacteraceae bacterium
TCGCTCGCAATCGTGCAGTTTGCAGGGCTATCGCCGGGCTTTGTGGGCCTGGCGCAAATCAATATTCAGCTTCCCGCGAACCTTCCCAGCGGTGCGTTGCCACTGGCCATCCGCTTCCCAGGAGATAACGCCGCGCCTGTCAATCTTTATGTGCAGGGCAACATCGCCGGCGCTGCGCCGCAAATATCGGTCTCGCCAGCCAGCCTAAATTTTGGAAACGTAACGGTGGGCCAGAGCGCCAGCCTGACGTTGACGGTCAAGAATACGGGCAACGCGACGCTGAATGTCACCGCTCTCAACGTAAGTGGCGCGGCGTTTCAAGTGACCTCACCCAGTGGCCCGTTCAATGTCGCAGCGGGCGCCAGCGCGGCCATTACGGTGAGCTACACTGCGGCCGCGGGAACGCAGACCGGTGTGCTCTCGATCGCCAGCAACGATCCTGCGAATCCCACCGTGACCGTCGCTCTCACTGGCGCCGGCGTATCGGCCGCGTCGGCATCCCTTTCGGTTTCTCCATCCGGTCTCAATTTCAGCAGCGTTCCCGAAGGATTGGCCCGGCAATTGAGCGTGACGGTAAACAATACCGGCAGCGCCGCGCTGACGGTCACCGGACTCACCGTGGGCGGCGCTTTCTCTATCGTCTCGCCGGCTACACCGTTCACCGTGACGCCGGGAGGCTTCTCCAAGGTGGTCTTGGAATTCAGCCCCGTCGCCGCGGGCGGGCAAGCCGCAACACTCAACATCGCGAGCAACGATCCGGCGCAGCCCAATCTTGCTTATTCAATCTGGGGGACCGGACTCAATCCGGCGAATGTTCTGGTCTCCGACAGCTTCAACCGCGCCAACGCGACGGAGTGCTCACTCGGGGCGTCGGACCTGAGCTTCGGCGGTATCGCGAGTTACTACTATTTGCCGGACTGGCCTTCGAATAACGGACCCATCGGCGCCAGTATCGTTTCGGGCGTCTTGCAAAATAACGGCCGGGATTTCGGCGGAGTGCAGCTCACTGCATCGCCGGATACTTGTGGAGCCGTGCGAGGCGCTTCGCTGCCCCAGGATCTGGACATGATCGCGGACTTTTATGTGCCGGGGAGCACGGGGAAAATAACCGATGCCGGTCTATATTTCCGCAGCCGCGCGGCGGCTCCAGGGGACGGTCTTTTCGGCGGTACTTCGTCTGGCTATCTGGTGGAGTTGTTCAGCACCGGAGAGGTTTGGGTGGATCAAATGAATCCCTTCGAGCCCATCGCCAAGAGTCCCGTACTTCTTTCCTTCGATGCAACTCTGGTTCATACTTTGGAAGCGCAAGTTGAGGGCCCGGTTCTGCAGGTCACGCTGGACGGGAAACCAGTGACATTCACACAAAACGGCGCCTCGGTCACAACCGTGGCCGTCTCCAGCGCCCCGGCCGATGGCGCCGTAGGCATCTCCTTCGGGTCGGAAGACAATCGCGGACTCGCGGGCGGGCAAAGCGCGAGCAACCTGGTGATCTCCTTACCCGCAAGTTTGAGGGGGGCGGCGCAAGTCGCGGCGTCGCCGGCGAAATAACCGGCGCCCGGCGCTCCGTAACCGTCGCGGCTCAAAGTGCTGCCGAGCCGCGCGCGTCAGCGAGCGTAACGAATACCAGCATTATTTCACACCGCAAGGGGTTCTTCCACTCAAAACTAGGCACTCGCCTAATCCCGCTGCGCACCATTACTAGGCTACTGTGCAGACAATCGCGATGATTGTTGCCCGTGGTGTGCGATGAGAATCTTGCTTTACAATCCCGACAACGGTGTCACCGGCAACTTCATGCCGCACCTCTGGATGTTCCTGCTGCAGGCGCTCACGCCGCCGGGCCATGATGTATTGCTCATCGACGGCAATGCGCAACCGCTGACCGACGCAGAACTTGTCGAATTCGTCAAGCGCGAGAACATCGGGCTAGTCGGGATCGGCGCCATGACACGGATGATCGCGCGCGCTTACCGGGCTGCGGACGCTCTTCGCACAACGGGAGTACCGGTGGTGATGGGCGGGCCGCATGTCACGGAGCTGCCGGATGAAGCCCTCGCGCATGCCGATTCCGTCGCGCTCGGCGAAGCCGATGAGACTTGGCCCCGCATTATCGAAGATGCCGTACACAACCGTCTGAAACGCACTTACGCTCCCGTCGACGCTTTCGGGCAGGAACACAAACCGGATCTGGGAGGTTATCCGAAGATTCCGTGGGAGTCGCTGGACCTGGCGCAGTTCAACAGAATCCCTGCGATGTTGCGGCCTGTGATGCGCCGCTTCAGCGCGAGTTGGGAACAATTCCATCTCATCCCGATCGAGTCCGGCCGCGGCTGTCCCTACGGTTGCGAGTTTTGCACCGTCACGGGTTTTTTCGGAGACTCCATCCGCTTTCGGTCGAACGCCAGCGTCGTTGACGAGTTGCTCCGTCTGAAGGCGCGGGCGAAACAGAATCGCGGGAAGGTCGCCGTCTTTTTCGTGGACGACAATTTCGCCATCAACGTGAAGCGCACCAAGTCTCTGTTGCGGGACATCATTGCGGCGGGCGCGCAGCTTGCCTGGGTGGCGCAGATCAGCGCGAACCTGCTGCGGGACGAAGAATTGGTCGACCTGATTGCCGAATCCGGCGGTAAGTGGATCTTCATTGGCATGGAATCCCTGGATGCAGCCAATCTGAAGAACGACAACAAGAGTTTCAACAAGCCGGCCGAGTTTGGCCCGGTCCTCGAACGGTTGGCCAAGCGCAATGTCTACGCGATCACATCGTTCATCTTCGGCCTGGATAATGACACTCCCGGCGTCGCGAAGCGCACGCTCGATCAGATCCGCGAGTGGCCGCCGGGTCTCCCGGTTTTCGGACAAATCACGCCTTTTCCATCCACGCCCCTTTACGGCCGGCTGAAGAAAGAAGGCCGTCTTACGCGTCCCACTCATTGGCTGGACTTCGCGCCGTTCCAAATGGCGCACACACCTCTGAAGATGACCATCCCCGAGGTGCACGACGAAGTGCAGTACGCCTGGACGAACTCTTACAGTCCGTCCACCACGGCGGGAGCCATGCACAAAATCGCGGACGCGCCGGCGCCTTACAAGATCAGCCACCTGGTAGCACGCTTGTGTTTCCGGGGCATCTATTTCCCCCAAAAAGGCAAGTTGGCCTGGATGAAAGTGATCGCGGAAAATAGGTCGGCTATTTTCCGCGTTATTCAAGAATCGTTTACACGCTGGCGCGGATCGGCTCCCGCGGATGCGCGTCTGGAATTTGACGCCGGGTTAGGACAGGCACATGTATCGGAATCAAATTCTCCAATTCACTAGCGAAACGTTGAACTCCGGACAGTCGCGGGCGGAACGGGCTCTCGACATCGCGGTTACCGTGGCAGCCCTGCGCATGCAGGGGGTAGAACCGATAGCGGAGTTTTTCGGCATCGCCGACCGTTATGTTTCGGGCGATTTCAGCCTGGATCAGTTCACCGCCGCGGTTGAAGGACTGCGCGGCCGCCGCCGGCCCAACTGAGTAAGTACGAATGCCCCAATCTTTGGCTCCGTCTCAAATCGACAAAGCTCGTATCACTGCCATTAGAGTGTCCCAACCCGGCCCTGAGATAAACTGGATCGTCACTATAGTGATGGTGCTGCTCCATGTAGGAGCTCTTGCTGCCTTATTCGTATTCAGTTGGAAGTCTGTGGCAGTTGCCGCCTTCCTTTATTGGTTAACTATCGGCATTGGTATCAGCATGGGATATCATCGGCTGCACACGCATCGCTCCTATAAGGTGCCCCTCGCGCTGGAGTATTTCTTTGCCGTTTGCGGAGCGCTGACGCTGGAAGGTGGACCCATTTCCTGGGTTGCAACACATCGCATTCATCATCAGAAATCCGACCAGCCCGGCGATCCGCATTCACCGCGCGATGGCGCCTGGTGGTCTCACATGGGATGGGTCGTCTTGGGACCGGCCAATCACAACGATACCCGCAAGATGTCGAAATACGCGCCGGATCTCGCAAAGCATCCATTCTATCTATGGCTGAACACTTATCACTGGGTCCTCAGCATCGTCCTGGCAGCGCTGCTGTTCGCCTTCGGCGGCCTTCCACTCGTGCTGTGGGGAGTCTGTGTGCGCGTCGTCGCCGGCCTTCACGCCACTTGGCTGATCAACTCCGCCACGCATATCTGGGGCAAGCGAAGATTCGCCACGCGCGACGATTCCCGGAATAACTGGTGGGTGGCGCTCTTCACCTTCGGCGAAGGCTGGCACAACAATCATCACGCGCATCCCGCTTCGGCACGGCATGGATTGGCCTGGCATGAATTCGATCCATCGTGGTTACTTATCAAGACTTTGAGATTCCTCGGCATCGCGCGCGGAGTTCAAGTGGCCGTTGTTCCCGTCGCGCGCGATTGACTCGTCCACTGTATTTGCGGACGATTAAGTTGACTGATGACAAAAGGGAAAAAGACGCAACCGCAGAGCGAGCCCGGTTTAGCGCAGGGTGCCGCGCAAGACGCCGCGCACGATGCCTCGCCCGCGTCCAGTCCGTTCCCGTTTGTCGGCATAGGCGCATCGGCCGGAGGTCTGGAAGCATTCACGCGATTGCTGCAACATCTTCCCGCCGACACCGGGATGGCGTTTGCCTTCATCCA
>JBEKUT010000542.1:0-4618 GCA_049514735.1 Bryobacteraceae bacterium
CCGGCTCTGGGCCGTAATTTCCGCCCGAGCGAAAATGTTTCGAGCCGCGACGACACCATAATTCTAAGCAATCAATTATGGCAGCGCCGCTACGGGTCCGATCCAAACATCGTCGGCAAGCAGATTCGCATGGGCGATCATTCCGGCACCGTAGTCGGCGTGATGCCGTCCGATTTCCGGTTCCCCGGTTCGAAAGCCGAACTGTGGGACCTCTTTCCGCTGAATGCAAACGCACCGCGAAAGGGCCGATTCCTAACGCCAATCGGACGGCTGAAGCCAGGCGTCACCATAGAACAAGCTCAGGCCGAAATGTCGGTGATTGCCCGTCAGCTCGAGAACGAGTATCCGCAGTTCGACACTGGCTGGGGCATCTTCGTCCGATCGATGCGCGAAGAGTTCGTCGGCGAGATTCGAACACCGCTGCTAGTGCTGCTCGGCGCGGTCGGAATGGTGCTGTTGATCGCGTGCGCGAACGTCGCGAACTTAATGTTGATGCGGTCGAGCGTGCGGCAACGCGAAATGGCGATGCGCTCATCGCTGGGCGCCACGAGAACCCGCATAGTCCGCCAAATCCTGATCGAGGGGGCGCTCTTGGGATCGGTATCCGGACTCCTGGGATTTCTGGCCGCAATCTGGGCGAAGGATGCCCTGCTCGCGATGCTGCCCGACAGCATGTCGGTAGCTAAAGTAAACAGCGTCACGATCGATGGCCGCGTCCTTGCGTTCACATTTCTGATCTCGATGGGCACGGCGTTGCTATTTGGCTTGATGCCGGCCCTGCGCTCCTCGCGGCCCGATCTCGGCGACTCGCTGAAAGAAGGCGGCCGCGGAGTTTATGGAAGTCTTCGCAAGAACCGGCTCAGAGCCGTTTTGGTCGCGGGCGAAATGGCAATCGCGCTCATGCTGTTGATCGGCTCCGGTCTCTTGATCAAGAGTTTCATTCAACTCGCGAACGTCGCTCCCGGCTTCAACCCCGAGCACGTTCTGACCATGCGCATGATCCTGGCCAGTTCCCGGTATAAGAATGCCAATGAAGCGGTGGCCGGTTTAACGGAGATGCTCGACCGCATCCAGCGGATTCCGGGTGTCGCCGCGGCCGGCTCCATTCACTATCTGCCGTTGACGGGCCTCGGAGCGGGCACTGGCTTTTGGCTCGACGGCAAACCGATTCCTAAGCCCGGCACGGAACCTAGCACGCTGGTCTCGATAGTAACGCCAGGATATTTCTCTGCCATGGGAGTCCCTGTGGAGCGAGGCCGCGTGTTCGACAACGGCGACGTTGCCGGCAAGCCACAGGTCACTGTGATCAGCCAGGCTCTCGCAAAAGAATATTTTCCGAATACCAACCCGATTGGCCAACGGCTTTTCGTGGAGTGGGGACGCCAGACTCCTTACGAAATTATTGGAGTGGTCGCCGATGTCAGGCACCAGGGCCTTGATAAGCCGGCTTTCCCTGCACTGTACTTTCCGTACACACAGGAGCCGAACACGCTCGCGACGATCGTTATAAGAACCGGGACCGACCCCCTGAGTCTCGCGCGCAGCGTGCAGGATCGGATCCATTCCTTCGATAAAGACCAGGCTGTCGCCGACATTCAAACGATGGATCGGACGGTTTCACAGTCCGTCTCTCGGCCGCGTTTTCAGTCCGTACTGGTCAGCTCTTTCGCCGGTCTTGCGCTGCTGCTCGCAAGCATCGGGATCTTTGGCGTGATGTCGTATTCGGTGGCGCAGAGAACGCACGAGATTGGAATTCGCATGGCGCTGGGGGCTGAAAAGAATCAAGTAGTCAAGCTCGTGGTCGGACAGGCCATCGTGATTGCGCTGTTGGGAGTGGCGGGCGGCCTGACGGGCGCTTTCGCCTTGACGCGATACCTGCACTCACTGCTGTTCCACGTCAGCACCGTCGACCCATTGACGTTTATCGCCCTGCCACTGCTGTTATGCATGGTTGCGGTCGCGGCCAGTTACATTCCTGCGTGGCGCGCCAGCAATGTCGATCCGATCTCCGCGCTCCGTTATGAATAGATTTCCCGGTCTGAGGTGATTACATGAAGAAACGACTTTTGGCAATCCTCTTCGCGGCGGCGGGCGTCGCGGCTGCAACCGACGGCGGAAATAATTTCCATTGGACTGGCCGGCTGACGCCGGGACAACTGATCGAGATCAAGGGCGTCAACGGCAGCATTCGAGCCGAGCCGGCCACGGGTAAAGACGTCGAGGTGATCGCCGAGAAAACCGGGTATCACTACGACCCCGCGGACGTTCGCATTCAGGTGATCGACAACGGAAACGGAACTACTATTTGCGCCATATACCCGTCGAGCAACGGCCGAAGCAACGAATGCAAATCGGGAATGGGCGGCCACCTGAGCACCGACAACAGCGACGTGAAGGTGGAGTTTACCGTGCGCGTCCCGGCGGGCGTGCGCTTCACGGGCAGAACCGTCAACGGAAGCGTGCAGGCGACCCGTCTGAGCGCCGATGTCGAAGCCCACACCGTCAACGGGAAGATCGTCGTCAGCACATCGGGAGCGGCTCTCGCCGATACCGTCAATGGATCGATTCACGCCAGCATGGGGGACGGCGCATGGGAGCGGTCCCGCAGATTCGCGACAGTCAACGGGAGCATTGAAGTCGAGTTGCCCAGCAACGCCAGCGCCGACCTGGACGCCAGCACCGTGCACGGACGAATCGTGACGGACTTTCCTTTGACCGTTCGGGGCGAGTTCGTAGGCCGCAGCATTCATGGCACGCTCGGAAGCGGCGGCCGCGGTTTGAAGATAACGACGGTGAACGGGAATATTACGTTGCGCGATCTCAGCAGGTCGACGGTATAAACATGCGCTATGAGTGAGCACAAGCCGCTCGACAAGATAAACTGGAATTGTTCCGGCACAGCAAACCTTCCGATCGCTGGCGCCTGTCTTCCGGCCACTCCAATATGAAGAATATTCCCCGCGTCCTGATCGCTGACGACCAGCCCGACGTGCTGGAAGCGCTCCGTCTCTTGCTTAAGGGCGAAGGATTCCAGACTGAAGCCGCGGCCTCGCCGGCCACGATTCTGTCGGCGCTGGAATCGCGCGATTTCGACGTTGTACTTATGGACCTGAATTACACGCGCGACACCACGTCGGGCGAAGAAGGTCTCGACCTATTGACTCGCATCCAGGCAATCGATAGCCTGCTTCCGGTTGTCGTGATGACCGCCTGGGGGTCGCTCCCTCTGGCTGTGGAAGCGATGCGGCGCGGCGCACGGGACTTCATTCAGAAGCCCTGGGAGAATGAGCGCCTGGTCAGCGTCGTCAAAACGCAGGTGGAGTTAAGCAACGCGCTTCGCCGCGGACTGCGGCT
This sequence comes from Bryobacteraceae bacterium, assembly GCA_049514735.1. GTDB lineage: Bacteria > Acidobacteriota > Terriglobia > Bryobacterales > Bryobacteraceae > JAICMB01. Next base: position 3,355 of record JBEKUT010000542.1, read on the forward strand.
GGAAGCGGAGAACAGCCTGCTGCGGGCCGAAGGCGCTCCCACGCTGATCGCTCAAGCGGAAGCGATGCAGCCGGTGCTGCAATTGATTTCCCGTGTGGGTCCATCGGACGCCAACGTTCTGATCACCGGCGAACCCGGCACCGGCAAAGAAGTGGTCGCGAAAACGCTGCATGCTATTTCGCCGCGCGCGATGAAACCGATGGTGACGGTCAATGCGGGCGGCCTCGCGGAAGGCGTTTTCGAGAGCGAATTGTTCGGCCACGTCAAGGGCGCCTTCACCGATGCCAAGATGGACCGCGTCGGCCGCTTCGAACTGGCGGACACGGGCACGCTGTTCCTGGACGAAATCGCCAACGTGCCCATGAACCTGCAATCGAAGATGCTGCGGGTGCTCGAAATCGGCGAGATGGAGCGCGTGGGGTCGTCAAAAACCCGCAAGGTGGACGTCCGCATTATCTCGGCCACCAATGCCCGCATCGACGAAGAGGTCGCCGGCGGGCGCTTTCGACAGGATCTGTTGTTTCGCTTGAACACCATCGAGATTCACCTTCCGCCGCTGCGCGACCGGCGCGAAGATATTCCAATTCTGGCGAACCACTTCCTCGGAATCCATGCGCGGCGCTATCGGAAAAACATCACGGGATTCGATCACGGCGCCATGCAGGCTTTGACCGACAATGCCTGGCAAGGCAACGTGCGCGAGTTGAATCATGTCGTCGAGCGCGCCGTCCTGATGTCGCAGGATAGCCTGGTGCGAAGCGCCGACCTCGCGCTGCGCGCCGGACGCGATGCCAGCCCGCGCCTGGAAGACATGAGCATAGAAGAGGTGGAGGCGTTTCTCATCAAGAAAGCGCTCGGGCGACACGGCGGGAACGTGAGCCATGCCGCCAGCGCATTGGGCCTGAGCCGCAGCGCGCTCTATCGGCGCTTGCAGCGCTACGGCCTATGATGGCTACGTGAAGCTCGCCCACGAACATCGCGTGCTCCTGGCAGCCCTTGCCGCGGGAGCACCCGCGGTCCTGGTGGCGATGCTCATGCTCTGGCTGGGCAACCACTCTACGAAAGTCCAGTGGACTCTAACAGTGGTGATCGTGGGCTTCTGGCTGGGCTTCGGATTCAGCGTACGGGAGCGCGTCGCGTCACCCTTGCGCACTCTGGCGAACCTTCTCGAAGCGATGCGCGAAGGGGACTATTCGATCCGCGCGCGCGGCACCAGGGGCGGCGACGCTATGAGCGAAGTGATGGTCCAGGTGAACGCCATGAG
>JBEKUT010000543.1:0-4610 GCA_049514735.1 Bryobacteraceae bacterium
CTATCGCGACGCCGGCTTCCTGCCCCAGGCATTCATCAATTTTGTGAGCCTGCTAGGCTGGTCGCCGAAAGACGACCGCGAGCGCATGACCCGTCAGGAGCTGATCGACGTCTTTTCCTTCGAAGGAATCAATCGCAGCAATGCCGTGGTGAATTTCAAAGAGGAAGACCCCTTCGATCCCAAAGCCGTCTGGCTCAACGCCGAGACCATCCGCAACATGCCGCTGGACGAACTCTCGAAGGAGCTGTTGCCATTCGCCGGGAAAGCCGGCTTCCACGCGAACCTTGAGAAAATGCGGCAGGTCACGCCACTGATTCAGGAGCGGATCAAGCTGCTGGGCGACGTCGCGACAGTTGCCGATTTTTTCTTCCTCAATGAGCTGCCGCCCTACGATCCCACAGAGCTGATTCCTCAAAAAGGAGACGCAGCCATGGCGCTCGCCGCGCTCAAGAGAGCAGGCGAGATCCTCGCGACCGCGGAGTTCACCCACGATTCTCTCGACGCCGCCCTCCGCGCCGGCGCGCAAGAATTGAAGATCAAACCCGGCCAGATGTTCCAACCGATAAGGGTTGCCGTTTGTGGCCGGAAGAACGCGCCTCCATTGTTTGAGACCCTGGAAGTATTGGACCGCGCGACATCCTTGAATCGCATCGCGCTGGCCATCGAGAAGCTGAAGTAATATGACCACACCAACGACCGAACCCGTCGAGTTAACGCAATCGAATTTCGTCCGCGACATCGTCATCGACGACCTCAAAACCAATAAATACGGTGGCCGCGTGCACACGCGCTTCCCTCCGGAGCCGAACGGCTATCTGCATATCGGTCACGCCAAATCCATCCATCTGAACTTCGGGCTCGCGGCCGAGTTCGGCGGTAAATGCAACCTGCGTTTCGACGACACGAATCCGGAAAAGGAAGAGACCGAGTACGTCGATTCGATCATTGAAGACGCGCATTGGCTCGGTGGCGACTGGGGCGGCCGGATGTTCTACGCCTCCGACTATTTCGACCAGCTCTACGCATGGGCCGTGCAACTCATCAAATCCGGCAAGGCGTACGTAGACGATTTAACCGCGGAGGAGCTTCGCCAGCAGCGCGGAACGCTCACCGAACCGGGCGTCGAGAGCCCTTATCGCAACCGCACCGTCGAAGAAAATCTTGCATTATTCGAGCGCATGAAGGCCGGCGAATTTCCCGACGGCGGGCCCACCCTGCGCGCGAAAATCGACATGGCGTCGCCCAACCTCAACCTGCGCGATCCCATCATGTACCGCATCCTCCATGCCGGGCATCACCGCACCGGCGACAAGTGGTGCATCTACCCCATGTACGATTTCGCTCATGGCGAATCGGACTCCATCGAGCGCATCACGCACTCCATCTGCACGCTGGAGTTTGAAGATCATCGCCCGCTCTATGACTGGTATGTCGAGCAGCTCGGCATCTATCATCCCCAGCAGATCGAGTTCGACCGGCTCAACCTCACCTACACGCTGCTCAGCAAGCGCAAGCTGCTGCAGCTAGTTCAAAAAGGCCTGGTGAGCGGCTGGGACGATCCGCGCATGCCGACCATCTCGGGCCTGCGCCGCCGTGGCTACACGCCGGAAGCGATCCGCAATTTTTGTGGACGAATCGGAGTCTCGAAAACCAACGGCACCACGGAACTTTCGCTGCTCGAATATTTTCTGCGCGAAGATTTGAACAAGCGCTCCCGCCGGGTGATGGGTGTATTGCGCCCTTTGAAGGTCGTGATCGACAACTATCCTGAAGGCAAAATGGAAGAGATGGACGCCGTCAACAATCCCGAAGACGAGTCCATGGGTACTCGCAAAGTGCCGTTCTCGCGCGTCCTCTACATCGAGCAGGACGATTTCCGCGAAAGTCCGCCCAAGCAGTATTACCGCCTCTCGCCCGGACGCGAAGTGCGCCTGCGCTACGCCTATTTCATCACCTGCACCGGCGTCATGAAAAACGAAGCAGGCGAAATCGTAGAGATCCACTGCACCTACGATCCCGCCACGCGCGGCGGCAACGCGCCCGACAATCGCAAAGTCAAATCGACTATCCACTGGGTCTCGGCCGAGCACGCCATCGACGCCGAAGTGCGCCTCTACGAAAATCTGTTCACCAAGGAAGATCCCAATCAGGTCGACGAGGGTCAGGACTTCACGGCGAACCTCAATCCCAATTCGCTCGAAGTAGTGACTCATGCCCAGCTCGAGCCGAGCCTCGCCGCCGCCAAACCGTCCGACCGTTTTCAATTCGAGCGATTGGGCTACTTCTGCGCCGATCTCGATTCGACCCCCGAAAAGCCCGTCTTCAATCGCACCGTGGCCCTGCGCGACACCTGGGCCAAAATCGAGAAAAAATCGAAATGATCATTGTCGGACTGGGCGGTCTCTACAATCACCCTGCCTGCGCGGTGTTGGTCGATGGAACGCTCGCCTCCGCGGTCGAACAGAGCAAGATCGCCCGGCATATTCAACGCGGCGCGCTTCCTGAGGAGGCCATCGCCGCCAGTCTCCAACTCGCCAAAGTGAAGGCTTCCGAAGTCGATTGCGTCGCCCTGGTCCGTCCCTTCGATCAGACTCTGCACATGGCCGTGCGTTCGGAATTTTCGAAAGCGCGCGTCATCATGGTGGAGCATCACGAGGCGCACGCCGCCTCCGCGTTCTACCCCTCGCCCTTCGAAGACGCGACCGTTCTCACGCTCGACCGCGATGGCGATTTCCGCTCGGCCGCCCGCTGGCGCGCTTCGAACAACCAACTGCATCTCGAAAAAGATTTGTATTATCCCGATTCGCTCGGCGATCTCTACGGCCGCGTAACCGAGCTGCTCGGATTCGAAGCCGAAGCCGACGAGCACAAAGTGCAGTGGCTTTCCGCCTGCGAGCATGGCGATGCCTATGTTCCGCTCTTCGAAGAGATCCTCGGTACGGGCGACTGGCCATCCATAGACCGTTCCTGGTTCGACGCCGACCGCCTCACGCAGGGCGGCTTCAGCGAAAAGTTCTATCAACACCTCGGCCTCGCAGACGGCAGCGACATTCCGGAAGAGATGAAAGCTCCTCTCGCTGCTGGGCTGCAGCATGCCATCGAACGCGCCGTTTTGAAAATGGCGGGCGATGCCAATCGGCTTTGTCTCGCGGGAGGACTCGCTCTGAATACCCTTCTGGTCAGCGCCATCGAGAGGTCGAAGAACGTTTTCGTGCAACCCGCCGCTGGTAACGCCGGAACGGCGCTGGGAGCTGTTTTCTACGCCTGGCACAACGTCTACGGCGAAACCGCGCGTGCTTCATTGAACGATCTCTGCCTCGGCCCCAGCTTCGATTCCGAAGAGATCAAGCAGGTGCTCGAAAACTGCAAGCTGCGTTTTCGCTATCTGCTGACCACGGACGAGTTGATCGATTGCGCCGTGAGCGACATCAACGACCAGAAGATTGTCGCGTGGATGCAGGGCCGCATGGAATTCGGATCGCGCGCGTTGGGCAACCGCAGCATCCTGGCCTCGCCGCTCAACCCCTATTCCACTGAGAACCTGAACAGGTTTATCAAGCATCGCGAGCCGTTCCGTAAATTCGCGGCGTCCGTTCCCGCGGAAGTCGCGGGCGAATATTTCGAGACCGGCCCCAACGCCCGCTACCTCGCCACCGTCGGCCGCGTGCGAGACCAGCATCGCAACACGTTCGAAGCCGCCGCAATGGACAACGGCCTGGTCCGCGTTCACGCTGTCTCGCGCGAAGACAATCCCCTCTACCACCGCTTGCTGCATGCGGCGGGCAATGCCACCGGATTGCCCGTTCTCTACAACACCAGCTTCAATCTCTTCGGCGATCCGCTAGTGTGTACGCCGCGCGACGCTGTCCGCAGTTTCTATTCCTCCGGCATCGAGGCCCTGTTCGCCGGCAACTTCCTCATCGAAAAGTAACATCGATTTTTTGAAATCTGTCGCGCGTTCGCGCATCCAATAAACAGGAGAGTATTTGTGTATACACGCGTCGTCATATCTACAGTTTTAACAATCGCCCTCGCCTCCGCCGCATCTATCGGCGCGGATCGCAGCGGTTTCGATGGCAAATGGGTGCTCGATAAAAAGGCGAACAACACTGCCTCGACGCCTCCCCCCGATGGACTCCAGCAACATATCAAGGTCAAAAGCAACGACATCTCCATCGATTCCCAATTCGGCGAACCGACCACCGGCGTAGCGCCTCTGCTCTATCTCGGAATCATGGTTTCAACCATGCATCTGAATCCGGACGGTAGTGAGACTGTGAACCAGATCGGCCCATTTATGCAAACGACCAAGACCACCGTGGACGGCAACAAGATGGATACCGAGTGGGTCGCAAGGCACTCCAGTGGCGAAGTGGTAAACGGTCACTGGACCCGAACGGTGGCCGCCGACGGCAAGCACATGACCATGGAGATCAAAGAGAGCTCCACCCAAGGCCAAAGCGGCAACGCAACGTTAAACTTCGTCCGCAAATAAACACTTCACTGTTACGCCGCACGTTCCGCACCGAGCCGTGACGCCTACCGAGCCGTGACGCCTACCGAGCCGTGACGCCTACCGAGCCGTGACGCCTACCGAGCCGTGACCGGAA
>JBEKUT010000544.1:0-4603 GCA_049514735.1 Bryobacteraceae bacterium
CATGGATCGCTTAAGACCCCATCGGGATAGCAAAGAGTTGCGATAGCCGCGTCGGCGATCAAAGTGGCTTGCCGTAGAAGATCTTGCTCCTTAGTTGCGCGATACAGGCTCGCGAGAGCACCGATGAGGACACCCTGTGTGTAAGTCCAGATATGATTTTGGGTAGGATTGCAGGAAGCGTCCAGTCCGTTGTTCACAAGGTTCCGCCCGTTAATCATTCCGGAGTTTTTGAACCAGGTCCACGTATTCTGCGCGGCGTTGAGATAGGACGTTGTCGCAGGTGAGTTCAGATACAGACGGCAGGCAAGTTCGAGATACTCTTCGTTCTGAATGGCGTCCTTGCTGTTGGGAGTCGCCGGTTGGCGCTTGAACCAAATGCCGCCATTGCAGGTGTCGTCCCAGCCACCCGAGATGTCATTGAAGAGGTTCACTGCGAATGTAAGGTATTGTTCCTGCGGCTGGCCTAACTTCACAGACAATTCGTAGGCGCTCATCCACGCCAGCGCCCACCAGCCTTCATCGTCGTAAAACCCGGGTTGCACATATGGGATGAAGTTGCCATAGGCAGATCCAACACTAGCTACTACGTTCATATAGGCCGTTGAGCCGGATGCATTCATATAATCGACGAGAGCCTGGAGGGTGATAGCTTTGTTCCACCAGCCGCTGCCCCACATGTTCGTGAGATCGCCGATCGGGCGCAGGCTCGCTAGAAGTACCTCGATTGCCTTCCCGGCATATTGTGCATAAGCATTGGAGTCACTCATTTGGAAAATCCCTTATCGATTTATCACGGCGATTACTTCGCCGTTCCGGCCGGTGAGTAAGTAAGGCATGGGAAGGTCATAAGACTCGAGCGCTTTGACCAGGCGTGCCAGTTTGTCTTCAAGGAATGCCGTGGACGCCGGAAGAAAGGCCTGATGATGGTCTTCAGGAAAGGTATTCTTTCCGTGATAGGTGTAGACGTGCAAATAGCCGGCGCCGGAGAGAGTTGTTATCGGGGCGCGGCCGTAAATGGATTCGAGCAATGCGGAATCCTCGCCGCGCTCGGTGAAGGGAGCTTCCGTAGGATATGGAAAGGCGCCATCCTTGTGCATCATGAGCGTGCCGGGAATAAGACGCCATGTTCCTTGAAGCTGCCCATCGCGGCTCCAATCGATCCAGCGCATTACATTTTTCAACCGGTCGAAGTGAAGCTGATCGGTCAAGAAACAAGCCTGCGCGTTGCCAGCGAGGAGCGCTTCGGCTTGTTGAGTGAGCCGCTCCGGATGGCACAGGTCGTCGTCGTCCCACTGGCAGACGATGTCACCGCGCGCGGCGTCGAGCGAGATGTTGCGGAGTTCTGCGAGGTTGGCAGGTTCGGAAACAAACACCAGACGAATATCGCCGCGGGCCAGGCCGCACACATAGCGGCTTATGCTCTCCTTATAGCGGGCGCTGCCATCGGTCACGATGACCAGTTCACGGTTAGGCCAAGTCTGCTCGCAGTAACAACGGACAGCCTCCTTCAGCAGAACCAGCCGGTTCAGTGTGACCATCAGGCAACTGATTTTGGGCTGCGCGCCGGCTACCGTTGGCAATCCGCACCGCGCCTGAAGATCGGGAACAATTTCGCGGAATCTTGCAAGGCTCGGCGGCGCTGGCTTCTTGCCGCGCCGCTTAACCCGTGTGGACGCGGGGACGGTGATCTGTGGCGCATTCCAGCAGCGCTTCGCATCTTCGACGAACTGGCGCGCTATGTTCTCCCAGGAGTAATTGCGCGCATGCTCGAGTCCCCGCGCTTCGAGCGCGCCGCGATACTCGTCATCCGCGACGATCTTCCGAAGCACTTCGGTGAAGTTGTCTACGTCGTCAGTCTTAAGCCGGTAAGCGACAGTCTCATCGAGCGCAGAACCCCCGTTAGTGAGAAAAACCGTGCCACAGGCCTGGGCTTCGATGGCGGCTATACAAAATGACTCGGCCGATTGGATGGGATAGATGACGGCTTTACTTTCCGCTATGCTTCGGTATAACTCGGACTTAGAAAGATGAGTGGAACGAACGGCGAAGCCGCGCTCCCGCAGTGCTTCCTCCTTGGCGGCGCACTCTTCCTCGACCGCCTGGTATCCTGCGAGGGGATAGGTGCAAATCAATAATTCCAGGGATTTATCGCCGAGACGCTCATAAATCTCCAAGGCTTGCGGCAAACCCCTTTCGGGCCGCGACGTGTACATGATGCGATGCCGCTTCGCGGCGCCGGCCCGTGCCGCGTTCACCAGGTTGAAATCCACGCCGTTGGGAACTTTCAAGATCGGGGGAGAGAGCGGGGCGAGTATGTGGCGCGTATACTCGCAATGAAAGTTGGAAAGGCAATAAATATAGTCGATCTTTTCGGTAACGGCGGCTATGGCCGGAGCCGCGTCGCGGGGGTAGAAATCGTGGTTCCAGAACGTCTTAACTGACGCGTCGAGGGGTTCGAAGAGCACTTGAAAATAGCGCGAGCAGATGAACAGATCGCAGCGTTCGGTCTGCCTCCATTTCTCGAACTCGGTGACATGGCGGTACTCGACGCCGTCATAAACGCCGGGACTTGGGCAGACGCAGAACGCCAGCACGGAATGCCCCAACATCGCCAATTCCCGCGCTAGAAAAATAAATGCCGATTCGGAACCGCCTAACGCTCCGGTCTCAATACTCGCCGGGGTGAACGGCAAACCCTCGGTATAGAGAACGATGCGCAGTTCCATTCAGGCCCCCCTTGCGACGCTCAGGATCGGCGCGCGCGGGCGCGGCCTGCGGCGCTTCACGGGACTTCCGCCGGGCGCCACTTCCGGTGCGCACTCCGAATTTCTGATATACAGAACTTCGTCGTTGAAACAGGCGTGCTCGAAGCCGGCTGCATCCATCATGATGTCGAACAGCGCATCTTCGGATTCTGCGGTGAGCCATTCGCCTGTCTCATCCTTGAGAAAAGCGAGGTTCGGGTATTGCTCGCGCACCGTCGAAAACAATCCGGCACGATGGGTTCGAATATCGGGCCAGTACCACTCGCGGTTCGGATCGTTGAAACTGTCGCGGTCCGGGAATGGCAGCGCAAATCCGTAGTTGCCCGTGGAATAACGATATTGGCCGTACATCAGCGAACACTCGCGTGTCTCGTAGAACTCATTGATCGCGGTTAATACGCCGCGATGCGCCAGCCAATCGCAACCCGAGACATAGACCGCGATGTCGCGGGGAGCGCAATGTTCGGTCAGGAATCGATACAAAGCGGCGGCGCCACGCGGAGTCTCATTGCGAATCAGAGTGACTCGCGGATCTTCAACCGGGACTCTAGACGCGGCGTCGTCCGTGGAGCCTTCGTCGATAAAGACCATCTCGTAACAGCCGTAGTCCTGACTGAGAAGGCTCTCGATACAGTTGTCGAGGAAAGTGCCGGGATCGCGCAGCAGGACACAAACTTTGATGCGGTTGACTTTGACGGCACCCTGTTTTTTCCTGGGGTGAATCGCGTCTAAGCTAAATCTCCGGTTTTTCAGAACGCGGTCGAAGATAGCGCCAGGGAGCCCGCCAACGTTGAGTAACTCGTTGTTTACTCGAATGGCTTCGGCTTGGTCGCCCACCCAGTAACAACTCACCGCATATTCCAGCGCCGTCATGTAATCGTACAGGATGCGCTCGACGAAAAGCCGGTCGTCGGCTGGGAAAGGAATCTCCATGCAGCGGGCGAGAAGCAAATTAGCGCCGTTGTGCTTACGCTCGTTCTGATAATGCATGGCGGCTTTGAATAGCGGTTCCCGGCGTTTCGGGTAATATTCGAAAGCTGCCAGATATGCTTCCAGCACTTCCGCCCACGGCTTCTCCATGCGCTGTTTGACTTCGGCAATCTGATAGAGCGAATACCAGACCTCTTCGATCCAGCCGCCCAGCGCTACGCGGCGCTGGTAGTTCTTAATTGCAAGTTCGGGTTCCTGCGCGTCGCGATAACTTTGCGCAAGATAAAAAACATAACGCGCGTTTCCCGGTTCTTCCAAGAGGGCGCGTTCCAGGACCAGGGCATCCTTCTTATAAGTGAGACGGTCGCGGGAACGTGCGCCGTCCGTGTAGCGATAGATGGCCGCATTGGGCAGGATGCCCTCAGTGATCTCCCGATTGCAATAGAGATATTCGTGCAGTACGCCCTTATAGCACCAGTTCAGGCGATTGTTGACCAGTTGTGTTTTGTGGTAAGAGACGCCGCCAGAGACCATCTCGACCAGGTACGCGTCTTTGTCGAGCGCGGGTAACTCAAAGCCGGGTTTCCTTACCAGCACCTCATCGGCGTCGAGGATGAAGACGTATTCTCCTTTCTCACGCGCGTATTCCAGCGCCTCGCTGCGATTGTGCGCGAAATCGACCCAAGGCCGCTCCATCAGTTCACCCGGCACGCCGCTCATGAGATCGCGAATCTTCTGCTGCGTACCGTCCGTGGAGCCGGTGTCGACGATCACCCAATAGTCCACGAATCCGCGAAGACTGGCGAGGCACCGTTCGATGACGTGCGCCTCGTTCTTCACGATCATGTTCAGGCAGATCTTCGGGTCAGGATGCATGGTGGGGATGGAGAGTCCAGTCCTGGCCGTGC
>JBEKUT010000545.1:0-4583 GCA_049514735.1 Bryobacteraceae bacterium
CAATTGGATCTCGGTGTAACCCATTTGCGCCAGTTCGCGGGCTTCGCGAATCACGCTCTCGCTGGTGCGGCTGCGCTCCGGACCGCGCGTGAACGGGACCACGCAATAGGCGCACGATTTATCGCAGCCCTCTATGATCGTGATGTAGGCGCGGTGGGGATTGTCGCGGCGCGCGAAGGGAGTATCGAAGGTTTCTTCGGTATCGAGACTGAGGCCGGTGACGCGATGGTTCCCGGCTTCGAGCTGTACCAGCATCTCCGGCAGCTTGTTGTAGCTAGCCGATCCGGCGACCAGGCTGACGTGCGGCGCGCGCTCAAAAATCTTCTCGCCTTCCTGCTGCGCCACGCATCCCAGTACGCCAAATATCTTGCCCTTGCCGTTCTTCTTGAACTGTTGCAGGCGATGGAAAACTTTTTGTTCCGCCTTATCGCGTATGCTGCACGTGTTGTAGAGAATCAGTTCGGCGTCTTCGGGCCGCTCGACTTGCGAATAGCCCTGCGTGAGAAGTGTGCCGACAACTTTCTCCGAATCGTGGGCGTTCATCTGACATCCGAACGTCTCGATATAGAAGGTCTTCATCTGTGGTGCTAAGTTTCATTGTAGCCCGGTACGGAGGTGCTGCAATTGCGGGCGAAGGCAGGCGGGTACCGTCCCAGTCTCGGAGGACACCGTCGTGGATCGGGAATCTCAAACATTCCCGCCAGCCCTGATGCGATTCGCGCTATGGACTCGCTCTTGCAACTGGCACGCGATATCCGGAATGGGCCAGAATCTCGCGCCCCTGACCCCTTAGCAGGAAATCGACGAATTGCTGCGCTGCTTCCCGATGCTTCGAAGCGGCGACGATTCCAAGCGCCTGGTCGATAGGATTGTGCAATTTCTCGTCCACCTTGATGACCTTACCCGCCTCTTTGAGCAGCAGGGAGTATGCGGTGAAAACGGCGTCGGCGTTACCCGATGCGCCGTATTGCTTGGCCATATTGATGTTCTCCGCGTAAACAACCCTGGACTGCACCCGATCCCAGATGCCCAAACGCTGTAGGGTTTCCCGCGCGGCAAGACCGTAAGGCGCCAACTCGGGCTTGGCCAGGGCAATCACTTTCACCGCCGGCTGAACCAGACCATCGGGGCCATCGATCTTTGCCGCACTCCCGGGCGGAATCCATAGAGCCAGAATTCCCGTTGCGTAGACGGCGCGCGAGCCTGGAACCAGCAATCCCTTTTTCTCCAGTTGCTCGACATGCTCTACGTCGGCGGCCGCGTACACGTCATACGGAGCCGAATTCTCGATCTGAACGGCGAGCTGCGCTGTGGAGGCGAAGCTGAACACGGGGTGGACGCCGGTGGCCGCTTCAAACTGCGGTCCCACGACCTGAAATACTTCGCCAAGATTCGCAGCAGCGGCAACCGTAACTTCACGCTTCGGGGTCTGGCCAGGCGAATTGGCCGCAAGTAAAAATGCGGCCAGCAGGAGGACAGGCTGTTTGATCAAAGCTTCTCCATCAAGAACTGGAAACGCAGAACGGGTAACGCGCCGTCAGTGCACGCGGTAGAGCCGGGGCCGTCCTTGTCTGCCGCCGCGTTTGCCGGATCGTCCCGGAATGAGGTAGTATCTTTTGAACGACACGCAGCTTTTAACAAGACAACATTATGATCTCACGCAAGCTACGTCCGGGTCTACGCAACCGCCCGCAGATTCTCCGGTACGGGATTCGATGGAAAACTCTGACACTCGCCGGCTGCGTTCCAACGGCCGCCTTGTTGCTTGCGATGGCTGCGTTCCCGGCGTGGGCCCAAACGGGAGCGAGCCTTTCCGGCGTAGTGACGGACCAAAAAGGCGCAGCCCTTCCCGATGCCGCGGTGACAATCAAGAACGTCGATACAGGCGCAACGCTCACGATCGCAACCGATGGCGGGGGCCACTATCAGGCGTCCGGCTTGCCTCCGGGGCGCATCGACATTCGAGCGGCAAAACAAGGGTTCGCCGATGCAACGCGCACGGGAATCAGCTTGGCGGTTGGCCAAGACGCTACGGTCGACATTAAGATCCAGCCGGCCACTCCCGACGCCTGCGCGAGCGGCCACGAGTTCGCTACCACCGATTGCACGCTGACCTGGCACGGTGTCACGCTGTACGGTGCGTACGACGTCGGCGTCGGATGGGTCAGCCACGGCTTACCGGTAAATGGCTATAACTATGAAGGCGAATCTCTGGTGAACCGAAACGGCTATCAACATCGCTTCCTGGTCGCACCGAACAACCTGCAGCAGACAGGTTTTGGCATCGGGGGCAAGGAAGAGTTTTGGCATGGCTGGTCCGTTGTGTTCAACGCTTCAACCGGCATCAATCCGCAGTCCGGCCTGCTCGCCAACGCGTCCGCCACCAACACCGCCAACAACGGCCTTCCCAGGAGCAGCTATTCGGAAGCCATCGATGGCACGCGCGCGGGCCAACCCTTCAATGACGAATATTATGGCGGTATATCGTCCACGTATTTGGGCACGCTGACCTTCGGCCGTCAGCGCTCTCTCGGTACCGATACGATGCTCCTTTACGATCCGGCCAGCGGCAGCTATGCCTTTTCATACATCGGGTATAACGGCACGATGGCGGGCGGCGGCGATACCGAGGACTCCCGTTGGGACGACGCCCTGAAGTATCGCCTCACTTATGGCCCGGTCCATTTCGGTGCGATGTATAAGTTCGCCGATGGTTCGGGCGGCTGCTACTCCGCCTCATCAACCTGGACAGCCGCCACCTGTACGCCGGAAGAGGCGCATAACAACGCCTATGGATTCGACTTCGGCGGAGGTTACGGCAAGTTCTCCGCCGACGTGGTCTACCAACGTTACAACCAGGCGATCAGCGTATTGAATCCCTTGCTGGGGCCGCAGAGTCCGACGCAGCCCTATCAGTCGACCCTCAACAGCATCAATACAAACCAGATCACCGGGAACAATCTGATCGGAACCACTAACACTGTATATGGCATCGTGACCGACAACCGCGCCATTATGTTCGCTGCCAAGTATACGTGGGAACGGTTCAGAATGTTTGCGGGGTACGAATACATCCGGCAGGCCAACCCGTCGAACCCGTTAGGCGTTGGCGCCTCAGACCAAGGCGGTTATATCATGAGCGGCGTCGAAGACAACAACCTCGATTCTCCCAAGCACGTGCAGATCTGGTGGACGGGAGCGAAATACGCCATCGACCGCAAGACCGACATCACGGCGGCCTGGTATCATCAGCTGCAGAACGACTTCCGTGTTCCCACGGCCTGCTCGCCCCAAGCCGGTTTCCGCGCTTCTTGCGCGGGCACCCTCAACGAGGAGTCGCTCTACGTGGATCGTCACTTCACCCCGCGTTTCGACGCTTTTGCCGGAATTGCGGTTTCCTACGTGAAAGGCGGTCTGGCCATCGCCATTCCTCATGGCCCCGGCGTCCCTTATAAATACGACACCAACCTTGCTCCGACGATCGGTGGCCGTTTCAGCTTCTGATCGCTGCCGCGGATACGATGCTCGCGCGCCCGCTCAAGGCGAACTAGCCGCGCCGGCGCGATGAAGCGTTAACACGTATGGCCGGCTGGATCCGAAATCCCCTGTCACTTCGAGATTCGATGGCGGTGCGAACCTAAGGCGCGGCGCACCCGCCATCCCGAAAAGCACCAGCAAAACGATGCAGAGCGCTTCGGTTAAGGAATTGCCGTCTCTCGCTTCGCCTTGCATGAGTTCAGACTAAGGCGGCGTCGCTTGGAATACCCGCTTTAATCGGCCAACGGCGACTCGCAGCCGACGAATGCCAGTCGTGGGACAGGCCATCGCCTTTCAGTGGCCTGTTGGGATGGGCCTGCGGCCCGCGAAATTTCATGAAAATGTGTCATATCACGAGCGCCGCATTCCGAGCCGTGACCGGCAGGGAGCGGTTGTCCCGAAGATAGTGGATAAGTCGAGAAGCCGCATTTTCGACCCTGTCGTCGATCGGCATGCATGCGCTGAGGGGTTTGCCTCAGGGTTGGGCGAAAGTTCGCAGCTTACCCACGAATGAGCTGTTCAAACGATTGATCGTCAAGGGATGCCGCTGTGGACAACCACTTGCAGGTGGGTGCATTAGCATGATCTGGTGGGATCAATTCGCTCCAAAGGTCATGACCGCCGAAGAGGCGGTCAAGGTTGTAGAGTCCGGGGACCGCGTCTGGTTCGAAGAGGGCTGCGGTACTCCTAAGCCTCTTATCGACGCCCTGGTGAAGCGGGCCCCGGAACTCCGCGACGTTGAATTATGCCACATGCTCACGTTCGGCGAAGCAGCTTACACGCGTCCGGAATACGAAGGGCATTTTCGCCACAACGGCCTGTTCCTGGGCGGCAACGTCCGCCGCGCGATTCAAGAAGGCCGGGCGGACTACACGCCGATTTTTCTGAGCGAGATTGAAGACCTGTTTCGTTCCGGCCAACTGCCTATCGACGTGGCCTTTATTCAGACCAGCCCACCGGACGAGCACGGATATCTGAGCCTCGGAACCAGCGTCGATTGCACGCTCACGGCAGCGCAGACCGCGCGGATCGTGATCGCGGAAGTG
>JBEKUT010000546.1:0-4570 GCA_049514735.1 Bryobacteraceae bacterium
CCCGCTATCGACATTTTGCAGTCGGTCAGCCGCCTCGCGTCGCGCCTGGCGGCGCCGGAACAAAAGGCGGCCGCCCTGAAACTCCGCGAGGCCATGGCCATGTATCAGCGTGCCGAGGACCTTATCAATCTCGGCGCCTACGTGGGCGGATCGAATCCTAAGCTCGATGCCGCCATCCGTTCACGGCCGCAGGTCCTGGATTTTCTGAAGCAGGACTCGGCGGTCAACGCTAAGTTTGAAGATACGATCGCCAAAATGCGCGACGTCGCGAAGCTGGTGGGATGAAGCGCTTTGAGTTCCGGCTCGAGCGTGTTCGCAAGTGGAGGCAGGACCAGGCCGATCTGGAGGATCAGCGCCTGGAGCAGCTCTATGCGGAGCTGCGCGCCATCGAAACAAAACGCAAGGAGATCGAATCCGAAGCCGACCAGCGTCGCCGCAGCGTGCTCACTCAGGCTACGGTTATGGCCGAAGAGCTGGCATTTATCGAGTCCTTCCGGACCTGGGCCGACGGTCAGATTCGCCGCCTGGGAGAGCGGCAGCGCGACGCGGAGTTGAAGGTTCAGAAACAACGGCAGCGAGTGCTCGAAGCACATCGGCGCTTCCAACTCCTCAATGGGCTCAAAGATAAGGCGCTGGTGGATTGGACGTCCCAGCGGGACAAGGAGCAGGAAGAACTGGCGGCGGAGCTGTATCTGGCGAAAAAGAGCCGGGACTCTGGGATCAGATCACGCGCAGAGGATTGAATTCGAGAAGGCCGTTCGCGGACAGGCCGCCGATTCGCACGTCGATCATTCGATTGGCCGGCCGCTGCGGGAACAGCTCGATTTTCAGGAAGTTATCGCTGAGCGCCCCTTGATCGAGCGTCACCGCCGAAAGGGTACGGCCGGTCATGCTCTGCCGGAAGGCGAGGTTCTTTGCCGCGGCCAAATCCCGAAGCGCTCGATTGCGCTCTTTGCGGACCGGAACTGGCACCTGCTCCGCGCTGGCGGCTGGCGTACCTGGACGTTCGGAATAGGTGAAGACGTGCAGATAGGTAAAAGGAAGGCTCGCGATGAACTGGCGGCTCTCTTCAAATTCCTCGCCGCTCTCGCCCGGGAAACCGGTCATAACGTCGGCGCCGATGGCCGCGTCCGGCATCAACGCGCGCGCCTTCCTGACGCGGTCTTCGTAATGGCGCGGACGGTATTTCCGGTGCATGCGGCGCAACACGCGGTCCGATCCGGACTGCAAAGGCGCGTGTACATGCTTGGCGATGCGCGGGGATTCCGCCATCAGCCCCAGCAGGTCGTCGCTGAAATCCATGGGTTCAACGGAACTAAGCCGTACACGCTCGATGCCGGTTTCATTCAGGATGCGCCGCACCAGATCGGGCAGCCGCATGGCGCTCCCCGGTTCGCGTCCCCAGCGCCCCAGATTGATTCCGCTGAGGACCACTTCGCGATAGCGCGCTGCGAGAGCGCGGACCTGCTCGATCACCCCATCCGCCGGCGCGCTGCGGCTCCGTCCGCGCACGAATGGAATAATGCAAAACGAGCAGCGGTTATTGCAGCCATCCTGAATTTTGAGGTTGGGGCGAGTGCGGTCGCCCGCGGCGTCTTCCACCGGCGCCGACAAGAAGCCGTGTTCGGCGAAGATATCCCCGACGTGCACCTCGCCGTGGTACGGAGCGGCATTCATGGGCGCGCCTTCGGCCTGGAGTCCCACAATTTCCGCAATCCTGGTCTTGTGCGAGTTCCCGACCACCCAACTGACCCCTGGAATATCGATGAGCTCTTCGGGCGCCCGCTGCGCGTAACATCCCGTCACCATGATGCGCGCCGCGGGGTTCTCCCGATGCACGCGATGAATCGTGTGCCGCACATCTTCGTCGGCTGCCGCGGTTACCGTACAGGTATTCAGAATCACCAGTTCGGCATCGGATCGAACCGCGGACGCGCACATGCCCGTTCGAGATAAAGCGCCTTCGATAGCCGCGCCATCTGCCTGCGAAGCGCGGCAACCGAAATTATGGACGTGGAAACGTGGCACCTCTTTTCATTCTAAGGGCAAGGCGGCGTAAAGAAGAGCGAAAAAAGGACGATAAACGTACATGAACTCGGATCGGGTGCTGTCGCAGGAGGAAATCGACAGCGTATTTCGGAACGTCCGCGATGTCGGCGACGAAGACGATCCTGCCAAGCGCGCGCAACCCTACGACTTCCGCCGTCCCGACCGCATCGCCAAAGACCAACTCCGCGCGATTCACCTCTTGCATGAGAATTTCGCCCGCAGTCTGGCCTCCAGCCTTTCGGCTTATCTCCGCGCCTACGTTGCCGTGAACCTGATCTCGGTGGAACAGCTCTCGTTCATGGAATTCTCGCAGTGCCTTCCCTCGCCAACATGCCTGGTCTCCCTGGGCATGCGTCCCTGCGAAGGAAACGGCGTGCTCGAGATCAACCCGTCCCTGGTCTTCCCGATACTCGAAATGCTGCTGGGCGGCAACGGGAAATATCCGACGAAGATCAATCGCGAACTCACCGAGATTGAACAATCCATCCTCGAAGGCCTCTTCCGCATCATGCTGCACGACCTCAAACTGGCGTGGCAGAGTGTGACGCCGGTCGATTTCACCATCGAGAGCCACGAAACAGATCCGCAGCTCATGCAAATCCTGGCCCCCAACGAAG
Organism: Bryobacteraceae bacterium; assembly: GCA_049514735.1. GTDB lineage: Bacteria > Acidobacteriota > Terriglobia > Bryobacterales > Bryobacteraceae > JAICMB01. Next base: position 2,667 of record JBEKUT010000546.1, read on the forward strand.
CCGTCGTGGCCGTGAGCATGGAAGTGCGCATCGGAGACAATGCGGGCATGATGAACATCGGCATTCCGTCTATCGTAGTGAAAATGCTGCGGCACAAGTTCGATCAGCAATGGTCCTTGCGCAAATCGGAATCGACGGAAACGGAGCAGGCCAGAATCCTGAAGTTGATCAAGCCCTCCATGCTCAATCTGGACACGCGCCTGTCGGGTCCGACTTTGCGTGTCGAGGATCTCCTCGAGATTGAGGTCGAGGACGTTCTTACGTTCGATTATCCCGTCAACCGTCCGCTCGATCTTACGGTGAACGGCGTACTCAAGTACCGCGGAAGCGTGATCAACACGGGACGGAATCGCGGCTACGAAGTCTCGAATTCCTACAAACCTCTCGAATAGCTTACTTACTTCAGCGGGTGGACACCGATCTCCTTGAAGGAAATCACCGCCTCATCGTCGTGCTTCTGGAGCGCGATATACCCGGATTCGGGGCGCGGACCGCGATCGGGTTCATAGCTCTTTTCCTTGGGCGGAACGGGCGACTTCCCATCGTAATCCGTCACCAGAGTACCGTTCACTTTAACAATGGTGCGAAGTCCGTCGAGCGTAATGTCGAGAGTGTTCCATTCACCCGCCGGTTTGTATGGCCGGGCCAGAGCCTTCGTCATGGAATACAAAACGCCGGTACAATGCCAGTCGTTATCGCGGTTGTCGATCTGCACTTCGATCCCTTTGTTAATGGCATCGTTTTCGCTTTTAGGAGGTTCGGGAATGCGGATGAACACCCCCGAATTACCCTTATCGTTCGACATATTGTAAACAACGTGAATAAACGTGAATGGTGGCGTTGCCGATCTTTTCGCGCGTATACCACAGGATCCCCTTGCCCTGGCTGGTCTGGAGAAGGCCGTTTTCGACAACAAATCCCTGTTGTCCCGGCTGGCGGCCGAGGAATTCCCATCCGGCAGCGTCTTTGCCATCGAAGAGCTGCCGAACGCCGTCCTCATTCGAAGCCGCGGCCACGGGAACCGCACTCGCCGCGATGGCGATAAAAACAAGCGGCCAACGTATCCTCATGATTATGTTTTTTTCTCCAGTTGAGGTTCTTCCTTGCAGGCGTCCTCGAACACCTTCTCGCTGCCGGTGATCAGTCTGGCGCCGCGGTTGAATGTGAGGTATAGAAATCCCCAATGCACGAATACCAGCAGGCGGTTTGAGAACTCCACCAGATACATCAAGTGTACGAAGAGCCAGATCAGCCAGGCGATGAAACCCGAAAGGTGCAGTTTGCGGATCTGCGCCACCGCGGCGGCCCGGCCGATAACGGCCAATTCGCCTTTGTCGAAATAACGAAACGGTTTTTCATTTGTCTCGCCGCGCAGGCGTTTCTGAATGAGTTTGGCCGCGTAACGCCCCTGTTGCATCGCGACTTGGGCGACGCCGGGAAGCGGTTGGCCGTCCTGCTCGAAATATGCCAGGTCGCCGATAACGAATATCTCCGGATGTCCCGGCACGGTGCAATCGGAATTCACCATCACCCGGCCGTCCTTGTGCAACTTCGCGCCGGTGGCCCGTGCGATCGCGGCTCCGAATGGAGACGGCTGCACTCCTGCCGCCCAAATCACTGTACGAGTCGGAATATGATCCTGCCCATTTCCCGTGTCGATAGTGACGCTGTCGCAGTCGACGCCCACCACTCTCACATTCGTCTTGACCCCCACGCCCAGGCGGATCAGCGATTTCTCGGCCTTCGCCGACAGGTCCGGCGAATAAGGTGGCAGCACGCGCGGCGATCCGTCGAGCAAAAGGATCCGCGCTTCCTGCGGCCGAATGGAACGAAAATCGTTCTTGAGCGTGTCGTTGGCGATTTCTCCCAGCGCTCCGGCAAGTTCCACGCCCGTTGGTCCGGCA
>JBEKUT010000547.1:0-7099 GCA_049514735.1 Bryobacteraceae bacterium
CCTTTGTCACCAGCACGTTTCGACATAAAATCAATCGCTTACGCCGATTCGTGAGTTTCCTTCATTTGTAAAATTTACCAGACCTCAGACCTTGAATACATCGTAGGCCTGCGCCAGGGACGTCATAGGATCGTGCACCGGCACGAACTCGTGGGCCACGAATCCCGTATAATTCAGATCCGCGATGGCGTTCGCAACGGCCCGCCAATTCAGTTCCTGCGTGTTATCGAGTTCATGACGCCCCGGTACGCCGCCCGTATGGAAATGCGCAATAGATTGGATATTGTCCCGGACCGTGCGAATGATATCGCCCTCCATGATTTGCATGTGATAGATGTCGTAGAGGAGCTTTACGCGGGGCGAATCCACTCGTTTGATCACATCCACGCCCCACACCGTGTGGTCGCACTGATAGTCCTTATGATCCACCTTGCTGTTCAATAGACCGGCGACACAATTGTCCTTGGCCTCGTCGTCCGGCATCCCTTTGCGATTGCCGGAAAAAGTGATGACGTTGGGAACCTTGGCGGCCGCGGCCAGCTTGAGATTCTCCAACATTTCTTTTTCGAGCTTGTCGTGATTCTCCGTGCGGTTCCAGGCCACCGGAATCGTACCGGCGCCAGGCGTCATGGCCGGCGTGAGTCCATATTTCTGGAGCGTGGGCCATTCATCATGATTCACTAAATCGATACCTCTGAGGCCTATTTTCGCGGCATTGAGGCATAGGTCGTCCAGACTCATTTTGCTGTAGCACCAGCGCGCGGCGCTTTGCTTGATTCTGCCGGAGTCTCCCGCGGCGAGGAGAGCCGGACCATCGAATACGGCAGCAGCGGCTGCGGCGCCGAGCAAACCTCTTCGTGTCATGTCCCGTATCTTATCAACTCCAGGCTTGGTCAGCTATAAACTCGCAATCGCGAACAAGCGGCGAAATGGAAATAGAATGCGGCCATCCGCCCGCTTCGGATACGCTCCTCGAATCCGTTCCAGATACTCGGCCGCGAACCGCTCCCGATCCTGCTTAGACTGAATGACGTCGAGAAATGGACGCATGCCGCTGCCTTTATACCATTCGACGATGGCCTCCGCGTCCGGCATCACGTGAATATATTCGGTCTCCCACAAATCGACGTTGCGCGCGTGGGGAGCGAGTACATCGTAATAAAACGCGACATCGTGAACGTGCCACTCGCGCACTGCGCCTTGCGGGAACCACTTGCGCCATGCCGGAGACGCGGCGATGTCGCGCATGAGGCGATGTGCGGTTGCGTCGAAGTTGTACGGAACCTGGAAAGCCAGTGCGCCGCCCGGTTCCACGCGAGCCATCAGGCGCGGCAGCAGATCCGCGTGGTTATCGACCCATTGCAGCGCGGCATTCGAGAAAATCACGTCGAATTTTTCGCCGCTCTGGGAGGCCCATTGCGTTATATCTTCGACCAGCCAGCGGACCGCGGGCCGCTCTTTGCGGGCAACCGCGATCATCTCAACGGAATTGTCTACGCCGGTTATTTCCGCCTCAGGCCAGCGTTCGACAAGAAGCCCGGTGCTGTTTCCCGGTCCGCTGCCGAGATCGACAACGCGTTGAACGCGAGGTGCTGCGATACGGGCGAGAAGATCGCGGCATGGGCGGGTACGCTCCGACGCAAAACGAAGGTATTGATTCGGATCCCAACTGGTCGATGCCATCTATGAAATGATGCCCTTGCGCACGGCATATAGTATCAATTCCGGAGCGCTATGCAAGTTGAGCTTCTGGAGAATGTGCGTGCGATGCGTATCTATAGTGTAGGGGCTGATGTTCAATAGATTCGCGATTTCCTTGTTAGTCCGGCCCTCGGCCACCAGTTGCAGGATTTCGCGCTCACGGTCGGTGAGCAAATCGTAGGTATCGTCAAGACCCTTGGATTCGAGTTGGCGCATGTGATCGTCCTGCAGAATCCGGCTGACCTTCGGACTGAGAAAAGAGCGGCCTTCATGCACCGAACGGATGCCCTGAATGAGGTCGGCCTTGGCGGAGTCCTTCACCAGATAGCCGCGTGCCCCGGCCTTGAGAGATCGCAGGATGTAGCTCTCATCGTAGTGCATGCTGAGGATCACGACGGCGGTTTTCGGGCATTTCGAGGCAATGCGGCGCGTCGCTTCGATGCCGTTCAACAGCGGCATCGCAATGTCCATGAGAACGACGTTGGGCTTGGTTTCCTCCGCGAGGCGGACGGCTTCAATCCCGTCGGCTGCCTCGCCGGCTATCTCGAAATCCGGCTGCCGTTCTAATAAGACCCGCAAACCGTCGCGGACCACAATGTGGTCGTCAGCCAGCAAAATGCGAATTCGATCCATTCCCGTTTCCTTTACCGTTTCCGAATTTCGCTAGCGGCAATGATGCCCTTATCGACGTTCCTCTGCCGGGCTGGGACTCGACCGCGAAGCTGCCACCGAGGTGCCGCACCCGCTCCTCCATGCCGAGCAGGCCGAGACCGCGCGTCATCCTGGTATCGAAACCGCTGCCGTCGTCACGGACCGACACCACCACGCCGCCTGCGGCGTTCTCCAGCGTTACGTGGATGGCGCGCGCCTGCGCATGCCTCTGGGCGTTGTTCAAAGATTCCTGAACAATGCGATAAATGCATGTTTTATGTTCTTCTGGAAGATCGTCCGTTGCCTCCGGCGCATCCACGTCGACACGCAGACCGGTGCGCCGCGTGGCGTCGCGCGCCTGCCACTGCAGCGCGGGCACCAGGCCAAAATCGTCCAACATGGAAGGACGCAGCAGCAGCGACATGTTGCGCGTCTCCTCCAGCGCCGTTTTCGCCGATTCGTGCACCGCCTCAATGCGCGGCCGCACTTCAGAGGCGTGTTCGAAGTCCAGGAGATTGTCGGTTTCCATTACGATGGCGGACAACAACTGCCCGACTTCGTCGTGCAACTCACGCGAGATCGCGCGCCGCTCTTCCTCCTGCGTGCGGACCACCTTGGCCGATAACTCTTTCAGATCCGCCTGCGCCCGCTTGCTCTCTTGGAGCCGCAACTGCGCTTCATTCTCGAGCCGCAACACGTACGAGATGGTCAATCCCGTGGCGGCGATTCCTCCAATCACGGTGATCGAAACGGTGAAGATGAATCCCAGACGGAACTTGTCGAAATCGCGGCTGAAGGCGTCTTCTCCGCGATCGAGTTCGAGGCCGTTCACGTCGGCAATGCGGTCGGCTATTTGGAGCATGGCGCTGCGCCGCGGGACTAGTTCTTCATAGAAAAATGCGTTTCGTTCCCGATTCCGCTGCTCGGGCGTCCATTGCAGGGTTCGGTTCAGCACCTGCCAGTAGGCCTGCACATCCGTTCGCAGTTCCCGAAAACTGGCCATTTCTTCAGGGTCAAGATCTTTTTCGTAGTCGCGCAGAGCGGACTCGGTGGTATGCTCCAGAGTTTGAAGACGCGTGCGCTGGGCATCCGCGCTGCTTGGCTCGGGCGCGAGCAAAAAGTCCCGCACGTAAGTTCCCGACAGGTAAATCTGGGAGCGGATCTGTTCCAGGGCTCGGGTGCGGCGGTGAAAGCGCTGGCGGATCTGCGTTCCGCTGGCGTGCAGGCGGCTGAGGACGAATACGGCATCGATGCCGGTGGCGACGATCAGGACCAGCAGCACCCCAAAACCCGCAAGTAGGGCGAGCCAAACCCGGCGGTCCGGGCGGCGCACCGGCTGAACTTCGTTGACAATGAGCACGGCTAACTCAGAATACCGTTTGCGCTTCGAACTTAGAATCCCGTCGCCACTGTAGCGGGCACGAAAATTATTCCCAGCGTAGGTAATCTTACGGCTGGCGGAGGTTTGTACCTCAGTGTTTAGAGGGAGATAGGGTTGGCCGTTTCCGTGCATCCTCAGCTGGCGGGATTGATTTTATGAAACGAACATTCTTCACTTTGTTTTTTGCGGCGGCCACGGCGACGGCGCCGCTGGTGTGGGCTCAGTCCGGGGCTGGAGGCGCGGGTGGCGCAGGCGGTGCGGGATCGGCTGGCGCGGGACAGACGGGCAGCAGCGGCGCGGCTGGGCAGACTGGCTCGTCAACGGGAACTCAGGGCCGGACCGGAACTACCGGGACGGGACGCGCACGTACCGGTTCCAGTAAAGGTGCGGTCGGCACGAACGGTACCGGCAACACGCGCAATACAAATGGCACGACGCCAAGAACGCGGAATCGAGCGAAAAGCGCGAATCCAAACTCCAACCTTCCTCCTGGGGCGCCTTCGGTAAATCAGCAGAATCCGCCGACTACGCCGCCTCCGGGCGTGTGAAGAACTTTCAATGAGGTCGCTGCTTTGTGGCGACCTTGGTTCAAGCCGGGGCCGCTCCGATTTCAGCGGGCAGGGCCTATTTCATCCGCTCGCCATCAAGCCACCCAACCCACCCAGCCAGTAGGGCCCAAAACGAATGATTTGCCGAACGGTGGAAAATGCGGTTATGCTTAATGAACTCATCACTCTTTCGGAAATGACAAGCGGACTAAAAGCTGCGGATCTTCTCCACTCGACGAATCTTGCAGACTGACAGGTCCTGACCAAGGGGATTGCAATGGCTACAATGCTGATCTTGCGAGGAATCGCCGGGAACTATGGCGGACGTGATTGGCCGCGCGGAGCACTGGACGAGCCGTCCGCCCTCGAATATGCGCGCCGCAAAGGCTATGACGGGAAAGTGCTGGATGTGGCGGGCGCGACCGGCCCGAACAGTGCGCAGACTAAAATGGCTTTGGCCGAGTTTCATCGCGACCAGACTGTTACCGCGCTGTATGGATTTTCGGGGGGCGGCTACAACGTACTGCACATTATCCGGTTGGTCTATCGACTCGATCCGCCGGGAGGCCACATGGACGGCCCGCGCGCGTTGCTCCATACACTGGATCACGACTAGGCGGAACGCGTTGGTTGGCTGACATCGAGCGGGCCGGGTTGCATAGAGGAGGTCCAACGGTGCATCGATCGGACTTGCCAAACTGGGGGAGTTTTATGCCGAACGGATCACCAGAGGCGAAAACGTACCATCTCCGCGCCCGTGGGCCGCGGTAGTTTAGGCACGAACCAGATCTTCCAATTCCAAGTCCAATTGTCGAAGGGAGCTTGGTGGATTCAGCCTGGTTGTAGCTTCGTCCAGGCCGAAGGTTTCTACGTATGCGCTCAAAGCTTCCTTCAGATGCGCGATGGCCTCATCCTCCGTCAAGCCATCGCCATACGCCGGGATGTCCGGCGCCCGCGCCGTGTATCCGCCCAATTCGGGATCTGGGATCAATTCCACAGTGAGTCGCTTCATAACTGGATTCTACCGTTTTGCGTGGACGCCGGGACGTTGGCATGCTCCGGATGGGCTGATGAAAGGGCTACGATAAAAGCAGCGGAAGAACATGTCAACTCTGGATTGGTCCCAATGCCCCGCCGTGGAAAGCGTGCTTAGATTAAACGGCGCGTGGGTTTTTCGCGATACCAGGATGCCCGTTTCCGCCGTGTTCGAAAATCTTGAAGCCGGAGCCAGCATAGAGGAGATCATCGACCAATTCGACGTCACGCGGGAGCAGATTACCACGGTACTTGAGTTTGCGGCCCGCAGTCTCGATCACATCGGGCCTGCGATCCCCGCTGCAAAAGCCCCAGTGGATGCTCATTCTTTTTGACCATGTAACGCCACGCGGTATCGCCCAATTTCTTCCGGGCCACACCGTTACAAAAGGCCAAAGAGCGAGGGTGGGATACGCTGGCTAACGGCGACTTGCTGGCCGCCGCGGAACGGGCCGGGTTCGATGTGCTTCTTACCGCCGACAAGAATATGATCGATGAGACGTTCCCGTTCTGCACCGACCTTTCTTCGCTAGAATTGAGGCGCGATGGCCTTTCGCGTGTTCCTGAGCTACAGTCTCGATCCCACGGAGATGGCGTTGGCGTGGCGGCTACAAACGCTCGCCGCGGCACATGGTATCGAGATGTACGTGCCCCAGCATGGAAACGGCACAACTGCAGCGGGCGCTGTGGCCGTGCAACAAGCTCTCGACCGGGCCGACTGCGTGTTGGCGATCATAACGACCGCCGCAAATCAAATGGTTCAGGATGAGCTGGACTACGCGCTGGAGCAGCGAAAGCTTGTGATCCCTATTGTGCGTACGGATCTCGCAGGTAATCCAGTCCTGGCCCGTTTTCCGCGCGTCTTCACATTCTCTCCGTGGGACAATCCGGGCACAGTCGAAACCCAGATCGTGGAATTCCTTAGAGAGCAGCAGTTAACGAAAGACAAGCAACAAACCATTGGCGCGTTGGCTGCGCTCGGCCTAGGTCTTATCGTGCTTTTCTCGATGAATAAGGAATAGTGATTTGCGAATCGCCGTGGTTGATGCTTCGCCGCTCATCAACCTGACCCATCTGGACCTCGCCCGCGATCAATCTCCCCAAAGGAGCCCCATCTGACTAGGTCGGTGCTAAAGCATAGTTCGGACGGTAGACGGGGGGCGGTAGCGGCAGGCTATACGTCACTTGCGGCCGATAACAGATTTTATCGGACATAAGCAAGGCGATTCAGACCGGTCGTGCGCGTGCCGTTTGGTATCGTGTGCTCAATGACCGAGAACATGACGGCGGCCCTTATCGGCGGGGGAGCGGCGCTTGCTGGTGGACTCATCTCAGGCGCTTATCAGCACGTGCGTGACTGGTTCAACAGACCGAAGCTGCGAATTGATTCTAAAGAGACCGCTGCCAACAAAGTTAATACTGAGTACACGCAGCCGGATGGCACGGCTGTGTCTGAAATTTATATTCGCGCCAGAGTGCAAAACACCGGCCGTCACATAGCCAAAGGATGCGTTGTGTTCTTGGCGAAATTGGAGATAGTTCATCCTTCGGGAGGCACGACGTCGACGGTGTTTTTCGATTCGAGGCCTCTTGCTTGGGCGGGGTGGAAGTTTATCGCCCGTGATGTTCCACCTGAGGTCGACTTTTATGTCGACGTGATGAGAGTCTCAAAATCTGTGTCGGGGTGGAGGTTTTCCGTTGAGAAGCTTTTCGCAAACGAAGCTGCCTTGCAGCGCCACTCCGGTACGTATCGTTTTACGCTGGTGGTTACGGCAGACGGCGC
>JBEKUT010000548.1:0-4540 GCA_049514735.1 Bryobacteraceae bacterium
AGCTGACGCTGTATCGGCCGGATGACGCGCGGGAATTCGAGATTAAATTGCAGGGCCCGGGACTGTCCAATGTCACGGTCTTCGAAGACGGCGTTTCGTTGGGAACGCTATCGCGGTCCGATCCACAACCGCTGCGTTGGAAGCTGGCGCCTGGCACGTCTGGCGACAAGCATATAAAGATTCTCTCCGAACCCGCGGGCGCGGCGGGGATTGCGATCAGTTCTCTTGGTTACGAGCCGTAGTGGGACAGACCATCGTTTTTTGTGGTCTGTCCTTCGCCCGCTTGTTCCCGGCGCCCCATCCGTCTTAGAGGGAAGGACAGACCACAAAAAGCGATGGTCTGTCCCACTGGCCCAAAATAGTGCGGCGGCAAAGGTCAGGAGCGTGGCCAATGCTCCTATCGTCACGCTGAGCGGCCGATAGCGCAGTTCTAGTTTGTGAGACCCGGCGTCCACAACCACTCCCCGAAGCGCGCCGTAAGCCTCGTAAATCGGAGTCTTCTTTCCATCAACAAACGCCACCCATCCCGGCGCCATGTTCTCACTTTGGACCACCATGCCGCGGCATTTCATCTCGACCCGTGCAGTGGTGGAATTGATCCCGCGGCTATAGCTCTTTACGGAATCGCCATCGCACCACTCCAGCGATGGAGGCGCCGCGTATCCGAAAGTTTTCTTTGCGAGATCGAACGCGGGGTCCTGCAAATGCGCCCGTACGTCTTGCGGATCTCTGACGCGGATGGCCTGATGCACGGTCCAGATGCGCGGAAGCGCGTTGGGGTTCTTATAAACGATCAGCCCGTTATCGTCGCGAAAAACTTCCTGCTGTCCGTCCATCGTAGGCTTCCTGCTGAGCGTGTAATTCACGCCATACAGCGACTTCGTGCGCGGAGTGAAAATCTCGAGATCCTGGAACGTGGCGGGCAAACTCGCGGCGTATCCATTCGAGGTATCGATCCCATACCAGTCGCCGAAATTGATGGACACATCGTCGCCGTTCACTTCCACTCGTAGCGGCGCGGGCTGCCGCCGCAAAAACTCAGCCACGGATTTTGTTTCCGAAAAACCCTTGAGATAAATGCTGCGATTCTTCTCCTCCTTGTTCGGCAGGGCGTACAGCGAAACGTTGCCGAGTTCGACAAGATAAAGTCCAATCAGGAGCGCCGGCACTCCCCATCGAATAACGACTGCGCGGCTCGCGCGATAAAGCAGACCGGACGCGGCGAATGCGACGAGAGCGGTCATCATTACGCGATCGTCGACGGTCCAATGCAGCGCCTTCGCCAGATCCACGACGAAGATTATCAGGAACACGACCGCCCCGAGACTGAGCAATACGAATGCGAGACGCCGCAGCCACGGCTTCGCCGCGGGCAGCATAAGAGCGTCGAGACCAAACGCGAGCAGCACGGCAATGGCGAAGTGAAATAGATAAATGGCGGCGCCAGGGCTGCGGGCCTTCTCGAACATCGGCACGATACTGTACAAAATCCCGTGAAATACGTTGTTTCGAGCGAGGGCGAGGAGAAGGCCAGCGATTCCCACCGCCGCTAGAATGCGGATCTCCCGCACGTTCCAGCACGTCGCCAACGCCAACGCAGCAAGGGCGAGCGCAACGACGCCGGCAAACGGCATCGCGCTATCGGCAACGCCTGGGACGACGATTCCGAGAAGATGAATCGGGCTCAGCGAATACCGCTGATGTACCAGATAGGGCACCACCTGATCCCAACCCACCGGACTGTCGACGCCGACCCATCTCACAGCAATCCGGCCGTAGTCGAACGCAGGCAAAGTCTGCAACGCGCCCGCGCCCGCGAAGAAGACCATGAACATTACGAACGGCATCGCGAGATGCTTTTCGATGCGGCCGTGTTCCAACAAAATCCAGAGCCAGACCGCGCCAGCCGCGAGAGTGAGAAAGATAGGGACCTGGTGATGGCCGCTCAGCCAACTCATGCCGAGAAACAGGCCGGAAAACGCGCCATTCGCGACAGGACGCAATCCACGCGCAGCTCGAAACAGGAACAGAAAAACGAGCGGTCCCCAAATAGCGCCGTTGATCATCTGCGGCCAATCGGTATTGCCGATATAGCCGCCCAGTCCGAACGCTGCGCCGCCAAGGATCGACGCGAGAGTGCTGCGCCCCAAATCGCGGCAGAGCATGTAGCAGAAGAGCGCGGCCAGGTAGTGGATCAGCGTGTAATACCAGTTGAGCGCGGTGAAGCTGATATGGCCGTCGTCGAGCGGAAGCGAGAAGAGAATCCAGTTCAGCGGATACGCGAGCCCCGGCTGCGCTTGTCCGATCAGTGACTGGCCACCGAACATGAAGGGATCCCAAATCGGGAAGCGATGCATGTGGAACTGTTGGGCCTGATATTGCAACCACGGAACTACCTGGTAGGCGAGGTCGGGCGTCTCGAGCCAACTGTATTGGTCGGTCAAGACGATTTTCCAAAAGAAGCCGATGACGATCGCGAGCAGGATCAAAGGCCCGGCGAGAGATCGTTTCAACATTAAGGGCGGCGCGGAAACGGCGGGACCAGCAGCAGCGCGAAGCCGCACAGAAATGCCGTCAGCGTGCAAATAAGGCCGGCGATCACGCTGACCGGCCGATACACCATCTCGACGGTGTGGACACCTGGACCCACGACAACTCCGCGCAATGACGTGTAGGCTTCATAAATTGTTGCGCTCTGCCCGTCGATTCTCGCCGACCAACCCGGCGCGTCGTTCTCGGCTTCAACGACGATGCCGCGGCATTTCATCTCGACAATCGCCTTGGTCGAATTCGTATCCCGCACGAAACTGCGTACGTTGTCGCCATCGCAGTGGTCCATTGTCGGAGGAGCGGAGTATGCGAAAGTTGTTTTTCGCAGATCGAACGAAACATCCTGCATGTGTCGTTTTGCGTCATCGGGATCCTTCACGCGAATTGCATCGTGAACGGTCCAGATTCTCGGGAACGCCCCAGGATTCTTGTAGACAATCATGCCGCTGCTATCTCGAAAAATCTCCTGTTGGCCACCCATGGTTGGTTTGCGGCTGACGGCGTAGTTCGTCGCGTACAGCATCCTTGTACGCTCGGAGCCGAATTCGAGATTGTTCAGGCTGGCAGGCAGACTCGGCAGAATGCCGGTCATAGTATCGATTCCGAACCAATCGCCGAAGTTGAAATCGACCGCTTCGCGGCTGACGTCGGCGCGCACCAGGCCGGGTTGATGTTTGAGGAAGCTAGCGACATCCTTCGTGTCGTCGAAGGCCTTCACAAATCTCGAAAGGTTCTTGTCGTCTTTGGTGGGCAGATAATAAAACGTCAGATTGCCCTGCTCCATGATGTACAGCGCGACGATCAGAATCGCGGCCCACCGCAAACTACCGCCGCGAGTCGAGCGATAAATCAATCCGGCCAGCGCGAGCGCCACCAGAGGGACTATCATGACGCGATCGTCGAATCCCCAATTGAGGGCGCGACCCAGGTCGACGGCGAAGACGATCAGGAAAATCAATCCGCCGAATCCGGCGAGCAGCAGGGCTGTCCGTCGAACAACAGCGCGATGCTCCGGAAGCAGCAGCGCATCGATTCCGAACGCCGTCAGTGCTGCAATCGCGAATTGGAACAAGAAAATCGCCGTAGCTGGGCTGCGCGCTTTTTCAACCAGAGGAACAATGGCATAGAGCATGCCATGGAACACGTCGTTCCTGGCAATTGAAATGAACAGGCCCGCGATGCCAACGGCGCACAGGATTCTCACTTCCTTCGTTTTCCACCAGCAGGCGAGAGCGAGCGCGGCTAAAGCGAGCCCCACAACGCCAATGTACGGATTTGTTTCGGCGGCGTAGCCGGGAATCAGAATGCCGAGAAGATAAATCGGGCTGATGGAGTACTGCTGATGAACCGTATACGGCACCTTTTCGTTCCAAGTGAGCGGGTCGTGTTGGGTACCGGCCCAACGCACGGCGAGGTGACCGTATTGGTACGCAGGCCAGGTTTGAAAAGCTCCGGCGAGCACGAAAAAGGCCAGGAAAATCGCGGCTGCCGTTAGCAGCGCACGATTGAGACGGCCGTCTTCGAACAACAGATAGATCCACACGCCGATGGCCGCCAGCGTGAGAAAAATCGGGACCTGATGATGCCCGCTGAGCCAGCTCATGCCCAGGAATAAACCGCAAAATGCGGCGCTATTCCAGGGCCGAACGCCGCGCGCCACGCGAAACAAAAAGAGAAAAACGAGGGGAGCCCAGATCGCGCCGTTGATCATCTGCGGCCAATCCGTGTTAGCCACGTAACCGCCGAGTCCGAACGCTACGCCGGCGAGCACCGACGCGATACGGCTACGCCCGAGGTCGCGGCACAGCAGATAACAGAACAGCGCCGCCAGGTAATGAATGGTCAGAAAATACCAGTTCAGAATGTCGAAGTTGATGTGCCCGTTGTGCAGCGGCATCGAAAAAAGCAGCCAGTTCAGCGGATACGCTACTCCGGGCTGAGCCTGCCCGATCAGGGACTGGCCTCCGAACAGAAATGGATCCCACATCGG
>JBEKUT010000549.1:0-4522 GCA_049514735.1 Bryobacteraceae bacterium
TGCTATCAATCGAAGAACGGCGATAACCTCCTGAAGCCCGCCGGGATTGGGCGCGGACTGCGCCGCGAATTCTTTGGGTTGTACCCGCATCTTCCAGTACGATGACACGCTTGCCAACGACTTGACAGAGCAGGCTGCACGCAGGGTCGATATTGAAATCCAGTGTCCAGAAGAGCGGCGAGGCTGGATCGAATTCCACATTTCCAATATCGCGAGAATCGAAAGGATAGTAGGCTCGCCCGGAAGTGAGGTTTTCAAAGCTCGCTTTATTAGCCGCCGATTCCGGATTCCACTTCGAAAAATAATGCCGCGCTTTCAGAAGCTCCTCATATGCTGCAAGTTTTGGAGTATAAGCCCGCGCCGCGGCAACCAACTTCATCTGTAGGGTCCTGGCGATGGCCGTGGCGATTTCTTCTTGCACCGCGAACACGTCCGCCAGCTCGCGGTCGTAACGCTCCGACCATAGCTGGCTGCCATCGGAAGCGGTGACGAGCTGCGCCGTGATGCGGATACGATTGCCCGCCCGCCGAACGCTCCCCTCCAGAACGTGTGTCACCCCCAGGATCTCGGCCACCCGGCGGACGTCCTCGTGCCGCCCCTTGAACGTAAAGGCCGAGCTTCGTGCGATCACTTTCAAGCCGGAAGTGTGGGTCAGCGCGTTGAGGATCTCCTCTGCCAAACCATCGCTGAAGTACTCGTCGTCCGGATCGCGGCTCATGTTGGCGAACGGAAGCACCGCGATGGAGGGAGGTTGTTCCACCGGCTGGTTTGCGGAAACGGAGCCAAGGGAGGCAAGGAGTTCCGTGGCGGATTGAAAGCGGCCCTGCGGCGACTTGCGCAGGCACCGGGCGACCACTTCCCGCAGCTCGGGGGGCGCATCAAGAGCTGCCGGCTCCTTGTGCAAGACAGCGGCTATAATCGCTATTGCAGAGTCGCCGTTGAAGGCGCGGCGGCCACTCAGCATCTCATAAAGCACGACGCCGAACGAGAAGATGTCGGAACGTGCGTCGACCGGTTTGGCCTGCGCCTGCTCGGGAGACATATAGGCGGCCGTTCCCAGGATGGTTCCGGCTTGCGTCAGATCAGTGGTCTGGGTGACGCCGTCATCCGAGTTCGATGCGGAGCCGACTTGGGCGAGTCCGAAGTCGAGAAGCTTCACTCCCGCTACGGTGACCAGGATGTTGCCGGGCTTTAGGTCTCTGTGCGTGATGCCTTTTTTGTGCGCAGCCTCGAGTGCTTCACAAATCTGTGTGGCGTACTTCAGCGCTTGATCGAGCGGCACAGGCCCCTTCAGAGGCGTGCCCTCGATGTACTCCATCAGAAAGTAGTTCGGCCCGATGTCGTAAAGCTGGCAGATATGGGGATGATTTAGAGCGGCGATCGCGCGCGTCTCGCGCTCAAAACGGGCCGAGAACTGCTCGGTTGAAGTTTTGACGGCGACAATGCGGTCCAGGCGCTTGTCACGCGCTTTGTACACCTCCCCCATGCCGCCCGCGCCGATGGGCGCGAGGATCTCGTAGGGACCGAGGCGAGTTCCGGGTGCCAGAGGCATGGAGTTTCACGCTATTGTACTCTGCGGGAGTCTGCGCGATCTGGACTTCTGGCGAGTGACTCGCCACTCGGGAGCTGGCCGGCCTGGGCTTCGCGCTCGCGGAACGGCGCCTCAAACTCTCGGTGCGGAGTATACCCGCCCTGCGGGCCAGTTTACGGACGATCCGCATGCTCAAGTCTTGATTGGCACTGACTGGGCCAGCGGACCTCCAGGCAACTCGCCATTGTCGGTCTGCAACTGAGCGGATCTCGGCCAAATGTACGGAGACTGGCCCTGGCAGGCGGCTCCGCGTCCCACGCTCGATTCGTCGACAGTGGCACAGCTCGCCGACCTGCTCGAACATATCCGAGTCTCCCTCCAGCATGGCGATGCGTCCGTTCTCGGGCGGCTAGCTCGCTCGAAATTCGAATCGGGCGCGCGCGCCTTTCCGACCCCCATTTCGCGAACAGACTCGCAAGGTTGTTTGCATCGTAGTTCGCATCGAACTGCGGTTTGGTGCGATTGGGCCGTCCGCGCTAACCTCATACGTAATGCGTAATTGTTTCCATAAGGCGGCAGCCCTGGCAGCTTGCACCGTTCTCTTCCCCGTCGTTCTGTTTCCCGAACCGAACGTAAAATTCTCGCTCACGATCGACAACATCATGCGCGGTCCCGGCTTGATCGGCTACGAGCCCAGCGACGTACGGTGGTCGGGCGATGCGGAGCGTATCTATTTTCGGTGGAAACAGCCCAACGATCCGGTCGAGAAGGATCAGGATACCTACGTGATCAATCGCAACGGCTCCGGTCTGCGGAAACTCAGCGACGAAGAGGCCGCCCTGGCGCCACCTTCGAACGGCGAGCTTTCCCGCGACCGTAAGCGCGTCGTGTACGCCCACGACGGCGACCTGTTCGTTTACGATTACACTACCGATCGCGCGCGGCAGATCACGCGCACAGCGGACACGGAATCGAATCCGCATTTCACGCGCGACGGCAATCGCGTCTGTTTTACGCGATCGAACAATCTCTACAGTGTGTCGCTGGACGATGGAAGCCTGGTCCAGTTGACTGACATACGCTTGCCGGGCGCACCTGGCGCTGCTCCTAGCGGTCCAGGTCCGCCAGGCCGCGGAGGGCAATCGCGCGCCGCCGCCTCCGATTCTTCCGAAGAGAAGAAGGGCACGGAGAGCCAGGAATGGTTGAAGAAGGAGCAGGAGCAATTGCTCGAAGTGGTGCGCGAACGTGAAGCGCTGAAAAAAGAGCAGGAAGAGCTGCACAAAAAGGAGAATCCCAGGAAGCCGTTCACGCTGCAAGCACGCCAATCGATCGGCAGCCTACAACTCTCGCCCGATGAAAAATACGTCACTGCGACCGTAGTAGAAGCCGGCGATGGCGCGAAGAACACGATCGTGCCGAACTACATCACCGATTCTTCGTACACGGAAGACATTCCTTCGCGCGAGAAGGTGGGCGACCGGCAGCCGCGCACGAAGATCGCGATTCTAGCGGTGGAAACAGGCGAGGTGAAATGGGTGGATCACGGTCAGAAAGAGACAGCGCCTCAGGACGCTGCGAAAACGGTAAAGCCGGATGTCAAAGCGCCTGCCGAACGGGAGCGCGATGTGCAGTTGCTGCAGCCGGTGTGGTCCGAAGATGGAACGAAAGCCGTCATTTATGCGCGGGGGGCGGACAACAAAGACCGCTGGATGCTGGCGCTCGATCCGTCGACCGGGAAGACCCGCGTGCTGGCCGATATCCATGACGATGCCTGGGTGGATGGTCCCGGCGCCCGAACGATCGGCTGGATGAAAAGCGACCGCGACGTGTACTTTCAATCCGAGCGCAGCGGCTATTCGCACTTGTACGCGGTTCCATGGGAGGGCGGTGAGCCGCGGGCATTGACGTCTGGCAATTGGGAGGTTCGTGAGGCGGAGATATCGCGTGACAAATCGCGTTTCTATCTCGAGACCAGCGAAGCCGATCCCGGCGTTACACAGCTATACGAAATGAATGCAGAGGGCGGGACGCGAACGCCGATCACGCCGGAACCCGGCAATCATAACGTGACTCTATCGCTGGATGAACGCTGGATCGCGGATATTTATTCGTATACCAACAAGCCGCCCGAGATCTATGTGCAGGAGAATCGTCCGAACGCGAAACCGCGCAAGCTGACTTCATCGCCAACGCAGGAATTCTGGACTTACCCCTGGCTGGATGTGCCCATCGTCACTTTTCCGGCGCGCGATGGCGCGACGCTGCGGGCGCGCTATTACAAGCCGGTAAATTTCAAGAAGGGCGGCCCTGCCGTTATTTTCGTGCATGGCGCGGGCTATCTACAGAACGTGCATCGCTGGTGGTCGAGTTACTCACACGAATATATGTTCCATCATCTTCTGATGGAGCACGGATTCGCTGTGCTGGATATCGACTATCGCGGATCGGCCGGCTATGGGCGCGATTGGCGAACCGCAATCTACCGGCACATGGGCGGTAAGGATCTCGACGATCAGGTGGACGGCGCAAAGTGGCTGGTGGCGCATGAAGGCGTCGATCCGAAACGGATCGGGATTTACGGCGGCAGCTATGGCGGCTTCATTACGTTGATGGCGATGTTCAGGCAGCCTGACGTCTTCGCCGCCGGCGCGGCATTACGGCCGGTGTCCGATTGGTCGCAATACAATCATCAGTACACGTCGGGAATTTTGAATCTTCCGCAGAGCGACCCCGAAGCGTATCGCGTCTCGTCGCCGATTTATTTCGCCAGTGGGCTGAAAGGATCGCTTCTGATCTGCCATGGCATGGTGGATACCAATGTCCATTTCGAAGATACGGTCCGGCTGGTTCAGAAGTTAGTGGAGTTACACAAGGAGAATTGGGAACTCGCAGTTTTTCCGGTGGAAAATCACGGCTTCGTGCAGCCATCGAGCTGGGCGGATGAGTATAAACTGATTTTGAAACTGTTCGAGAGTAAGTTGAAGTAAGGCG
>JBEKUT010000550.1:0-4522 GCA_049514735.1 Bryobacteraceae bacterium
CCCAACGCCACTAGCGGGCCGGCTTGCCGCGCCAGAAAATCCGCCAGCTCATTCGTACGAAACCGCAGATCCTCTAAATCGAACACACCCTCTCGAAGCCGCCGGAAAAATCGAGGCGCTCCATTCTCCAGCACCTTCCCGCGAATCCCGAGTAATGCCGAACCCGGCGCGATCATCTGACCCAGCGACACCAGGTCGTTTTCATCCCCTCCGGTGCCGTGCAGTAACACGACCGTTGGCGCTTCACCTGGAATGGAACGGTATACGAAATCGCTCACGCTCTCTTCACCTTATTCCAACGGCGGCAGAATCCGCTCGATCGCGCGCCGCTTCGGTTCCATCCATGGCGGCAATTTCAGATGCGTCCCCAACTCCGCGGGCGCTTCGTCGATCGCGAACCCCGGAGGATCGGTCGCGATCTCGAACAGCACGCCGCCGCGTTCCCGAAAGTAGATAGAGTGAAAATATTGGCGATCCATTACAGGCGTTACGTTGTATCCGAGATCGGCCAGCCGCTTGCGCCACTCGAGTTGTGTATCGTCACTCGACGTCCGCCACGCGATGTGATGAACCGAGCCCGCGCCCATCGACCCTCGCCGCGCATCCGGTATGCAGACCAGATCCACCCTCGATCCTAGGCCGCCCGCCGTCGCTTCATATCGAAACCGATTCCCATGCTCGCCGGTTAGCCGGAACCCGAACGCCCCGGTCAGCAGCTTCGCCGTCGCCTCGTAGCCTTCAAGCGAGATCGTCGCACCGTGAAAACCCAGAATCCGCGGCGGATCACTATCGGCCCGCGCCGACCCCTCCACCAGCTCGATCATCATGCCATCGGGATCGAAAATCGTGAGAAATTGCTCCCCTGTGAATCGCGATTCCGGACCGTCGGACGACACGCCCACCTCGCGGCACCTCTGGGTGAAATAACCCAGCGACCCTTTCGGAATCTCAAATTGGACCACCGACACCTCGCCGGTCCCAAGCCGCCCGCGAGCCGCGCCCGGCCACGGAAAAAACGTCAGGATGGTGCCGGGATGCCCCGCGTCGTCGCCGTAGTAAAGATGGTAAGTCCCTGGATCGTCGAAGTTTACCGTCCTCTTGACAAGCCGAAGCCCGAGAAAATCGCGATAGAATCGAACGTTCGCCGCCGGGTCGCTCGCAATGGCAGTAATGTGGTGTATTCCTGGGATTAGCTCGGTCAATGTTCCCACCTGCTTGGCCACTTAGATGCAGTCATACGTTGTAACGGTTCATATCCCCCAAGACTCCAGAATACGGGAGAACGAGCCGCATTTGGTAACGAAGGCGTATACTGGTTATTTCGGGAGAGGTCTATGAAAACGTACGCGAAATTCACGATTCTGGTGGTCGCAATCATAGGAGTCCTGGCTTTGCTCGCGAGCAGCGGCATCAACGAGAGCAAGACATACTATAAGACCATTTCCGAGCTCAACAAAATGGGAGACCAAGCCACCGGCAAACGCGTGCGCGTGGGCGGAGATGTTGAGCCCGGCTCCATCGCTCACAATGGACGTGAAGTGTCGTTCGTTCTTCATCAGGATGCGATGCGGTTGAAAGTGGTCTACAGCGGCATGGATCCGCTTCCCGATACCTTCAAAGGCGGAGCGCAGGCGCTCGCCGACGGCCGTCTCTCGCCCAGCGGCGTGTTTGAGGCCAGCAAGATCCAGGCAAAGTGCGCTTCGAAGTACGAAGCCAAGCCGGCGCAGAATAAGAACGCCCTCCAAAACGCAAGAACGTAAGTGGCCATCGTTTTTTCGTGGCCTGCGGCTTTTTAGCGGTAGAGAATTTGTAGTCTAGGACTTTACCTGTCATGGAAAATATAGGCGCGCTAGCGTTACTCCTCGCCTTCTGTCTCGCCATCTACGCCGTAATCGGATCGGTAGTTGGAAAAATCAAACGCAAACCATTCCTGATCGTCAGCGCGGAGCGCGCCGTGTATTCCACGTGGTTCCTGGTGACGCTCGCGGCCGCTCTGCTGGTTTACTCCCTCGTCACTGGCGATTTCCGCATGGCGTATGTGGCCGCGCATTCGAATCGCGCCATGTCGACACTCTACAAGTTCGCGGCATGGTGGGGCGGACAAGAAGGCTCGCTGCTTCTGTGGGCCTGGCTGCTCTCGACCTACACCATGGTCGTGGTCTTCATGAACCGGCGCAAGTTCCGCGACATGATGCCTTACGTGACGGCGATTCTTACCGCCACGCTCTCATTTTTCCTGCTCCTTGTGACGTTCGTCGCGAGCCCCTTCAAGATGCTTGCGGCAGGCAAGGGCATCACCGATGTGGGCGACGGCCGCGGGCTCGACCCGCTTCTCCAATACTGGACGATGGCCATCCATCCGCCCTTCCTCTATCTCGGATACGTCGGTTTCACGGTGCCGTTCGCTTTCGCGATCGCGTCTCTCATCACGAAACAAAAGGGTGAAGCCTGGATTTATACCACGCGCCGCTGGACGCTGGTGACGTGGCTGTTTCAAAGCACCGGAGTCATTCTAGGAGCCGGTTGGGCTTATTCGGTTCTCGGCTGGGGCGGTTACTGGGGCTGGGATCCGGTGGAGAATGCCTCGCTTCTTCCCTGGATCACGGCCACTGCCTTCCTTCACTCCGTCATGATGCAGGAGAAGAAGGGCATGATGAAGGTTTGGAACGTCGTCCTGATTTCTTCGACGTTCTTCCTCTGCATCTTTGGAACAACCCTGACACGCACCGGCATCGTTCAGTCCGTCCATGCGTTCTCGCAAGGCTCCATCGGCCGCTATTTCGTAACCTTCCTCGCCATTGGCATCGCGGCGGTCCTTTATCTCATCCTGGACCGCTTGCCGTATCTCAAGAGCGAAGCGCATCTTGAAAGCGTCGTCTCACGCGAATCGAGTTTTCTGTTTAATAACCTCATCCTCCTGGCGAGTTGCTTCGCCATTCTCTGGGGTACCTTGTTCCCGGTGATCTCGGAAGCCGTAACCGGCGAAAAGATCAGCGTCGACCGCCCGTTCTTCGAACGCGTCAACATTCCGATCGGGCTTTTTCTGCTGTTTTTGACCGGCGTCGGTCCGCTGATCGCGTGGCGGCGCAGTTCGGGCGAGAGCCTGCGGCGCGCTTTCCAATGGCCGGCCGTTGCCGCCGTGGCGCTAATGATCGCGCTGGCATTCTTCGGAGTCTACGACCATCCCTTCGCGATGGTCTCCTTCGGCATGTGCCTCTTCGTCACCGCGACAGTCGCCATGGAGTTCTACAAAGGCGGACGCGCGATTGCCACGAAATCGAATATCGGATTCATCCCGGCCGTGGTTGAGCTGACGCATCGCAACACGCGGCGCTACGGCGGTTACATCGTCCACATGGCCATCGTCGTCATGTTCATCGGCTTCACAGGCGCCGCGTTCAATAAAGAGCGGACCATGGAAGTAACGCAAGGAAGCTCCTTCGATATCGGCCGCTATACGCTCAAAGTGGCCGCCATGCAAGATGGCGAGAACGACAATTATGTCTGGAGCCGCATCGACCTCGACGTTTTTGAGGGCAGTCAAAAGATAACCACTCTACGCCCGGAGAAACGCTTCTACAAGGCGAGCCGCAGCCAGGCCAGCGAAGTGGCCATCCGCCGCCGGCTCAACGAAGATCTGTACATTAACTATGCAGGCGTGAACGACGGGCAGCACGCCGTGATTCAGGCCTACGTGAACCCCTTGGTGTCGTGGATCTGGATCGGGTATTACGTGCTGCTCAGCGGCACCTTAATCTGTCTCATTCCGAGCAAGGTGAAACTCGCCTACGCTCGTACACAAGTTGTAGGAATAACAAAAAAACATGTCACGGTGGAGAAGTAGTTTTCTCGTTCTGTTGGTTACGGGGATCAGCCTGGCCCAGACTTCGGATCTGCTGGAACCGAATGTCCGCCGTGTAGGTGAAAAACTGGCCTGCCTGTGCGGGGGGTGCAAAAACAGCGTCGGCTCGTGCCCGATGTTGGGCTGCCATTACGCTACCCCCAAGCGCGAACAGATCGCCAAGATGCTGGCCGAGGGCAGGAGTGACCAGCAGATTGTCGACGCCCAAATGCGGCAGGAAGGCCTGCAAGCCCTCGTCACGCCGCCCATCGAAGGCTTCAACAGCCTCATGTGGGTGATGCCGTTTGTCATGATCGGCGTCGGGCTGCTGGCCATTTGGTTTTTCATCAAACATATGCAAGCCAAACGAGTAGCTGCCGGCGGTCCGGAACTGCACGACGAAGTGCTGGAGCGCTATCACGATCAGATTGAAAAGGAAACTTCCAAACTCGAGTGAGTTATGGTCCTACCCATCGCAGTCCTGCTCACAGTCGGCACCCTCATGTTCACCCTTCTGGTGCGCGCCAAGGATGTTCCCGACGCCATGCCCGTCTCTCCCACGCAGCACCTGGATGAGCGTAAAGCTCAGATCTACGACAATCTGCGCGACCTCCAGTTTGAATATCGCCTCGGCAAACTTTCCGACGAGGACTATCAGAAAACCAAACGCGATCTGCAGGC
>JBEKUT010000551.1:0-4522 GCA_049514735.1 Bryobacteraceae bacterium
GGTTGTGCCAGAGGTAGCTCTTCATGCCCTGCTCATGCACCAGCGACCGCAGATTCCCTCGGAACACCAACCGGTCGAATCCCGAGATCACTCCTCCAATCTGGCTCTCGTATTTCGCGATAGACTCGTTCATGGCGTTTCCCTTCCCTTGTGATGTTTAGTTTTCGAACAACCAATCATCATACGGGAACGGGAGACGCCATCAGTGTTTGGTTGCGGCTATGCCGCGCTGTGACAACAGACGGAGAACTCCTCACGACCCCGGCACTTGAAGGAGTGACCCACGCGGCAACCGCCGGCGGAGCGGATGTAATAGGCGCCGGGACAGCACAGGTTGCAACCGGAGGCGGTCAAACCCTAGTCTTTGACATCACGGCGCAAAGTGGCCACTACCTGAACGGGGCCAGTGCGGCACAGAGTCAGGCTGTCGTTCAAACCGGCGTAACATTTTTCTCCGGTTTTGTCAGTGTGCTGGCAGACTTCGCCGGGGTTATTGTCAACCCCCAGCTCTTGCAGAGTGTCAGCCGTGGCGGCTGCCCTGTAGGCGGGTGTCAACAGTAAGGGTCAGATGGACCAACAAAGCATCTTCAAATCGCTGGAGACGGCGGGACCTGAGGCTTGGCTGGCGTATCTTCAACCGTTTGAGGCGGGCGAACCACTCGACGGACTGAGCATGCAAGTTATCTTTCACTATGCTGCGCCATTAGCGAAAAAGGAGGCATCCCTGGATTGGGCAGAAGTCGCAATCCGCGCTGCCGAGTTAGAGGCACGCAGCCCCAACGACATTGTGCGCGAAGAGTCCCTGCTGAACGCCATGAACCTTCGATCCTGGTTTATCTCAAGGTTGGGTTCGCGTCCTGGACATTTCGTCTTGGACAAGGAGATTATCTTGCATTGGGTCATGGATGGTCTGAAGGTTCAAATACAGACGGCGCAGGAACAAGCCAGACTGTTTGGGGAGAACCTGGCACGTGCGAAGAACTCGCCGAACCCCGAAGACCTGCGGCAGATGGGGAGAGAACTGAGCCAACTTCGCTGGATCAAACATCGTCTCAATACGGTGAAGGTGCTTGCCGATTGCGGGGAATTGCCAAGCGACAGAGTGCTCCACGAATGGCTGCAATTGAGGGAATTACTACCATAAGGCAGGAATAGGGCAGGTGGTGACAGGGACCGCGATTGGCAACCAAGAACGGTGCTGGCGCACCGGCTGAATTAGTGACACGCCACCCCAGAATGGTTGCTGTATAGGAACCTTGGTTCCCATATGGGAACCTGTTGAAAACAGGGCTTTCCGTGTTTACAGGGTTCCTATATAGGAACTTGTTGATTACTCAGCGGTACGCCTCCGAGCGATGCTTGACGGCGAGAATTTCGATTGTGCCGCCGAGATCGTGGAAGCGGATGCGGTAAGCACCGACGCGCAAGCGGAACTCTGGCGGTTCGACGTCCTGAAGCCGTTTGACGTCGCCTTCTTCGGTTTGAATGAAGCGCGCCAGGCCGTGGAGGATCCGCATTGCGGTTTGTTGCTCGATCGCGCGAATATCAACCTTGGCCGGATCGGTCCAAGCGATCTTTTTGGCCATCGCTAGTGATCCGCGCCGTTAGGTTCTGGCGGGAGCGGCGTGCGGCCCATGCGTTCGAAGTCCTGCACGGTGAGACCGAATTCGGCCAGCACTTCCTCGTTCGGAATGGGTTTGTTGTGCTTGAGCCACTCGTGGGCTTCGGCGACCGCGCGCTTTTCCTCTGCGCTGATCTCTTCATCTTCCACTGGCGCGTTGGCGATGGCTCTGGACACCGGATCGAGCATGGTCTCCAGCAAACTGCGGACGGCGCTGAGTTGTTCCGGCGGCAGGTGATCGAGATAGGCGTGAGCTTGTTGCCGTTCGTGAACGAAATCAAGAGCCATGTCGTTACTTCCTTTCCCCGTTGGTGGCATCGCCGTTTACGGACGACCAGCGGCGCGCCTCATGCTTCAGGATCATGCCTTCTAAAAGCGAGCGAATCACCTGTTTCTCATCGGTGTCGAAACGGGAGACGGCCTCAAACTGCAGGCGCAGGTCTTCATCGGGGCCGCGTTCGTTCTTACCAAAAAGTAACAGATCCGCACTCACGCTGAGAGCAGTTGCCAACCGGCGAATGACGTCGAGCGTGGGTTGCGAGGTGCCCCCCTCGTAGCGCCGCAGTTGGACCACATGGATGCCGATCCGCTGAGCTAACGCCTGCTGCGTAAGGCCATGGTGTTTGCGCAGAGCGGCTAATTGCTGTGGGAAGTCGAGAGTCGCTGTCTCCGGATTGCTCACGATTCCAAGATACGAAGGGAGAGCAAATATGTTGACTTCTGGAGATACCATGTGCTATCGACAATATAGCACATATGTTTCTTGACAGCAATCGCATCTGCAAGCCGTTTCGGAGGGATTTCTGAGATGGCGCGTATCCCGGACGAAGAGATCGAGCGGCTAAAGAGAGAAATCAAAATCGAGCGCCTGGTGACCGGCTTCGGGGTGGAGTTGAAGGGCGCCGGGGCGAACCTGGTGGGACGCTGCCCCTTCCACGACGACCGCACGCCGTCGCTGATCGTGACGCCGGAAACCAACCTGTGGCGCTGTATGGGCCAGTGCAACATCGGCGGCTCGACCATCGATTGGGTCATGCGGACTCAGGGCGTCAGCTTCCGCCATGCCGCCGAACTGCTGCGCGCCGATCATCCGGCGTTAGCCGCCGGGCCCAGAGGGCGCCCCGCCCACGTGGTTCGCAAGGGCACGACGGTGAAACTCGCCTCGCCGGTCGCGCCGGACGCCGACGATCAACAAACCTTGCGCGACGTGGTGGTCTTCTATCACGAGACGCTACGGAACTCGCCGGAAGCATTGCGCTATCTCGAAGGCCGCGGCCTCACACACCCGGAGATGATCGGCCACTTCAAGCTGGGTTTTGCAAATCGCAAACTGGGACTCACGCTGCCGGACAAGAACCGCAAGACCGGAGCCGATCTTCGTGGACGCTTGCAGCGTCTCGGCATTCTGCGCGCCGAGAGCGGCCACGAGCACATGAACGGCTCCGTCGTGTTCCCGATCTTCGATCTTGCCGGCAACGTGGCCGGCGTGTATGGGCGGAAGATCAACAACAATCTGCGCGCCGGGACGCCGCAGCATACCTACCTGCCGGGGCCGCATCGCGGCGTGTGGAACGAAGAAGCTCTCGTGGCGTCGAATCATCCTGTGCGAGTCGATCATCGACGCGCTGACGTTCTGGTGCGCGGGGTTCCGCAACGTGACGGCCAGCTACGGCGTGAATGGATTTACGGACGATCACCGGGAGGCGTTTCAGAAGCACGCGATCGAGCAGGTGTGGATTGCTTACGACCGCGACGATGCCGGCGAGGCGGCGGCCGCGCGGCTCAGAGAAGAACTGCTCACACTCGGCATCGGATCGCATCGCGTGCTGTTTCCGCAGGGCATGGATGCCAACGAATATGCGCGCACTGGCGAGAGCCTGGCGGTGCTGCTCAACCGCGCCACATGGTGCGAAAAGACGTGGGGGAAAGAAAACCAGGCGGCTAAAGAAGAAACAATCGAGCCGCAACCCATCATTCCTTTAGCCGCCGAACCGGAGGTCCGCATCCATGGCGATGAGATCGTCATTTCGCGCGACGACCGCCGCTATCGCATCCGGGGCCTGGCGAAAAATCTCAGCCCCGAAGTGATGAAGGTGAACGTGCTCGTCTCGCGGCAGGAGGAGTTTCACGTCGATACGCTCGACCTGCAGACCGACCGCCAGCGCGCCGCCTTCATCAAACGCGCCGCCGAAGAGCTGGGGCTGAAGGAAGATGTCATCCGCAAGGACGTGGGCCAGGTGTTTCTCGCGCTGGAGCGGCTGCAATCGGAGCAGATCCGCAAAGCTCTGGAACCGGCGAAACAGGAAGTCGAAATCAGCGACGAAGAACGCGCCGAAGCGCTGGCGCTGCTGAAAGATCCGCGATTGCTCGAACGGATCTCGGAAGACTTCGACCGCTGCGGCCTGGTGGGTGAGAAGAACAACAAGCTCATCGGCTATCTGGCGGCCGTGTCGCGTCATCTGGAATCGCCGCTGGCGGTGCTGGTGCAATCGTCATCGGCGGCGGGCAAGAGCACGCTCATGGATGCGGTGCTGGCTTTCGTGCCGGAAGAGGAATGCATCCGGTTCTCGGCGATGACGGAACAGTCGCTCTATTACATGGGCAGCATGGATCTCAAACACAAGGTGCTGGCCATCGCGGAAGAGGAAGGCGCCAGCCGCGCCGCCTATGCGTTGAAGCTGCTGCAAAGCGAAGGGGTGCTCTCGATCGCCTCCACCGGCAAGGATCCGGAGACTGGGAAACTGGTCACGCATCAGTACCGCGTCGAAGGTCCGGTGATGATGTTTCTCACCACCACGGCCATCGACATCGATGAAGAACTGCTCAACCGCTGCCTGGTGCTGTCGGTGAATGAAGATCGCGAGCAGACGCAGGCAATCCACCGGCTGCAGCGGGAACAGC
>JBEKUT010000552.1:0-4521 GCA_049514735.1 Bryobacteraceae bacterium
CTTGTCGCTGACGCAGTGGATCGCTCTCGCGACGTTTTTATGTGGCGCCGGTCTACTCATGTACGGATACACCATGACTCAGACCCCGGCTCGTACTAAGTTACCCGCCGCATAGCAATCGCGCCGGAGTTCGGCCATAGTGAGGGAAGGTGCAAACTCGCATTAGAGCCCGGGGTAGTACGTCCGTACAAATGGTACTGACGGCGGTGTTTCTCGTCCCGCTCGCTGTCGGCGTCTACCTTTCCACGGGGACGAATCGCCGCAGCACGCACGCGAATCAAGTCAGCCGGGATTTGGCGAGCATGTATGGCCAGGGCGTGGACTTTTCAAAGCCCGCGAATCAGAATATAGCGCTGCGGCTGCTGAACCCTTCGGACGGTAAATCGGTTCTGATTCTCACCCGGATGAAGATCGTGACGGCGGCGGATTGTGGTCCGGCGGCCGAGATGGGTTGCGCCAACCAAGGTTATCCGGCCATTGTGCAGCGCGTGGTGATCGGCGAGCCGGAGCTGCATGCGAGCACTCTGGGGGCTCCGCTAAGCATCGATCCGGCTACGGGAAATGTGCTCAACTGGGCGACGGATGCGTCGGCGCGGGTGACGGACGCGAGCATTGTGGTTAAGCCGGGCGAGTCGACGTATGCGGCCGAGGCTTATATTAGTGGGCCGGATGAGCATACGGGCGTGTATGCCCGGACGTTGTTTTAAGGCGTTTCAAATCAGTTCCAGCCGCAGTTCGCGACCTACGGCTTGCGCCGCTTTTGCCCCGCCCGACTGGTTTGCACCCGCTGCGCCATCTCTGCTTTGGAATAGTTCTTCTCTTTCATCGCGGCCTCGCCTCGCCGGGCGAGAACGCGTTTGATGGCGACTGCGGTGATCGCTTCGCGAATGCCCTCTTCGGTCAGCCAGCTATCGAAGGTCGATCCAATGTTTTTCGTTTTCATTCGCGGTCTCCGTCTCCCATAGAGAGAAAATCAAAGAAATCACGCGGCTCGTCAGACTAATAATCGAGATGCCGAAGCCGCGCGCACCATCACAGCCACCGCCAAATCCGAAACTATCGTTCGTTACACGCCTTGGTGGCCGAGTTGGAGATTTGGCCATTGAGTTCATCGCGACCTTCGTTGCCATCGCCGGAATCGCTCTTGCCGATCTCCTAGTAAAATGGTGGCTAGGAGGGGACAAGAAGTTTTTTGGGCAGATCCCTGTACAATGGGTCTTCGACCTGGGCCACATCTGCTTGATTGGCAGGCTCATCTGGCGCATATTTGTTCCGGAGGAAAAGTGATGCTGCAGCGACTCCTTGACGTCACGTCGGGCTATCTTAAGTTTACCTTTGCGTGCATGTTGGCAGGAACCGCCATATTCTTCTTTGCAGGACTGGCAATGGCCGAGCCTCGCGTCTTCCTTCTAGTCGTGGCGTTGCTAGCCGGCGGTTATTTTGTCGTTCGCATGGAAATAAAGAGCTACCAATTATGGAGGGTCTCGCGCTCCTCAAGAGAAGGTAGACTTCCGCGCGGCTAGCTCCTCAAGACCGCTATTAACTGATATGTATATATCGCGTTATATACATATGCCTGACGCCTGAGATCGACCACTTGCCCCTCAAACCTCAGTGGTTCCACATCATGCTTTCCCTTGCAGGGGGCGGGCAGCACGGCTACGGAATCATGCAAGGAGGTCCTGGAACGGACGTCCGGAAAAGTGCGGTTGTGGCCGGCCCCGACGAACGGCCCGCGCCCGAATTGGACGACGCGCGACGCCGCTACTACCGCCTCATTTTTTTCGGCCGAACTGTATTAAACGCCGGATGCGACCGTCTTCAGGAGTTGGTTCACGCGATTCGACTGAAACAGACTGAAACAGGCCATGGTGACGGAATGAGTTTCGCATTGCAGATCTTTACGGCGAGGAAGTGGTTGATCCGGCTGATTGCGGACATCGCGATTCGGGTGCCGATCGAATACCTCAGCGAAATGCGCCGCGACTTACGATATGCGGTGCGCGCGCTGATCAAGTCACCCGGATTCGCACTGGTCGGAATCATTTCATTGGGACTCGGCATGGGCGTGACCAGCTCCGTATTCGGGCGGCTGTGGACGCAAATGTTCCGCGACTTGCCGGGAGCGGCGCACGCGCAAGATCTGGCAATCACGCAAAACCCGGTGTCGTATTACTACATCGAGCAGTTTCGTACTCAGAAGACCCTATTTGCGGGGGTGGCCGCGATTCAAAGCGGCGTCCCATTCAATGCCGCCTTCGAGGCGAACGCGAAACCGCAGCGCATTTTCGGCCAACTGGTATCGCCCGATTATTTTGCGGTGCTCGGCGTCCAAGCGCAACTTGGACGAGTGCTCAGCCCCGCTCTCGACCAGCCCGGCGGCGCGCCCGCCGTCGTGATCACGGACCGGTTTTGGCGCAATCGTCTGAACTCGTCGCCCGACGCGGTGGGACAGACGCTTCGCCTGAACGGGCAGCTCGCGACCATCGTGGGAATCGCGGCGAAGGAGTTCAATGGGATTCTAAATCCCTCTGAATTATTCGTGCCGCTCACCGTTTCCGCCGCGCTCGCGCCGGAACTGGGCGACGACGTTTTAAACAAACGCGATGTGAAACAGTTTATTCCGATTCTGCGCCTGGCGCCCGGGGTGTCCATCGATTCCGCGGAAGCCGCCCTCGACGCGATCACGCGCCGGCTCGACGATCGCGACACTGTGCGCGCCGACAAGGGCAGACGCGTGACGTTGCTCGCGGCCGGCAGCATCATGCCGATCCCGCGCGAGATGAAGCCCGTGGTGGTTGGATTCGTCGGCACGCTGATCGGCCTGATACTGTCCATCGCGTGCATGAATCTCGCGAACATGCTGCTGGCGCGCGGCGCGGCGCGGCGCAAGGAGTTGGCGATTCGCCTGGCCATCGGAGCCAGCCGTTTCCGGCTCATCCGTCAAATGTTGACCGAAGGCATCCTGCTCGCAATGCTGAGCGGAGTGGCGGGATTCGCCCTCGGATATTGGCTGGCGATCCTGTCGGCGCGCATGAAGCCGCCATCGGCGGCGCCGGTCGATTTCGATTACAGCCCCGATTGGCACGTAGCCGTTTTCACCTTCGCCCTCGCAGTGCTGTGCGGCATCGGCTTCAGCCTCGTACCCGCGCTCCAAGCGACTCGCGCCGATCTCGCCCCGGCGCTCAAAGAGGGCGCGATGGTTCAACTGCGCGGATATCGCCGCTTCGGCCTGCGCAATCTGCTGGTGGTGGGACAAGTTGCCGGATCGCTGATGTTGCTGTTGATGACCGGTTTCCTCGTCATGGGGTTCAGCAAGACGAACAACATCGAAACCAGGTTCGACGCGAACAGCATGTATCTGCTCTCGATCGATCCCATGCGCGATGGCTACACGCCCGAAAGAGCGCAAGCGTTCTTCGAGAAGCTTCCCGGTCTGCTGCGCGCCGCGGGCGGCGTAGACGGTGTCGCGTTGGCCGCGCAACCGCCCTTTTCGGTCGTGACGGGAACCGCTCAATTGAGCACTGCGCAGTCCGTGAAACAAGTGGCTACGGAAACGGTCGGCGCGGGATATTTCGCCGCGCTCAGCGAGCCCATGATCGCCGGCCGCGAGTTCGAAGGACGCGACGAACGGATTTCGAGGGAGGGATCGCAGACGCTGCCTGTCCTGCTGAACGAGAGCGCAGCGCGCGCGCTTTTCGGAAATCAGAATGCGATCGGACGGCATGTCACGGAAGACGCGCAGCCGTATGAAGTGGTGGGCGTGGTTCACGACTTGACGAACGGCGTCCTGGCCGAAGACACTGCGTCCCTGATGTATCTCCCGTTAACGCGGCGCGATTTTGCGAGCCCGCCGCCCGGAGGCATTACGATCATGATTCGGTCTGACGCGGGAACCGGCGGCCTGCGTGGCGTGCAGCGCGAGATCGCTTCCATCGATCCGAATCTGTCTGTCTTTAACGTGCGGACGCTCGCCAACTACATGGAGATCAGCCGGGCTGAAATGCGCCTCGCCCTGGATACGTACGGCGGCATCGGAGCATTCGGGCTGGTGTTGGCCGCAATTGGACTCGCGGGGGTCACGGCGTACGCGGTGGCGCGCAGACGCAAGGAGATTGGAATTCGCATGGCGTTGGGCGCGCGTAAGGCGCAGGTGCTACGGTTGGTGTTGCGCGAAGGCGCGGCGCTGGTGGCCGTGGGAACGGCGTTGGGATTTCTGGGAGCGGTCGCGATGGTGAAAATTCTTTCGTCGCTAACGAGCGTTTTTGTCGACGCGTTTAATGTTGCGACCAACGATCCGCGCTTGATCGTCGGCGCGCCGTTGTTGCTCGCGTCGCTGGCGATGCTCGCTTGTTACCTGCCGGCGCGAAGGTCGACCAAGATCGATCCAATGAAGGCGCTGCGCGAGGAGTAGAGGTGACCATTTGGAGAAGCCTCGCTGCGCTGGTAATTTTCGCAGCCTCTGCGCCGGCGCAGGACGTTCATAAGATCGTCGATCAATACATCAAGGCCGCTGGCGGC
>JBEKUT010000553.1:0-4519 GCA_049514735.1 Bryobacteraceae bacterium
GAAGTAGTCGCGATAAACACATCAACGCGCCGCCAGCGGTTTCTGCGAATTGGGTGCGCGCGATGTAAACTTAAGCCATTGATGAAGACACCGCGATTCGACCTTCTACGATCGGAACGGAAAATTCATTGTCGGCACTGAAGGCTGTTCGGCACTTCTTATCCTCGGATTTATCGAAACGCAAAAGCCACGGGACATCAGACGCGCCGTACTGCGGGCGCAGCAGTCGATAGTTAGCGATCCATATCTTGTAAACGTTCCATCCATCGCCAAAACATCTACGGCTCTTCACGCCAAAGACGATGCGCCTGAAGTCAGATATCTGTTTTACAAGAAAGTGATAAGCCTGCCGTTTAAGGCCCAGTTTGTCGTTGCGAGGAAAACCGAGGAGATCTTCAGGTCGACGCACAACGGCGACGAGGATCGGTTTTACGACGATCTTGTGGGAAAGCTATTTCAAAAAGTGCTCCATCGGTTCGTTCACAACCGAATCGTCTTTTCCACCCCGTGGCTCGCGTCAACGTCGCAAGCCATTAGAAGACGCCATACGGAAGGCACGGACGAGATTCGAAGAAAAATTCAGGGTGAAGGCCGATTGCACGACATTCGAGATCGAGCCCTCAAGCCCCGAAAGGGAAACCCTGTTTGAGCGTAGTAGATTACATGAACTGGGCAGTTTATCGAGCGTACACGAGGAAGGAAATGCGGTATTACGATTTCGTTGAAGACAAGGTCAGCTTTTTATGGGACCTGTACGACTTTGACAAGAAACCGTACTGTCGGAAAACCGGTTCAACGTGGAAAAAGCCGCCCCCTGGGGCTAGGCTTGAGTTAACAAGCGCACGGCATGAAGCCGACTTTCACCCTCAGAAGAACAGCCTAAACCATTCTAACTTGGCGGCGGGGGTGTAGCAATAGCAAGCCATCGCATTTTCAACAGGTTTCATCTCATCGGTAAATTGATTTCAAGCCCAACCGATAATCAAAACGTTCGTCTACGCCTTGGACGGGAGGTTTTTCATGAAGGCTGGATTCGTTATTGCTCTAGCGCTGGCATGTTCAGCGCACGCGCAGATGCGGGACAACCGCGACAAGCAGATGAGTTGTGACAATGGCGATCGCGGCTCGGACCGGGCGCGATTCTGTCAAGTCCGGGAGCAGTCTATTCCGGGACCCGGGCGCCTGGTGCTGGATGCCGGCAAGAATGGCGGGACCAGCGTAAAGGGCTGGTTGAGGAACGATGTCCTGGTGCGAGCGAAAGTGGAGACGCACTCCGACAACGACGCTCAAGCGAGTTTGCTGGCCGGACAGGTTCAAGTGGAATCATCGGGTGGACAGGTCCGTGCGACGGGTCCGGATGCGGGCGAGAACTCCTGGTGGTCGGTAAGCTACGAAATTTTTGTCCCGCAGACTACCGATCTCAATCTCAAGACATTCAACGGCGGCATTTCAATCTCGGATGTACGCGGCCGGATCGAGTTTGACGCCAACAACGGCGGCATCGATTTGAAGCGCGTCGCGGGGGATGTGAGCGGCACGACGGTGAACGGCGGGGTCAACGTCGAACTGGCGGGCAATAGCTGGGATGGCCGCCAGCTCGAGGTCAGCACGCGCAATGGCGGCGTGACGATCGCGATACCGGAATCTTACTCGGCGCATGTACAAACCGAGACGGTGAACGGTGGCGTCGCATCCGATTTTCCGGTCACGATGCATGGGGATCTGCGGCCGCGAAACCTGGATTTCAACGTTGGTTCGGGCGGCCCGTTGATTCGTGTCACGACGACGAATGGCGGCGTGAAACTCAAGAAGGTTTAGAGCGTCTTCATAAATTTGCCCCAGTCCACACCGTGCATATCGCCAGTGTGGGCGAACTGCAGGTGCATGGCGAAGGCGGCGGCCAATGTGAAAGCGCTATGGCCGTTTTTGATGGTTCCCAGATAGCTGTTCAACTCAGCGCGGTAACTTGGATGGGCGCATTTGTGAACGATCAGGTGCGCCCGCTCGAAGGGATCTTTTCCGCGCAAATCCGCCACGCCCTGCTCCGTGATTACCACCTGCACGGAATGCTCATTGTGATCGACGTGCGTGACTTGCGGAACGATGGTAGTGATTTTTCCGCCCTTAGCCGTCGAAGGACAGGTGAAGATCGAGAGATACGAATTGCGCGTGAAGTCGCCCGATCCGCCAATGCCGTTCATGAGCTGCTGTCCCATGACATGCGTGCTGTTCACGTTTCCGGAGACGTCGACTTCAATAGCGGTGTTGATCGAGATCAGCCCAAGACGGCGGATCACTTCGGGATTGTTGGTAATTTCCTCGGGGCGTAGCACCAGGCGCGGGCGGAACCAATCGAGATCGCTGTAGACCTCTCTCGTTTTTTCGGCGCTAAGCGTGAGCGAACACGTGCTTGCGAATTGCAGCTTGCCGGCGCGCATCAGATCGATGGCGGAATCCTGAATCACTTCCGTGTACATCGAAAATGGCGGGATGTCGCCATGCTCGCCGAGAGCGCCGAGGATCGCGTTGGCGGTGTCGCCGACGCCCGATTGCAGCGGAAGAAACTCCTGCGGAATGCGTCCGGCGCGGCGTTCGGACGCAAGAAACTCCGCCACCAGTTCGCCGATTCGCCGCGTGGTCTCGTCCGGCGCGGAGAACGCTTTCGAGTTGTCCTCATAATCCGTTTCCACGATGCCCACGATTTTGTCCGGGTCCAGCTGGATGGTTTGTGTACCGATGCGGTCGCACGGTTTATAGATCGGAATCTCGCGGCGGTGGGGCGGATCTTCGGGCTCGTAGATGTCGTGGAAGCCGCGCAGTTTGGCGGGATGGAAGCTGTTGAGTTCGACGAGGACGCGGTCGGCCTGGCCGCAGAATGTAGGTGCGGCGCCGACGCCGCCGGTCAAGGTGATTTCACCCGAGGGAGTGATGTCACAGGCTTCAACGATGGCCCAATGCACCGGGCCAAGGAATCCGTAGCGGACCGCTTGCGGCAGCTTCGAGAGGTGCATGTCGAAAAAACGCGTCTGGCCCGTATTGATTTTTTTCCGCAGGCTGGAATCGGATTGATAGGGCGTGCGGAAGGCGATAGCGTCGGCGCGGGAGAGCGCGCCGTCGAGCATGTCGCTGGTGGATGCGCCGGTGAGTACGCCGATTTTGAATTCGTGCCCCGCTTTGTGTTCGTCTTCCGCGCGCGCCGCGATGGCCTGTGGAATGGCCTTGGGAGCGCCCGCCGATGTGAAACCGCCGAACCCGATTGTTTCGCCGTTTGAGACCAGTGCGGCGGCCTCTTCGGGCGTGAGTATTGCGATCCGGTCGCAAGTTGAATGCCTCATTTATGATGACTCCGTAAGAGCGCCGTTCAGTAATTGGAGGAGCGAGCGCGCGGCGCCGTATGAACTGATGCGGCCCTCCATGACATCTTTTTCGAGTTGCGGCAATCTGCCGCGAACCTCGGGATCGGAAAAGAAATTGTGAACCAGCGCGCGGCGAATGGTCTCGTACATCGCGTCCCAGGCCTGGCGTTTGCGTTTGAGATCGAGTTCGCCGGAAGCGCTCATGCGGGCGCGGTGGCTGAGAACCGTGTCCCAGATTTGCACGATGCCGTCGCCGGCACGGGCCGAGCAAACGACCACGGGAGGACGCCATCCGCTCGGCTGCGGCGGAAACAGCGACATGGCGCTTTCGAGCTGTTTGCGAGCCGCCTCCGCGCGAATGCGATCATCGCCGTCGGCTTTGTTGAACGCGACCAGGTCCGCGAGTTCGAGAACGCCGCGTTTGATCCCCTGCAACTCGTCGCCGGCTCCGGCGATCATCAGCAGCAGGAAGAAATCTACCATGGACGCAACCGCGACCTCCGACTGTCCCACTCCGACCGTTTCCACGAAGACGTTTTGAAATCCGGCCGTTTCGCATAACAGCATCGCTTCGCGCGTGGTCGCGCCGACGCCTCCCGCAGTTCCGCGCGAAGGCGAAGGACGGATAAATGCGTTCTCGTCGGTGGAGAGCCGCGGCATACGAGTCTTATCGCCCAAAATGCTGCCGCCTGAGACGGGACTCGACGGATCGATGGCGAGCACCGCAACTTTTTCGTGACGCTCCTGAATGATGTGCATCCCGAGCGCTTCGACAAACGTGCTTTTGCCAACGCCGGGAACGCCCGTAATGCCGAGGCGCACCGAATGTCCCGTGTAAGGGAGACACGCGTCCATCAATTCGCGGGCGCGCTCCTGATGATCGGCCCGCGAACTCTCGACGAGCGTAATGGCTCGCGCGAGAACGGCGCGGTCGCCGTTCAAAATACGCTCCAGCATCTTGTGAGATGGGAGCTTCAAAGCGCAAAGGCCGCGAGCCCGCGACGCCACAAAGACCAGCAGCCAGCGATCGGGCAGAGCGGCTCGCGGTCCGTTTTGCGCGTGTTCAAAAAGTGAGCAAAGGCCGCGAGCCCGCGACGCCACAAAGACCAGCAGCCAGCGATCGGGCAGAGCGGGTCGCGGTCCGTTTTGCGCGTGTTCAAAAA